>CAUCBQ010000234.1 GCA_958441075.1 uncultured Clostridiaceae bacterium | reverse complement strand
CAGTAGTACCCGGAACCATAAAAAAGGTAACAAAGTCCCATTTTCCAGCATGAATCATCGGCTCTTCCATAAATTGGCTCCTTTACGACTGATTCCTGCTGCATTTCTCTGCCTGCCATAAAAAGCCATTCAGAAACGCACACAGGGAGCGCTCCGTCTAAACGGAGGGCTCCCTGTTAGTATCTGAAACTGTTTTATTTTTACTCTGGCAGTTACTGGACTGCCTCTTCTGCTTTTGCAGGCTGTGGATTCTGCTCCATTTCCTTCAAAAGCTTCTCTGCGCTGGTAAGCTTTACGCACAGAGCAAAAAGCTCCGTTGCCACTACCAGATCTCCCAGAGGCGGATAGGTAGGCGCAATGCGGATGTTGCTGTCATGAGGATCTTTTCCATAGGGATAGGTAGCGCCTGCTCCTGTCATCACTACACCGGCCTTCTTGCACCGGGCCACAATATCCTTTGCACAGCCGTCCAGAGAATCAAAAGAAATAAAATATCCGCCCTTGGGCTTGGTCCATTCTCCGATCCCAAGTCCGCCCAGCTCTCTTTCCAGAATCTCTTCCACTGCTTCAAACTTGGGCCGGATGATATCCGCATGCTTTCTCATGTGCTCCACCATACCATGTATATCCTTAAAGAAACGCACATGGCGCAGTTGGTTTACCTTATCATGTCCAATGGTCTGATTCTTTAACTGTGCCTTGATGTCCTCCAGATTGTTATGAGAGGTGGCGATAGAGGCAATACCGGAGCCAGGGAAGCTGATCTTGGAGGTAGAGGCAAATTTATATACCAGATCCGGATTTCCGGCCCGCTTGCACTCTGCCAGAATCTCAATCAGATGATCCTGATCATGGTCATATAAGTGGTGAACGCCATAGGCATTATCCCAGAAAATACGGAAATCAGGCGCTGCCGGCTCCAGTCTGGCAAAGCGGCGCACCGTTTCATCCGAATAGGAATATCCCTGGGGATTGGAATACTTGGGAACACACCAGATTCCCTTAATTGCCGGGTCAGATGCCACCAGACGTTCTACCATATCCATATCCGGGCCTTCTGGAGTCATGGGGACATTGATCATTTCAATTCCGAAATATTCTGTAATCGCAAAATGACGGTCATATCCCGGAACAGGACAGAGGAATTTCACCTTATCCTGCCTGCACCAGGGGGTATTTCCCATAATACCGTGGGTCATGGCTCTGGAAACCGTATCGTACATTACATTTAAGCTGGAATTTCCGTAAATAATGATGGTAGAGGGATTTACCTCCATCATATCTGCCAGAAGCTCCTTTGCTTCATCGATACCTGTAAGCACACCGTAATTGCGGCAGTCCGTTCCGTCCTCACAGGTGAGATCGTCATCACTGCTGAGCACATCCATCATTCCCATGGAAAGATCCAGCTGATCCACACTGGGTTTTCCTCTGGACATATCCAGCTTTAAATCCTTGGTCTGAAAATCATGATACTTTGCTTTCAGATCTCTGCGAAGGGCCATCAGTTCCTCTTTACTCATCTCTGCATATGGCTTCATAATTTCCTCCTCATATTCCCCTCAGGGCATCTGCCGATCCAGCTGAGCTGAAAATGACCTCATCTGAAACTGCCGGATACGCCTCGGAATGTATTTATTGCGCATACATCTGTCAGCCACTGTCTTACATTTCGCTGCATTGTAATAAAATATACACCAAAGGTTTCATTCCGTCAATACAAAAATTTCTAATACCGGCTAAATTGCAGACAAAAGCGAAAAGACCGGTCGGGGAACCGGTCTTTTCAGGAGAAGGTATTTCGTTTCTTATGGGGTGTAGCAAAACTATATAATGTATTGGGGGGTTACGTCTATTATAATAGCATATCCGCCTCAAAAAGTGTGCACAAACTTTAAAAAATGTCTTTTTTATTTTTATGCATTTTCACAGCGCTTTTTCATCTGCATTCTCTTTCTCTGATTGAAATGCAACAGCTGAAGCCACATCCCGCTTCTTGTTCTCTGCGTAGCTCTGTCCGCAGCATGCTTTTGCATCCTTCTGAGCCTGCTGCGTCTTTTTATAAAAATACTGAATAATATCTTTCCGGGTAATGATACCGATAAAACATTTCTGATCATCCAACACAGGCACAAAGTTCTGATTCAGTGCCTTTCCCATCAGATCCTCCATATCGGCACCGGCCTTTACAGGGCGATTATCAAGACGCCGGCGGATCGCTGTGATAGGAATCTTTTCAGCGCCCTTTAAATCCAGATGATACTGGTTTTTGATTCCCCAGAGCAGATCGCCCTCTGTAAGCGTCCCTATGTAACGGCCTGTACGGCTGATAATGGGAATGGCGGAATACCGGTGATGCTCCATTTTTTCCAGAGCCTGACGCAGTGTGTCATCCTCATTAATATAAGCCACCTCACTCTTGGGAGTCAGGAAAAATAATATATTCATGATTTCACTCCTCTTTCTGTTATTGTATTTATAGGCGTTTGCGAAACGCCACAAACCGCATAAATGCGGTCTTTTTTGTTGCTC
>CAUCBQ010000233.1 GCA_958441075.1 uncultured Clostridiaceae bacterium | reverse complement strand
TCCGAGCAGATCCGTGCGCTTGAGGAATTAAAGGAGCTGGGACGCATCTACGGCTTCGATATTTCAAAGCCTGCAAAGGACGTAAAGGAAGCCATCCAGTGGCTCTACTTCGGCTATCTTGCAGCCGTGAAGGAGCAGAACGGCGCGGCCATGTCCCTGGGACGTACCTCTACCTTCCTGGATATCTATGCGGAGCGCGACTTAAAGGCAGGAACCTACACAGAGCAGGAGATTCAGGAGTTTGTAGACCACTTCATCATGAAGCTGCGTCTGGTAAAATTTGCCCGTACTCCTGAGTATAACGAGCTGTTCTCCGGCGATCCTACCTGGGTAACGGAATCCATCGGCGGTATCGGCCTGGACGGACGTCCTCTGGTAACAAAGATGTCCTTCCGCTATCTGCACACCTTAAAGAACCTGGGCACTGCGCCTGAGCCAAACCTGACCGTGCTGTGGTCCACAAGGCTGCCTGAGGCATTTAAGCGCTTCTGCGCAAAGACCTCCATTGAGTCTTCTTCCATTCAGTATGAAAATGATGATCTCATGCGCGTAACCCACGGTGATGACTATGCAATCGCCTGCTGTGTTTCCAGTATGCGCGTGGGCAAGGAAATGCAGTTCTTCGGCGCAAGAGCCAACCTGGCAAAATGCCTGCTCTATGCGATCAACGGCGGTGTAGACGAGATCTCCGGAAAGCAGATCGGACCCAAATACCGTCCTATTACCAGCGAATACCTGGATTATGACGAGGTAATGGATAAATATAAGGATATGATGAAATGGCTGGCAAGCGTTTATGTCAACGCCTTAAACATCATCCACTACAATCATGACCGCTACTGCTATGAGCGTCTGCAGATGGCTCTTCACGACAAGAAGGTAACACGGTGGTTTGCAACCGGTATTGCCGGACTGTCCGTTGTAGCTGACTCCTTATCTGCCATCAAGTATGCAAAGGTAAAAACCGTCCGCAATGAACAGGGTATTGTAACCGATTACATTGTAGAAGGAGATTTCCCGAAATATGGAAATAATGACGACCGGGCCGATCAGATTGCTTCTGACCTTGTGCACACCTTCATGAGCTATATCAAGGGAAACCACACCTACCGCGGCGGTATTCCGACCACCTCTATTTTAACAATCACTTCCAATGTAGTTTACGGTAAGAACACCGGTTCTACCCCTGACGGAAGAAAGGCAGGACAGCCCTTTGCACCGGGCGCCAACCCCATGCACCACAGAGACAGCCACGGCGCAGTTGCTTCCCTGGCATCTGTAGCAAAGCTTCCCTTCCGTGATGCACAGGACGGTATTTCCAATACCTTCTCCATTATTCCGGGAGCCCTTGGAAAGGATGATCAGGTCTTCATGGGAGATCTGGAGGTAGAATTAAACGGCTGCGCCGGCTGCGAGGTGGGCGGAAATCTTTTTGAGGGCCTGGACGCCGAAGCAGACATCGAGGAAGCTTAAACAGTATTTGACTAACCTTATTTTAAGAAAGCGAGGACAATCACTATGGTAAAAGCAAGCGAGGCACAGATCGACAACCTGGTATCCCTGTTAGACGGATATGCCGCTGAGGGCGGACACCACTTAAACGTAAATGTATTTTCCAAAGAAACTCTTCTGGACGCTCAGGCTCACCCTGAAAAATATCCTCAGCTCACCGTACGCGTTTCCGGCTATGCCGTAAACTTCAACAAGCTTACAAAGGCACAGCAGGACGAGGTTATTTCCAGAACATTCCACGATTCCATCTAAGCATAACATGGACAGGCAGATGCATACCCGCATCTGCCTGCGGTTTTTAAGGATTGTTCCGCGGCCTTTGCTGTCTGCCGAAACGGAACAGAGATAAAAGAAACGGAGGTTTTCATTATGTCAGGACGGGTACATTCCATAGAAAGCTGCGGTACGGTAGACGGGCCGGGAATCCGCATGGTAATATTTTTAAGCGGCTGTCCCATGCGCTGTCTTTACTGCCACAATCCTGATACCTGGAATCCAAAGGGCGGAACGCTTACCTCTGTGGATGAACTTTTAGCCCAGTATGATAAAATGAAGCACTTCTATACCAAAGGCGGAATCACGGTCAGCGGCGGAGAACCTCTGATGCAGATCGGCTTTGTAACAGAGCTTTTTACCGAGGCAAAAAAACGAGGTATCCATACCTGTCTGGATACCTCCGGCATTACCTTCCGTCCGGACAATCCGGCTGTTCTGGAACAGTTTGACCGCCTGATGGCTGTAACGGATCTGGTGCTTTTGGATATAAAGCACATTGATCCTTCTGAGCATGAAAAGCTCTGCAGCCAGCCCCAGCAGCCGGTGATGGCCTTTGAGGCTTATCTGGAGAAAAAGAAAATCCCTGTATGGATTCGCCACGTAGTGGTTCCGGGAATCACCAATCAGGAGGAATATCTGCTGAAGCTGGGCCGGTATCTGGGAATGCGTTCCAATATTAAGGCTCTGGATGTGCTGCCTTACCACGATATGGGAAAGGTTAAGTACAAAAATCTTGGAATCCCTTATCCC
>CAUCBQ010000232.1 GCA_958441075.1 uncultured Clostridiaceae bacterium | reverse complement strand
ATGCATATAGGCTCTACGGTCAGAGGCGAAATAGCTCCCGGTTATGACGCTCTGGATGCCATTGAAGCTGTGCTTCCGGCAGGAACGCTTTCCGGTGCTCCGAAAATCAGAGCCTGTCAGCTCATTCACCAGCTGGAACAGAATAAACGGGGGATTTATGGAGGAGCCATCGGTTATATTGATTTTACAGGAAATATGGATACCTGTATCGCAATCCGCATTGCCTACAGGAAAAACGGGCGGGTGTATGTAAGAAGCGGCGCCGGAATTGTTGCAGATTCCGTTCCTGAAAAGGAATATGAAGAGTGCCTCAACAAAGCCCGTTCATCACTGAAAGCCCTTGAACTTGCACAGGAGGATCTGCAATGACACTTTTAATCGACAATTATGACAGCTTTTCTTACAACCTGTACCAGATCGTCGGTACGCTTGATCCGGATATCCTGGTCATCCGAAACGATGAAAAAACAGTGGATGAGATTGAAGCCCTCCACCCCGACCGGATCATCCTTTCTCCTGGCCCTGGAAGGCCAGAAGATGGCGGGGTCATGATCCCACTGATCCAAAGGTTTGGAGACAAAATCCCCATCCTGGGTATCTGCCTAGGCCATCAGGCCATCTGTGCCGCCTTTGGCGCTTCTATCACCTACGCCAGGGAACTGATGCATGGAAAGCAGTCGGAGGTTCTCTTTGAAACCACTTGTCCTCTGTTTCATGGGTGTCCCCAAAGGGCTCCTGTGGCCAGATACCATTCTCTGGCAGCCGACCCGGATACTCTTCCGGACTGTCTGCAGATCACTGCCCGTACTGCTGACGGAGAAATCATGGGAGTACAGCATAAGGCATTTCCCGTTTACGGGCTTCAGTTTCACCCCGAATCCATTATCACGCCTGACGGAGGGACGATGATCAGAAATTTTATAAAGGAGATACAGCCATGATCAAGGAAGCCATTGTAAAAATCGTAAATAAGCAGGATCTGTCCTATGAGGAAGCCTATACGGTGATGAATGAAATCATGGACGGAAAAACCACTGCCACACAAAATGCTGCTTTTTTAGCCGCTCTTTCCACAAAAAGTGCAAGAGCCGAAACCACCGACGAAATCACCGGCTGTGCTGCCGCTATGAGGGAACATGCCGAACAGGTAAAAACAGATATGGAGCTGTTCGAAATTGTAGGAACCGGAGGAGATAACGCCCAGAGCTTTAATATTTCCACCACTGCCGCCCTGGTTGCCGCCTCCGGCGGCATGAAGGTGGCAAAGCATGGCAACCGGGCCGCTTCCTCCCGCTGCGGCACTGCAGACTGTCTGGAAGCTCTGGGGGTAAATATCGATCAAAGCCCCAGCCTTTGCAGAGCGCTTTTAAAGGATGTGGGCATGTGCTTTTTCTTCGCCCAGAAATACCATACCTCCATGAAATATGTAGGAGCTATCCGGAAGGAACTGGGGTTCCGTACCGTATTCAATATTCTGGGGCCTCTTACCAATCCGGGTTCTCCCTCCATGCAGCTGCTGGGCGTATATGACGATTATCTGGCAGAGCCTCTGGCCAGTGTTCTGATCCAGCTGGGCGTGAAACGGGGCATGGTGGTATACGGTATGGATAAGCTGGATGAAATTTCCCTAAGTGCTCCAACCAGAATATGCGAAATCAGGGACGGCTGGTTCAAATCTTATACCATCACTCCGGAAGAATTTGGATTTACCCGCTGTAAAAAGGAGGACTTAAGAGGCGGAACCCCGGAGGAAAACGCCCGCATTACTCTGGCGATCCTTAACGGAGAAAAAGGACCAAAGCGGGACGCTGTTCTTTTAAACGCAGGGGCGGCTCTCTATATTGGCGGAAAAGCTCAAAGCATGAAGGAAGGCACAGGGCTTGCCGCAGCACTCATTGATTCTGGTAAGGCAGCAGAAACCCTTCAAAAACTGATTACACTCAGCAATATTCCGGAGGTGATGTGATGACCATTCTTGACCAGCTTGCCGACCATGCCAGAGAACGCACCCTGCTGGCAAAAGAAAAACTGTCCCTGTCTGAAATCAGGAAAGAGGCTTTTTCTCTTCCAAAAGGAAACTTCTCCTTTGAACAGGCCCTTAAAAATCCAGGAATGTCCTTTATCTGCGAGTGCAAGAAAGCCTCTCCTTCAAAAGGGTTGATTTCTCCGGACTTTCCTTACCTGGACATTGCCAGAGAATACCAGGAAGCCGGAGCCGACTGCATTTCCGTTCTTACAGAGCCGAAATGGTTCCTGGGACAGAACTCCTATCTGGCAGAAATTGCCTCCGCAGTTTCACTTCCCTGCCTGCGTAAGGACTTTGTGGTAGACGAGTACATGATCTATGAAGCTAAGACTCTTGGGGCAGCTGCAGTGCTTCTGATCTGTTCTATTTTAAGCCAAAGCCAGCTACAGGAATATCTCCGGATCTGTGACGAACTGGGATTATCTGCACTGACAGAGACCCACAGTGAAGAAGAGGTACTGACAGCCATAGACGCAGGAGCCAGAATCATCGGTATAAATAACCGCAATTTGAAAGATTTTTCTGTGAATCTGGACAACAGCCGCAGCCTTCGGACACTAATCC
>CAUCBQ010000231.1 GCA_958441075.1 uncultured Clostridiaceae bacterium | reverse complement strand
AGGACAGGCAGACGCTCCTTAAGAGAATAGGAATCCGCAAGACTGCCTGAACAACCCCCAAGGCACATGGAAACCGTCAGCACAAGAACACTCCAGGTTCTGACAAACCCCCGTTTCATTATCTGTCAACCTCTCTCCACTCCATATCTCCTCTGTCAAGAGCCTTGATCAAAAGCTCCGCAGTGGCCAGGTTGGTAGCCAGAGGAATATTGTAGGTATCGCAGAGGCGAACTACGTCATTTACATCCGGCTCATGGGATTTTGGCATCAGAGGATCTCTCAGAAAAATCACCAGATCCATATCATTGTGCTCAATCTGAGCCGCCATCTGCTGAATACCGCCCAGATGGCCCGCCAGATGTTTATGGATATTAAGATTAGCAACCTCTTCTATGAGCCTTCCGGTAGTTCCGGTAGCATACAAAGAATGCTTGCTTAAAATCCCTCTGTATGCAATGCAGAAATTCTGCATCAGTTTTTTCTTTGCATCATGTGCAATTAAACCTATTGTCATATTCAGACCCCTCCTTAGGAATTAATAGTGTCGTGGTACCCGCTGCAGTCCTACATTGAGCACAAGTCCCATACCGATAAAAATACTGATAAGCGAGCTGCTTCCAAAACTTATAAACGGAAGCGGCAGTCCTGTATTGGGAAAAATACCTGTGGCAACTGCAATATTGGCAAAACTCTGAAAGGCAATGAGTGCAGCCATACCGGTACACAGCAGCCGGCCAGCCATATCTTTAGCTCTGGCTGCCATCATAAGACATTCATATACAATCAGTAAAAACAGCAGAATAACGACAGCGCAGCCGATAAAACCAAGCTCTTCGCCAATAACAGCAAAGATAAAGTCGGTCTGCTCCTCGGAAAGAAAGTTGCCGTTTTTTACAGATGCAATCGTAGTGTTGTAAAGTCCCTTTCCATTCAGCTGACCGGAACCGATGGCAATGATGGAGTTATTCTGCTGATAGCGTGCTTCTCCATACTTTTCCGGGTAAAACCAGGCCAAAATACGTCCTGCCTGGTATTCTTTGATAAATGGAATCATACCATGAAGCAGAAGATATACGCATGTAGCAATCATTGGAATAACAACTGCCAGTGTTCCCACAATCCAACGGTAGCTGATCCCGCTGACGAATACAATCCCCAGCACGATCACCACAGTAACGAGGCAGGTAGAAAGGTTTGGCTGTTCAAATATAAGCATAGCAGGGATACCAAAAAGCACAGCTGCCAGTACCACAGTAGAAACCTTGTCTACCTTTTCCTGATACTTCATAAAATACCAGGAAAAGGTAATGATAAGGCCAATCTTCACAAATTCCGAGGGCTGAAGCTGTCCTAAAACAGGAACTTCGATCCAGCGTTTTGCATTGTTGACGGATTTGCCCCAAAACAGCACGGCCAGAAGGCTTCCAATACAAATCAGATAAATGACCGTGCTGAAATTCAGTATCTTATGGTAATCTACCAGTGAAAGGCAGATGGCAATAGCCATTCCTGCCAGTATGCCCAACATCTGTTTTGTCACCGCTTCCGAATCCATATTGGTGGCACTGCGCACAACCAGTATGCCTATGACGCTTAAAGCTGTCATATAAACAAGAAGCCGGAAGCTGTAATTTCTGAAATCGTAATCAAAAAGCATATCAGTAAAGCCCCTTATTGGAAATGGAGCGTATGGGTATATCTGCCTGAAGCACCGGCAGTCCCCGACAGGAACCGTCTGTGTCCATCAAAAGGCGGACATTGTCCTTTTCTATCTCCATGTACTTGGAAATGACACGGATCATGTCATCTTTAATCATCCTTATGAGTTCCGGCGAACAGCCTGCCTTATCTGCCACAAGGAGAAGCTTCAGCCGGAATTTGGCTGTATCTTTGGAACATCTGGTCTTCACGTCTTTTCATCCCTCCTATGCCCGCTTCAGCACCCGGGCCAGCCTTACAAAAAAGCTTCTGGCCTCACCGGGGGATTCGATGGGGATGTTCTGCCCTAACAGCCTGCGGCATACGTTTAAATATGCCTGTCCGGCAGCGGACCCCATACCTACCAGGGGCTCTCCCTGATTGGTAGAGACTACGATATTTTCATCGTCAGGAATGGCTCCCAGGATATCTACGGCTAAAATATCCCGTACATCTTCCAAAGACATCATGTCTCCCCTGCGTACCATATCCGCCCGGATTCGATTAACTATCAGTCCAATCTCAGTGATTCCTGCATGTTCCAGCAGGCCGATGATACGGTCTGCATCGCGAATGGCTGAAACCTCGGGAGTGGTTACTACCAGAGCCCGTCCTGCGCCTGCAATGGCATTGTAAAAGCCCTGCTCAATCCCTGCAGGACAATCCAAAAGGATGTAATCAAATTCCTCCTTCAGGTCTTCTGTCAGCTTGATCATCTGCTCCGGGGTCACTGAGGATTTGTCCCGCGTCTGAGCCGCGGGCAGAAGATAAAGGCTTGGATATCTTTTGTCTCTTATCAGGGCCTGCTTCATACGGCAGTTTCCTTCTACCACATCTACAAGATTGTAGACAATGCGGTTCTCAAGACCCATCACCACGTCCAGGTTGCGAAGACCAATATCAGTA
>CAUCBQ010000230.1 GCA_958441075.1 uncultured Clostridiaceae bacterium | reverse complement strand
GAGAGAACAGGATTTTAAGCCGGACCGCTATATTTATGTGGGAGATAAGCGTCAGGCTATGCATTTTGAGCAGGTATTCCGGGTGTCCAGAAAGGCCGGGATCGTAAAGCCTGATACAAAAATGATCTTTTTGGGCTTCGGCACTATGAACGGTAAGGATGGAAAGCCGTTTAAGACAAGGGAAGGCGGCGTGATGCGTCTTGAAAAGCTGATTGCAGATATTGACGAGGCTGTATTTAACCGCATTATGGAAAACCGCACCGTATCTGAGGAAGAGGCCAGAGAGACTGCAAAGGTAGTGGGCCTTGCTGCTTTGAAGTACGGCGACCTGTCCAATCAGGCTTCCAAGGATTATGTATTTGATATGGACCGGTTTATTTCCTTTGAGGGAAATACAGGCCCCTACATCCTTTATACGATTGTGCGTATTAAGTCTATTCTCGGAAAATACAAAGACAATGGCGGAAGCGTCAGCGAGCTGGCTGCTGAGAAGAAGATTCTTCCCGCAGCAGGGGCTTCTGAAAAGGCCCTTATGCTGCAGCTGGCAAAATACAGCGAGGTACTGGAAAACAGCTTTGCAGAGACAGCTCCTCACAAGATCTGTCAGTATGTCTATGAGACTGCCAATGCATTTAACAGCTTTTATCATGATACCAAGATTCTCTCCGAAGAAAATGAAGCCAGAAAGGACAGCTATATCGGTCTGATTACCCTTACCAAACGGGTTCTTGAGACCTGTATCGGCCTTCTGGGAATCGAAGCGCCGGAGCGGATGTAAACCGGAGCCTGTAAGGGCAGAATGGATTTCGTGTCAATGAAGATTGAAAAAATGGAAACCAGCAGCTTCTGGAAGGGAGAGGCTGGCGTAAAGGGCCTGGTGGAAGACCAGGCCCATATCTATAAGGTTCAGCTGTATCTTAAAAATGATCAGGTAAGGGATTATTCCTGTACCTGTACAGAAGGGAATTCTTACAGGGGCATCTGCGCCCATGGGGAGGCCCTTTTTGCATATTATAAGAAATATAAAAAGGAAGCATCAAAACCTCCGGTGCATACTTCTTCTCAGGCCCATGCCATGATTCGTGAGTATACCAACCGGGCTGTGGCGGATATTCTGGAGGAAGAGGAAGGCTCCGGGGTGCGTATAGAGCCGGTATTGTTTCTGGATGGACAGGACGTACAGGCGGAATTTAAAATCGGAAAAGGGCGTATGTATGCTTTGAGAGATCTTCTGGCCTTCTGTGCGGCTGTGGAAGGAGGGGCCTTTGCAGCCTATGGAAAGGAACTGGCATTCCACCACCAGAAGAGCGCGTTTGAACCGGGATCGAGAATGCTGCTGGATCTGATTCTGGAGCTTATGGAGCATCAGAAGGCTCTTCGCCGGCTGACTCTGGGCAGGCTGGACAGAGACCGCTTTTTTAATGCTCTGTTAAAAGAGGATTCGGGAGAGAAAACATTGGAAGTACGGTTTTCTCAGGGCGTCGGAGGTGTGTTTTCACTGAAAAAAACCGATCCTCAGCTGGCTGTTTTAGTGAGCCGGTACGGAAGAGACGGGATACAGGTGCGTCTTCAGGGAATTTTGGAACAGACAGATGGACAGGAAGCTTCCCGGACGGTTCAGAGTGTTTTCAGAGGCAGCAGCCATCTTTATCTTGCGGCGGGAAAGCATCTGTACTGCTGCAGTGAAGCATTTTCCCAGTCAGCAGGAATCTTTCTGGAACAGATCCGCAGAGAAAGGGAGAGCCAGATTCTTATAGCGAATAAGGATATTCCTCTTTTTTTCCAGCGTGTATTAAAAAGTATTCGGGCTTACAGCAGGATCGGTCTGGAAGAGGTAGAGCTGGAGCAGTACGAACCGGAACCCTTAAAGGCAGAGTTTTATTTTGAGGCCGGAGGAGATGGCGTTCTCTATATGGAACCATCTCTGTCCTATGGAGAGTACCGGTTCCACCCCATCGAAGATGAAGAGCTTCCCAGAACTGTTTGCCGGGATGTGCCTGGGGAGTTTAAGATCAGTCAGGTCATAGGGAAATATTTTAAATGTAAAAGCAGTACAGACGGCCGCCTGGTGATCCGAAAGGATGAGGAGGCTCTTTACCGTCTGCTGGGTTCCGGAATAGAAGAGTTTAAGGCTCTGGGGGAGGTTTATCTGGCAGAAAATATGAAAAACTGGAGAGTGATCCGAACTCCCCGGATAAAGGCTGAGGTTCGTCTGGCAGCCGGGTGGCTGGAACTTACAGTAGATCCGGAGGGATTTTCTGCCCGTGAACTGACGAAGATTTTAGGGGCCTACAGCCAGAAAAAGAAATATTACCGTTTAAAGACCGGGGAGTTTTTAGAATTGGGAGAAGGCGGCATCTATACGGTGATGCGTCTGGCAAAGGAACTTGGCATCACGAAAAAAGAGCTGGAAACAGGAAAGCTCCGTCTTCCGGCCTATCGGGCATTATATGTAGATCATCTGTTAAAAGAAGGGCCGGGAGTGGCATTTTACAGGGATCAGCTCTTTAAAACCGTGGTGCGTGGAATCCGGTCGGTGGAGGACAGCCCGGACCCGGTTCCGGAAGTTTTTGCAGATGTACTGAGAGAATATCAGAAAACAGGCTATCGCTGGATGAAAGCCCTGGATC
>CAUCBQ010000229.1 GCA_958441075.1 uncultured Clostridiaceae bacterium | reverse complement strand
TATAAAATTTTCAATGTTCTTTCAATTTAGCCTTGACTTTTTATTTGCAGGCTCAATTGATTCCAGTCATGATTCCGGTTTATATTCATGGATGGAAAATGATGCTCCCACGCAGCGGCGTGCCTGATCCAGACTGTCAAATTCCCCTGTCTGAATCATCTGGGCCATCATATTTCCGATGGCAGTTGCCTCTCCCGGCCCTGCAAGCACCCGGCGTCCGGACTTTTTCGCAGTCAGCCGGTTTAAATACTCCGCATTGGAGCCGCCTCCTACGATACAGATGGTATCATAGTGACAGCCTGTAAGGCTCTCTATCTCCTCTGCCGTTTCACGGTAGCTGTCGCTTAGGCTTTCATACACCACCGCGGCCAGTTCCCCCGGTGTTTCCGGCACCGGCTGTCCGCTCTCTGCGCACATTTCCTGAATGGCACAGATCATGGAAGCCGGAGCTAAAAATGCGGGATCATTTACATCCACTCTGGAGGGGAAGCCGCTGCAAAGGGAAGCCATGGAACACAGCTCTGCAAAGGAATACTTATGTTCCAGCTCTCTTCTCACAGACTGGATCATCCACAGCCCCATAATATTCTTCAGATAACGGTAACGGTATTCATATCCGCCTTCATTGGTAAAATTCCGTTTCCGGCTCTCTTCTGTACAAATGGCTGTCTTATTTTCAATTCCCATCAAAGACCAGGTGCCTGAGCTGATATAGAGGTTTTTATCCCCTTCTCCCGGCACTGCCATCACTGCAGAACCTGTATCGTGTGTGGCAGGAAGAACCACTTTGCAGGAAAAGCCTGCCTCTTCTTCTATTTCCTTTGAAAAGCCCCCCACCAATGTTCCCGGCTGGCTTAAAGGAAGGAATATATCCTGAGGATATCCCAATCTTTCGATCAGTTCCCGGTCCCAGTCATTGGTACGGGCATTTACCAGCTGGGTAGAGGTCGCATTTGTATATTCGGAGCGTTTCTGTCCTGTAAGCAGAAAATGAAAGTAATCAGGGAGCATCAGAAAGGTCTTTGCTGCTTTTAAATGCTCCGGATTGTGCTTTTTTACAGCCATCAGCTGATAAATAGTATTAAACATCTGCTTCTGGATTCCGGTGCGGCTGTAAAGCTCAGCCTCCGAAATCATCTCATATACAGCCTCATCCATTCCCCGGGTACGGCTGTCCCTGTAGCCGTAGGTTTTTCCCAAAACCCGGTCCTCTTCATCCAAAAGCACATAATCCACAGCCCAGGTATCAATTCCCATAGATACAGGGAGCTTTCCCAGCTCCTTACAACGTCTGATTCCTGTCTTAATTTCCTGAAACAGCGCATCCAGATCCCAACACAGGCTTCCATCCCGGTCCTTCATACCGTTTTCAAAACGCCAGATTTCCTCCAGGACCATTTTCCCGTCCTCCATATGCCCAAGCATATGACGGCCGCTGGAAGCTCCGATGTCTATTGCCAGATAATAGCGTTCCATAGCCCTCCTCCTCGTTTCATCACACTTTTATCATGTTGTTATTGTATCTGAAAAAAAAGAGGAAAAAAAGAACACTTTTTGGCTAAAAAACTGTCCTTATTTGCAGACCTGTGGTATACTGTGATCATCTAAAAACAGCCGTCGCAGACAAAGGGAAAAACACTATGAACGAACAGCTTTTGAGGGAACTAAGCCGCATTACAGAGGAAGAGCAGAGTATCCTGAACGGGAAAACAGGCGTAGACCAGACACTTTACTCCGATGGTTCTGATTTTGTAATCACCAGCGGCAAGATGCTCAGGGAGGGGCGGCTGATTCAGGTGCGGCCTCACACCCGCTTTGTCCATTTTCCCCGCCATACGCATAACTATGTAGAAATGATCTATATGTGCTCCGGTTCAACCACACATATCATAAACGGAACAAGGCTTATCCTGCAAAAGGGAGAGCTGCTTATCCTGAATCAACACGCCTCTCAGGAGATTCTGCCTGCAGGGCAGGAGGATGTAGCTGTTAATTTTATTATCCTTCCTGAATTTTTCGACCAGACTCTGGCCATGCTGGGATCAGAACAGAGTATGCTCCGGGACTTTGTCATAGGCTGTCTGCAGACTGCGGACTCCCCTCTGTCCTATCTGCATTTTAGGGTTTCCGACATCCTTCCGGTTCAAAACCTGCTGGAAAATCTGGTCTGGACCCTTTCCCATGAGCTTCAAAACAAACGGCTTATGAATCAGATCACTATGGGCCTCCTTTTTCTGCAGCTTCTAAATTATACAGACCGCATTCAGGCAGACCGAACCTCCTTTGAACAGGAAATTCTCATGCAGGTCTTTCAGTATGTGGAGGAACACTATAAAGATGGAGAGCTGACCGCTCTTGCCAGACAGCTGCACTGCGATTTAACCTGGCTGTCCAGAACCGTACGCCGTCTCTCCGGCAGTACCTACACAAAACTGGTGCAAAAAAAACGGCTGAGCCAGGCCTGTTTTCTCCTTCGCTCCACCACCCTGTCCATACTGGACATCAGCATGGCTGTGGGCTATGAAAATTTCAGCTACTTCCACCGCATCTTTAAAGAATCACTTGGACAGACCCCAAGGAAATATCGAATATCAATAAAAAAATGCCTACGGCATCTCAGCTCCCCTACCCCTCAATCTTGAGGGGA
>CAUCBQ010000228.1 GCA_958441075.1 uncultured Clostridiaceae bacterium | reverse complement strand
ACACTTTTGTAATATATGAGCAACAAAAGTCATTTTAACATAATTTTTTCGTATGTCAAGGAAAAAAATGGAAATCCGCTGGAAAAGATATAAAAAAATGAAAAATCCCTTGACAAAACAGCTGTAAAGGAATATATTATGAAATGTAGATGTTAGCACTCCAAAGTGTTGAGTGCTAATAATCGCAGGAGAGGAAGGTGACGGGGAACGATGGATACACAGCTGGATAACCGGAAGATCACCATATTAAAGGCGATCATTAAAACCTATCTGGAGACAGGCGAACCGGTTGGTTCCAGAACCATTTCAAAGTATTCAGAATTAAAATTAAGTTCTGCCACCATCCGCAATGAAATGTCAGATCTGGAAGAGATGGGTTATATTATTCAGCCTCATACTTCCGCAGGGCGTATTCCTTCTGATAAGGGGTACAGGTTCTATGTAGATCAGATCATGCAGGAAAAGGACAATGAGGTCACTGAATTTAAGGATATGATGGTCCAGAAGGTTGATAAGCTGGAGCTGGTCCTTAAAAAGATGGCTCAGGCTCTGGCAGCCAATACAAATTATGCGGCCATGATCAGCGGTCCAAGCTACCACAAGACAAAGCTGAAATTCATCCAGCTGTCCAGGGTAGAAGCACACAAGCTTCTGGTAGTGGTTGTGGTGGAAGGCAATATTGTAAAGAATACCATGATTGATATTGCAGAGGAGCTGGGAGAACAGGAACTGCTGAATCTGAACATTCTGTTAAACAGCAGCTTAAATGGACTGACGATTGAAGAAATCAATCTGGATATCATCAGCCGTCTGAAAGAGGACGCGGGCATTCACAGCCAGGTGGTGGAGCTGGTCTTAAATGAGGTTGCGGAAGCAATCAAGGCCGGCGGAGAAGATCTTCAGATCTACACCAGCGGGGCTACGAACATTTTCCGGTATCCGGAGCTTTCAGAAGGCGATAAGGCCAGCAAGCTGATCGGAACGCTGGAGCATAAGGAAATGCTTCAGGAGTTTGTTTCGGAGGTCAATACGGAAAATGGAGACGGCGCCGGGATTCAGGTCTATATCGGTGACGAAACTCCGGTTCAGTCTATGAAGGACTGCAGCGTAGTCACTGCCAATTATGATCTGGGCGGAGGCCTTCGGGGAACGGTAGGGATTATCGGCCCAAAGCGTATGGACTATGAAAAGGTTCTGGGAACGCTCCGGAATCTGATGGGCCAGCTGGATGCAGCATTTAAAAAGGATGAAAGGTGATAAGCAGTGAGTGAAGATAATAAGAAGGAAGAAGTAACGGATATTCCGGAGACAGAGGAAGCGGCAGAGGCTGCTGCGGAGGATACTGTGGGAACAGAACCTCAGGCAGAGGAAGCAGCGGATAAAGAATCAAAGGGAGGCTTCTTTAAGAAAAAGAAGGACCCAAGAGATGAAAAGATCGAGGAACTGACTGACCGGGTAAAGCGTCAGATGGCTGAATTTGAAAATTTCAGAAAGAGAACGGAAAAGGAAAAATCTTCCATGTATGAGATGGGCGCCAGAGATATGATTGAGCGAATCCTTCCCGTAATTGACAATTTCGAACGAGGCCTGGCAGTGATCCCTGAAGATAAAAAGGCAGATCCCATTGCCGAGGGCATGGAAAAGATCTATAAGCAGCTTCAGAAAGTATTTGAGGATGCCGGGGTAAAGCCCATTGAGGCAGCCGGAAAGGAATTTGACCCCAATTTCCACAATGCAGTGATGCATGTGGAGGACGAAAGCCTGGGAGAAAATATCGTTGTGGAGGAACTCCAGAAGGGATATATGTACCGGGACAGCGTAGTAAGACACAGTATGGTTAAAGTTGCAAACTAAAATATTTTATAGATTGATTCAATCAGGAGGAAATAACTATGGGCAAGATTATTGGTATCGACTTAGGTACAACGAATAGCTGTGTTGCCGTTATGGAAGGCGGAAAGCCAACCGTTATCGCAAACGCAGAGGGCGTAAGAACCACGCCGTCTATCGTGGCATTTACAAAAACAGGTGAGAGACTGGTAGGCGAGCCTGCAAAGCGTCAGGCCGTTACAAACGCAGACCGCACCATTTCTTCCATCAAGCGCCATATGGGCACAGATTATAAGGTAGATATTGACGGAAAGAAGTATACGCCTCAGGAAATCTCCGCTATGATCCTTCAGAAGCTGAAGGCTGACGCAGAGAGCTATCTGGGTGAGACTGTAACAGAGGCAGTTATCACAGTTCCGGCATATTTTAATGATGCACAGCGTCAGGCAACCAAGGATGCAGGTAAGATCGCAGGACTGGATGTAAAGCGTATCATCAATCAGCCTACAGCTGCAGCACTGGCTTACGGTCTGGACAATGAAAAAGAGCAGAAGATCATGGTATACGACCTGGGCGGCGGTACCTTTGATGTTTCTATCATTGAGATCGGTGACGGCGTTATTGAGGTTCTGTCTACCAACGGCGATACCCGTCTGGGCGGCGATGATTTTGATAATGCAGTTACAAACTGGATGATCTCCGAGTTTAAGAAGGCAGAGGGTGTAGATCTTTCCGCTGACAAGATGGCGCTTCAGAGATTAAAGGAAGCAGCTGAGAAGGCAAAGAAGGAGCTGTCTTCAGCTACTACTACAAACATCAACCTT
>CAUCBQ010000227.1 GCA_958441075.1 uncultured Clostridiaceae bacterium | reverse complement strand
TATAATATTTCCGTAAGCCGGCTGCTTTTTAATCAGCTCATTGCGCTCCTCCATGGAGAGCTTCTCCGGATTCAGCACACCTTTTCTTGTTCCTACAAAGTCTGGATTTTCTTTCAGATCCAGGATTCCCTTTACAATATCTGCCACCATGCAGCCAATCGCCGGACTGCTGGTCAGCCCCGGAGATTCGATGCCTGCACAGTCAACAAAACCAGGAGCCTCTTTGAGCTCTTCAATAATAAACTCATGTCCGTCTTCGTGGGCTCGAAGTCCTGCAAAAGAGGTAATCACCTGACGAAGGGGAACATTTTTCACTGTTTTCGCACACTTGGTAATTACTTCGTCAAGTCCTGCTCTGGTTGTATTGGTTCCTTCCTTATCCTCAATATCAATCGCTGTCGGACCCACAATCAGATTTCCGTGTACAGTCGGAGATACCAGAACGCCTTTTCCATATTTTCCAGGCAAAGCAAAAATGGTATGATTTACATGCTTTCCTGCCGTCTTATCCAGAAGACAGTAGTCTCCCCGTCTTGGTGTAATCGTAAGCTTCCTGTCACTGACCATATTGTGAATCTGATCTGCATAAACGCCTGCTGCGTTTACCACGCATCGTGCTTCAAAATCGCCCTTATTGGTATGAATCAGGAATCCGCCCTCTCTCTTTTCGATTCCTTCCACCTGAGTGTTAAACTTAAATTCCACACCATTGGTACAAGCATTTTCTGCCATAGCGATATTCAGATTAAAGGGACATACAATACCGCCAGTGGGTGCATAAAGAGCTGCTACTGCCTCATCAGAAATATTAGGCTCCATTTTCACCAGCTCATCCCGCTCAATAATCCGGAGACCTTCTACTCCGTTTTTGATGCCCCGCTCCAGAAGCGTCTGCAGCCCCGGACGGTTTTCTTCCTCTGTGCAGACAACCAGAGAACCCGCTTGCATAAACTCAAAATCCAGATCCTCTGCCAGCTTAGCCATCATTTTGTTTCCCTGAACATTCAGCTTAGCCATCAGAGAACCGCTTGCAGCATCGTATCCTGCATGGACAATAGCGCTGTTTGCTTTTGAGGTTCCGCAGCACACATCCTCTTCCTTCTCCAAAACGCAGGCCTTTACCTGGTAACGGGACAGCTCTCTTGCAGAGGCCGCTCCGGAAACACCTGCGCCGATAATAATTACATCATACATGCTTCTTATTCCTCCTTAAAAACAGAACCCGGCATCTACGTATCTTTCGATATCCATTTGCCAGGCTCCGCTCTCAAAATTCACTATTTAATTTGAGTCAGGTACTCTGGCTGTTTTGTCTCTACAGAAACCTGCTAATTCTTTCTTGCACCTGTGTCCGGCGCTTCCTACCACGGAATTGCTCCATACAGAAGTACAGCTGCCACTGCGCCAAGCAGCGGACCTACCAGCACAACCGGTGCATAACTCCAGTTGGAATCGCCCTTTCCTTTAATTGGAAGGATTGCATGTGCCAGACGGGGACCCAGGTCACGGGCCGGGTTGATTGCATATCCAGTCAGTCCGCCCAGGGACATACCAATGGAAACAATAATGCCAAATACCATAAATTTCTCAACGCCTGCAGCTGCAGTTGCAGGGATTCCCTTAATTGCAAATACCAGAACGAAGGTTCCGATTGCTTCACTTAAAATATTCAGAGGCATGTTGGGAACGGACGGGCCAGTCGAGAAAACGCCCAGCTTTGTTCCGGGATTGTCTGTTGCATCAAACTGATCCTTAAACAGGATGTATACAAGGCACGCACCTAAAAATGCACCTGCAAACTGAGCAACAATATATCCGGGAACCATGGACCATGCAAAGCTGCCATCCACTGCAAGAGCGATGGTCAGAGCCGGGTTAAAATGTGCGCCGGATGCAGCGCCGAAAATAAATGCCGGAACCATAACAGCAAGACCCCAGGCAAAAGTAATCTGAATGGAGCCTGCGCCCTTCATTCCGGATTTGTTCAGGGTTACGTTTGCTACTACACCATCACCTAAAAGAATCAGAAGCATCGTCCCAATAAATTCTGCGATATATGGCAACATAATTAATTTCCCCTTTCATACAGTATGAATTTTGCTGTTACCCTTTTTTTCTGTTTTCTTAATTTTCTTTTGCCCAGCCATAAGAATACTTCACTGCCTTATTCCAGCCGGCAACCTTCTTTGCCCGTTCCTCTTCGGAGATCTCCGGCATAAATACCTTATCAATTGCCCAGTTATTGATAACATCTTCCTTACTGGACCAATAGCCAACTGCAAGACCTGCCAGATAAGCCGCACCCATAGCGGTTGTTTCTACGCATCTGGGACGCTCAACCGGAGCATTGATAATATCCGCCTGGGTCTGCATCAGGAAATTATTTGCACTGGCGCCGCCGTCTACCTTCAAAGCTGCCAGCTCAATTCCAGAATCTGCCTTCATTGCCTGAAGAACATCGTTTGTCTGGTAAGCCAGAGATTCCAAGGTCGCACGGATAATATGATACTTGTTCACGCCTCGGGTGATTCCTACAATGGTTCCTCTTGCATACTGATCCCAATGGGGAGCGCCCAGTCCGGTAAATGCAGGAACTACATAGCAGCCATTGGTATCCTTTACCTTACTTGCCATATATTCAGAATCCGGTGAAGAATCAATCAGGCGCATCTCATCACG
>CAUCBQ010000226.1 GCA_958441075.1 uncultured Clostridiaceae bacterium | reverse complement strand
GCATATAACCCAGATCCCGCAGATATTCTGCCAGTTCTACGGCCTCTTTCATGGAAGAACCGGGGTGGGAGGACATAAGGTAGGGGACCAGATACTGATCCTTTCCCAGACGCTCATTCATTTCCCTGTATTCCTTTACAAACCTTCGGTATACGGCATTTTTCGGCTTTCCCATACGATTCAAAACAGCGTCGGAAACATGCTCCGGAGCAACCTTGAGCTGTCCGCTTACATGGTATTCACACAGCTCCTTTAAAAATTTGCGGCTGGTGTCTGCCAGCAGATAGTCAAAGCGGATTCCTGAGCGGATAAATACCTTTTTCACCTTTGGAATGGCCCGCAGCTTCCTTAAAAGGGCCACATAGTCGGAATGATCGGCTTTCAGATTTTTACACGGTTCCGGGAAAAGGCACTGCTTAGAGGGACAGGCTCCCTTTGTAAGCTGCTTTTCACAGGCAGGGAAACGGAAATTGGCTGTAGGGCCGCCTACATCATGGATATATCCCTTAAAATCCGGCTCTTCTGTAAGAAGCTTTGCCTCCTCCACTAAGGATTCATGGCTTCTGGCCTGAATGATTCGTCCCTGATGGAAGGTAAGGGCACAGAAGCTGCAGGCGCCAAAGCAGCCCCGGTTGCTGATCAGGCTGAATTTGATCTCACGGATCGCCGGAACACCGCCCAGAGCCTCATAGGACGGGTGAAAGCTTCTCATATAGGGCAGGGCATACACATCGTCCATTTCCTGTTTTGTAAGCGGCTTTGAGGGCGGATTCTGTACCACAAAGAGTTTTCCTTCATAGGGCTCCACCAGACGTTTTCCCGAAAAGGGGTCCGTATTGCTGTACTGGATAAAAAAGCTTTCCGCATATCGCTTTTTATCACGGATAAGTTCATCATAATCCGGCAAAAGCCTGTAATCATAGACATTTTCCAGATGCTTTGTCTTATAAACGGTGCCGTCAATAAAGGTAATATCTTTCACATCCAGACCGCTGTCCAGAGCATCTGCTATTTCCACAATGGAATGTTCTCCCATTCCGTAGGAAATAAGATCCGCCTGAGAGTCCAGAAGAATAGAACGCTTCAGCCGGTTGGACCAGTAATCATAGTGGGCCAGACGGCGCAGGCTGGCTTCAATTCCTCCGGCAATAACAGGGACATCCTTATAGACAGAACGGATCAGGTTACAGTAAACTACAACCGCATAATCCGGCCGTTTTCCCATAATGCCTCCCGGAGTATAGGCATCCTCTCTTCTGCGCTTTTTGGATACGGAATAATGATTTACCATGGAGTCCATATTTCCCGCAGAAACTAAAAACCCCAGCCTGGGGCGTCCAAATATCTGTACGCTTTCTTTTGTTTTCCAGTCCGGCTGGGAAATGATTCCTACCCGGTAGCCATGGGCCTCTAAAAGCCTTGAAATAATAGCCGTTCCAAAAGAAGGATGGTCTACATAGGCGTCTCCTGTCACATAGACAAAATCGCACTGGTTCCAGCCTCTTTTTTCCATATCCTGCCGGGTAACCGGCAAATAATCATGCATCATATTCTTTCTGCTCCTTTAAAAGCTCGCGAAAATCACAGATAAAGCCATCTGCCAGAGCTTCCTTTTCTGCCCGCATGGCTTTGGAAAATGTGTCTTCCACCGCATACACGGTCATACCGGCACGCTTTCCCGCCGTAATTCCCGCAGGAACGTCCTCAAACACCAGGCAGTCCTTTGGCTCTGCTCCCAGCCGTCTTGCTACCTCCAGATAGATATCCGGAGCCGGCTTTCCAAATGGCACCTCGCAGGCTGTTACCACTTCACGGAAATATTTTTCCATATCAAGGGATTTTAATACAGCAGCCACCATTTCCCTGCCATTGCTGGTGGCAATGCCTGCGGGAATCCTTCTGGCTGCAAGCGCCTCTAAAAATTCCCGTGCCCCTGGTTTTAAGGGCACTTCTTTTTCATATTTTTCCAGAGACATAGCTACCCAGGCGTCCTTGATCGCTTCCACCGAATCTGCAAGCCCGAAGCGTTCCTTAAAATAAACAGCCGTCTCCGTAAAGCTCATGCCCTCGATGGACTTTTGCAGATCCTCCGGGCAGGACAGCCCGTACCGTCCCAGATATTCAATGTCAATGTCCTCCCACATCCACATAGAGTCCACCAGCGTGCCGTCCAGGTCAAAAATAACTGCTTTTTTGTGATCCAATATCATGTTTCTGAAGCTCCTCCTTTCAAACCGACCAGTTCCTTCTCTGTAAGAGGTCTGTATTCTCCCGGCAAAAGGGACGAATCCAGCTGAAGGGAGCCCATAGACAAACGCTTTAAAAAGACTACCCTGCAGCCCAGAGCCTCAAACATCCGTTTCACCTGATGAAATTTTCCCTCGTGGATTTTCAGTGTCACAGGCGCTGCCTCTGCAAACGCTTTTCCTGTCCCGGGCCCTGCAAGGCGCTCTCCTTCCTCCCTGCTTAAACAGCAAAGTTCTGCCGGACGTGTTTTTACTCCGTCCTCTAAAATCACACCTTCCTTCATCTGTTCCCCGGCATCCTCTGGAAGAACTCCTTCGATATAAGCCAGATAAACCTTATCCACATGCTTTTTCGGAGAAAGAAGCTCATGGGCCAGGGCGCCGTCGTTGGTAATTAAAAGCAGGCCCTCTGTATCAAGATCCAGCCTGCCAACGG
>CAUCBQ010000225.1 GCA_958441075.1 uncultured Clostridiaceae bacterium | reverse complement strand
CAGGATCAGGGTCATCAAACCCAGGATCGGGGGCGGCTTTGGGGCCAAGCAGACGGTGGTTTCAGAGGTATACCCGGCTCTGGTGACCTGGGTGACAGGCAAACCGGCTAAGATGGTTTTCAGCCGGTATGAATCTCAGATCGCCTCTTCTCCCCGCCATGAGATGGAAGTAACAGTTCGCCTGGGAGCTGATGAAAATGGTGTATTTCAGGCGATCGATTTATATACCCTGTCAAATACAGGCGCTTATGGAGAACACGGTCCGACAACAGTAGGTCTGTCAGGCCATAAATCAATTCCCCTTTATTCTACTCCAAAAGCCTTTCGCTTCCACTACGATGTGGTTTATACCAATACGATGTCTGCAGGGGCATACCGGGGCTATGGAGCGACCCAGGGAATCTTTGCCCTAGAATCGGCAGTCAATGAGCTGGCAGCGGAATTACATATGGATCCGGTTGCTCTTCGGGAAAAAAATATGGTTCATGAAGGGGATGTGATGCCTGCCTATTACGGTGAGACGGCCAACAGCTGTACTCTGGATCGGTGTATGAAGCGGGCCAAAGAGCTGATGAAATGGGATGAAAAATATCCCTGTCGTGTAATGGACAACGGAAAAGTCCGTTCTGTCGGAGTGGCCATGGCCATGCAGGGCTCTTCCATTTCCAACTGTGATGTGGCTGGAATTACCTTAAAGCTGAATGATGATGGCTTTTACAGCATGATGATTGGAGCGGCCGATATGGGAACCGGCTGTGATACGACTTTGGCACAGATTGCAGCAGATTGTCTGGAATGCGATTTGGATAATATTGTGGTTCACGGTGTGGACACGGATGTTTCCCCCTATGATTCTGGCTCTTATGCCTCCAGTACAGCATACCTGACCGGTATGGCAGCGGTAAAAGCCTGCGAGGCCATGAGGGAAAAGATTATGGAAAAGGGTGCGGAGTATCTGGAACGGTCTGTAGATGAAGTGGACTTTGACGGCAGCCAGGTATTTAGCAGAGACGGCAGCAGTGCCATTCGTTTAAAAGATATTGGAAACAGAGTGATGTGCAACAATGGAAAGGCCCTTGAGGTGACAATGTCTCATTCTTCTCCGGTTTCTCCGCCGCCCTTTATGGTAGGTATGGCAGAAATTGAGATGGACATGGAAACCTATGAATACGAGTTGATTGATTTTGTGGCAGTGGTTGACTGCGGAACTCCGATTAATCCCAATCTGGTGCGTGTTCAGACGGAAGGCGGACTGGGACAGGGCATCGGCATGGCGATGTTTGAGGATGTGACCCGCTCTCAGAAGGGCCGTGTATTTGAAAATTCCTTTATGCAGTATAAGCTGCCGACCCGTATGGATGTGGGACACCTTCAGGTGGAATTTGAAAGCAGCTACGAGCCGACAGGTCCTTTTGGCGTTAAGTCCATTGGAGAGGTGGTGATCAATACGCCTTCTCCGGCGATTGCAGGGGCTGTGGCTAATGCATCCGGCGTATGGATTCGGGAGCTTCCTATTACGGCAGAGAAGATTTTTACAGAAATGAAGGAAAAAAAGAAAGCAGTTAATTAAAAAAATAAAACAGAGGATTCGGAAACTGGGAAGAAACAGAATAAGTTATAGACAACTCAGGGAAACTTCATCTTGCATCTTCTATCAAATGGAGTTATACTAAAAACAGTCTGTGCGACACACCACCGTGGTGCTGATCCAGCACTGCGCGACCAGGAGGGATTGCAATGATAGAAGCAACGAGCTGTGGAGGTGTGGTTATATTTCGCGGCAAGATTCTGGTTCTCTACAAGAATTACAAGAACAAGTATGAGGGCTGGGTTCTGCCAAAGGGAACTGTAGAAGCAGGAGAAGAGTACAAGGAGACGGCTCTTCGGGAAGTAAAAGAAGAAACCGGCGTCAGTGCTTCCATTATCAAGTATATCGGGAAGAGCTCCTATTCCTTTAATACACCGCAGGATATGGTGGAAAAGGATGTTCACTGGTATTTGATGATGGCTGACAGCTATTACAGTAAACCACAACGGGAAGAGCATTTTGTAGATTCCGGCTATTACAAGTTTTATGAGGCTTACCATCTGCTGAAGTTTTCCAACGAAAAGCAGATTCTGGAAAAGGCTTATAATGAATACCTGGATTTGAAGAAGGCGAACCTCTGGGGCAACAAAAAATATTTCTAGGTTTTACATGAGACAATGGGGAACGGTCTGAGAATTTCAGGCCGTTTTTCTAATGTCTTTATTATTTTGTGTATAAAAAGAGGAGGATTATTGATGAAATCATCGAACGAACTGCGCACACTGCTGCGCTCCATTGACCGGAAAAGCTATCCGGCTTATAAAGCTTTGTCAGGGGCTTATCAGTTTGGCGCTTATGTGCTTGTAATTGATCATGTACAGGGGGATCCCTTTGCATCTCCCTCCAGTGTTCATATAGAGGTGTCTCTGAAACAGGCAGGATTTCCGGAGGCCTATTATCAGGAGGCCTGCAGCCGTATTGCGCTGGAGGATTTCCTTACCAGAAGGTTTGGAAGTCAGGTGGAAGCCTACAATTTTAAAGCTGGAGGTTCTGGAAAAAGCGGGCTGTTGTCTACCGCCAGATGTGGGCAGGAGGTTTTGGAGAGAAGCGCCTGTCAGATTGGCGCAGGAAAGATTACTGCCAGATTTCATATTG
>CAUCBQ010000224.1 GCA_958441075.1 uncultured Clostridiaceae bacterium | reverse complement strand
GGCCAGATGGGGAAAGCTTCTCTGTAACGGCCTGATCCTTTTTATGGTGTTTGATATGGCCCTTTCGGGCCTTGCGCTGGGACGGTATTCCGCCAGACAGGGCATCGCTGCGGAAGAGAGCGGGGCGCTTCCCGACAAGGCAGGCGGCTTAAACGGCTGGCTGGATTGTCATTTTCCGGATGAACGCATGAGGAGGATTTATCCCAATGCAAAATTTGTGAATTAGGGTTTTTTGGCCTTTTTGCTGATTTTTCACATCTCCCGTTGACATTTTAAGGCCCAGTCATTATAATTAAAGGCGTTATAAGATAAAGGCTGTGAAGGAGACAGTAGCTCTTCCCAAAGACCAAAGAGAGCCGGTGGCGGTGAGAATCCGGCGTCATCAGGGAAGCCTGTGAAGATCACTCCGGAGCTGCCGGCTGAATATTTTAGTAGGCCCGGCCGTTTTTCCTGCGTTAGAGGAACTCATATGACAGTATGCAGTAACAGGTGGTTAAACGAATCCAAGACTTTCGTCCTTTTACAGGGCGGGAGTCTTTTTTTATAACAGGAAGCGCCGGCGGGAACGGCCTGACTGTTTGCAGTTTAGAGAAGATTCTTTCCTGTGAGGCATCGAACAAATTCAAACGGAGGTAGAAAAGATGTACAACAAAGTCCCTACTGACTTAAAGTTTGTAGAACGGGAAAAAGAAGTAGAAAAGTTCTGGGAAACCGAACACATTTTTGAAAAGAGCATCAAGATGCGTGAAGGCTGCAAGCCTTATGTATTCTATGACGGACCGCCAACCGCCAACGGAAAACCTCACATCGGCCATGTTGAGACCCGTGTATTTAAGGATATGATTCCCAGATACAGAACCATGAAGGGCTATATGGTTCCCAGAAAGGCCGGCTGGGATACCCACGGACTTCCCGTTGAGCTGGAAGTGGAGAAAAAGCTGGGTCTGGACGGAAAGGATCAGATTGAGAAGTATGGTCTGGAGCCTTTTATTAAGGAATGTAAGGAAAGCGTCTGGAAGTACAAGGGGATGTGGGAGGATTTTTCCAGCACCGTAGGCTTCTGGGCAGATATGGAGCATCCCTATGTAACCTATGACAATAATTTTATCGAATCTGAATGGTGGGCGTTAAAGCAGATCTGGGACAAGGGCCTGTTATATAAGGGCTTTAAGGTAGTTCCCTACTGCCCGCGCTGCGGAACCCCTCTGTCCTCCCATGAGGTAGCTCAGGGTTATAAGGATGTAAAGGAACGCTCTGCCATTGCCCGTTTTAAGGTAAAGGATGAGGACGCCTACATTCTGGCATGGACCACCACCCCCTGGACCCTTCCAAGCAACGTGGCTCTCTGCGTCAACCCAAATGAGGAGTATGTAAAGGTAAAAACCGCAGACGGCTATACCTACTATATGGCTCATGCACTGGTAGAGAAGGTGCTGGGCGAGGATGTTGAGGTTCTTGAGACCTATAAGGGAAAGGATCTGGAATTTAAGGAATATGAGCCTCTTTACGGCTGCTCAAAGCCATACTGTGAAAAGCAGCACAAAAAGGGCCATTACGTTGTCTGCGATACCTATGTAACTCTTACGGACGGTACAGGAATCGTACACATTGCTCCTGCCTTCGGTGAGGACGATGCCAACGTGGGCCGCAAATACGATCTTCCCTTTGTACAGCTGGTAGACGCACAGGGAAATATGACTGAGGACACGCCCTTTGGCGGTAAATTCGTAAAGGATGCAGATCCTCTGGTATTAAAGGATCTGGAGGAAAGAGGACTGCTGTTTTCCGCCCCAAGCTTTGAACACAGCTATCCCCACTGCTGGCGCTGCGGCACTCCTTTAATCTACTATGCAAGAGAGTCCTGGTTTATCAAGATGACCGCTGTAAAGGACGATCTGATCCGCAATAACAACACCGTAAACTGGGTGCCTGAATCCATCGGAAAGGGCCGTTTCGGAGACTGGCTGGAGAACATTCAGGACTGGGGTATTTCCAGAAACAGATACTGGGGTACGCCTCTTAACATCTGGGAGTGCGAGGGCTGCGGTCATCAGCATTCTGTAGGAAGCATTGAGGAGTTAAAAAACCTTTCTGATAACTGCCCCGATGAGATTGAACTTCACCGTCCTTATATTGATGCAGTTACCATCAAGTGTCCTCACTGCGGCGGTGTGATGAAGAGAGTGCCTGAGGTAATTGACTGCTGGTTTGACTCAGGAGCCATGCCTTTTGCACAGCATCATTACCCATTTGAAAACAAGGAGCTTTTTGAGTCCCAGTTCCCGGCGCAGTTCATTTCCGAGGCTGTGGATCAGACCAGAGGCTGGTTTTATTCCCTCCTTGCAGAGTCAACCCTGCTTTTCAACAAGGCTCCTTATGAAAATGTAGTTGTTATGGGCCTGGTACTGGACGAGAACGGACAGAAGATGAGCAAGTCCAAGGGAAATGCTGTTGATCCCTTTGAGGCTCTGGCAGCCCACGGTGCAGACGCAATCCACTGGTTCTTCTATACCTGCAGTGCTCCATGGCTTCCAAAGAGATATCAGGATAAGGCCGTAACAGAGGGTCAGAGAAAGTTCATGGGTACTCTGTGGAATACCTATGCATTCTGGGTGCTGTATGCCAATATTGACCAGTTCGACGCAACCAAGTACAGTCTGGAATATGATAAGCTGCCTGTTAT
>CAUCBQ010000223.1 GCA_958441075.1 uncultured Clostridiaceae bacterium | reverse complement strand
GGAGGGCCGGGTTCGGGATGTGTATTCGGTGCTTCCGGAGGAATTAAAGGGCATACCTGTGGAGGATATGGGGGACCGCCTGATTATCCCCGGACTGACGGATCTCCATATCCATGCTCCTCAGTATACATTCCGCAGCCTTGGAATGGACATGGAGCTGTTGGAGTGGCTGGAAACCAATACATTTCCGGAGGAATCCAAATATAGTGATGCGGATTATGCAAAAAAAGCCTATGGGATCTTTGCGCAGCAGTTAAAAAAGAGCGCTACCGTAAGAGCCTGCGTTTTCGGAACTATTCACAATGAAGCCACGCTGATGCTGATGGATCTTTTAGAGGAAGCAGGGCTTTACACCATGGTGGGAAAGGTAAATATGGACCGCAACAGCCCGGATTATCTGTGCGAGGCATCTGCTAAAGCTTCGGCTCAGGCGACCAGAGAGTGGCTGAAGGCCGTGGCTGACAGGGGATATAAGCACACCAGGCCGATTCTGACCCCGCGTTTTACCCCCAGCTGTACGGACGAACTGATGGAGCTTTTAAAGGAAATCCAGAGGGAAAATAAGCTCCCGGTTCAGTCTCATTTATCAGAAAATCCGGGAGAAATTGACTGGGTAAAGGAGCTTTGCCCCTGGTCTGAATGCTACGGGGACGCCTATGATAAATTCGGCTTATTCGGCGGAGACTGCCCTACGGTAATGGCCCACTGCGTTTATTCCGGAAAAGAGGAAATGGCTCTGATGAAGGAGAGGGGAGTGTTTGTGGCCCATTGTCCGGAATCCAATACCAACCTTTCCTCAGGAGTAGCCCCTGTGCGCCGTTATCTGGAAGAAGGACTTCATGTAGGTCTGGGAAGCGATGTGGCAGGCGGCTCTACGGAAAACCTGTTTACAGCCATGTCTCAGGCTGTCCAGGCTTCAAAATTAAGATGGAGGCTGCAGGATGATTCTTTAAAGCCTCTTACCGCAGAGGAGGTCTTTTATATGGCGTCCAAAGGCGGAGGAGCATTCTTTGGAAAGACCGGAAGCTTTGAGCCGGGATATGCGTTTGATGCAGTTGTCATTGACGACAGCCGTCTGCTTCATCCCCAGCCTCTGACTGTAAAACAGAGGCTGGAGCGGGTCATTTATCTGGGGGATGAACGGGAGGTATACGGAAAATATGCCTGCGGGGAAAAAATTCTGTAATCGTTCTCTCAAAATGCAGTGAAGAATGAAGGTAAATGTTCTCCCGGAAATCCGATATGGATTTTCGGGAGCATTTTATGTTACACAGGGAGGAAATATCATGGAATGGAAGGATGGAAAATGCAGGTGCGGCTGGGCCAATCCAAAGAATGAGCGGTATGTCCGCTATCATGATGAGGAATGGGGACGTCCGGTCCATGATGACAGGAGGCTGTTTGAAATGCTGGTTTTGGAGTGCTTTCAGGCAGGGCTTTCCTGGGAATGTATTTTGAATAAGAGAGAGGCTTTTAGACGTGCTTTTGATGGTTTTGACCTGGAGACAGTCTGTGGATATGGAGAAGAGAAGCTTCAGGAACTGAAAGAAAATGCTGAAATTGTGCGTAATTCTCTGAAAATCAGGGCCGCTGTCACCAATGCCCGGATATTTAAAATGATTCAGGCAGAATACGGAAGCTTTGACGCTTATCTGTGGGGCTGGACAGATGGGAAGGTGATCTCTGAAACCGGACGGGTAAATTCTGCACTGTCTGATCGGATATCGGCGGATCTGAAAAAGCGCGGAATGAAATTTGCAGGGACTACGGTGATCTATGCTTATCTGCAGGCAGTTGGAATCGTGTGGGGACATGAAGAAAGCTGTTTTCTGTCGCTGCTTCCAGAAGAAAGCGTGCAGAAGACATAACGGTTTCATAACATTTTCTTACATTTTTCTGTCTTGTTTACATTTCCTATACGTTTTCTTACTTCTTTTAAAAACTATTGATTCGTATTGTAAAATTAGCTATAATCTGCTCATAAAAAGCGGATAAAACAATCAAAATGTATAAAGGGAGGCATCCTATATGAGAAAACGTAATTTGACAGGTTTATTATTTGCAGCAGCACTTGTGATGGCAGGAAGCCAGTTTGGCAGCGTGGAGGCTCAGGCAAGGCCTCACCATGGAGAAGATTGGGAGGACAGATGGGAAGACCGTTGGGACGATGATGACGACGACGATGACCGCTGGGATGACGACCGCTGGGACGACGATGACGATGATGATCGTTGGGATGATGACCGCTGGGACGACGATGACGACGATGATGATCGTTGGGAAGGCGGACACAATCATGGAAATGGAAATCATGGAGGAAATCATGGAAATGGGCACCGTCCGGCAGTAGGCGGCGCAGTGAATGTGGTTTACTTCTGTGAGGAAGATAATACTGTCTGGGCAAATGGCGTTATCTGGGCAGCGGGCCTTGTAGACGGAAAGGGAAATGTAAACTCCAGCGAGCTGACCAATGTACCGAAAGGCTACAGATTAAAGGAAGTAGGAGATTTCTACTATGACGGCGGAGCGGAGCTTCGGATTCAGATCGTACCGGAGAAAAAGCTGGGCGGAATGGTAAACGTAGTATATGTATGCGAGGAAGAAGACCATGTGTGGGCCAACGGAGAGATCTGGGCAGCGGGCCTTGTAGACGGAAAGGGAAATGTAAACTCCAGCGAGCTGA
>CAUCBQ010000222.1 GCA_958441075.1 uncultured Clostridiaceae bacterium | reverse complement strand
CCGTAATATTGACGTAGTTCCCGTACTGGACGAAGCGATGTTGAATGCAGATCCCGCTCTGGATGACATTGGATTGGATCTTGACCTGGACGATGACAGCTTCATGAAGGATGCAGAGGAAGAAGAAATCGACCTGGATGCAGTGGATCTTCTGGAAGGCATCGGAACCGAGGACCCGGTTCGTATGTACTTAAAGGAGATTGGTACCGTACCCCTTCTTACGGCAGATGAAGAGCTGGAGCTTGCACAGCGCAAGGCAGACGGAGATGAATCTGCAAAGGAGAGACTGATCGAGGCAAACCTGCGTCTTGTAGTCAGCATTGCAAAGCGCTACACCGGAAGAGGCATGAGCTTCCTTGATCTGGTGCAGGAAGGCAATCTGGGACTGATCAAAGGCGTTGAAAAATTTGATTATACAAAGGGCTATAAGTTAAGTACATATGCGACCTGGTGGATTCGCCAGTCAGTGACAAGGGCTCTGGCCGATCAGGCGAGAACCATCCGCGTGCCGGTGCATATGGTTGAGACAATCAACAAGATGTCAAAGATGCAGCGTAAGCTGACCCTGGAGCTGGGCTATGAGCCTTCCGTGACAGAGCTGGCAGAGGCTCTTGACATGTCTGAGGACAAGGTGATGGAGATCATGCAGATTGCCCGGGAACCGGCCTCCTTAGAGACGCCCATCGGTGAGGAGGACGACTCCAATCTGGGCGATTTTGTGGCAGACAGCAATGTAGTGACGCCGGAGGGAAATGTAGAGTCTGTAATGTTAAGAGAGCATATTGATGCACTTTTAGGCGACTTAAAGGAAAGAGAGCGTCAGGTAATTGTTCTGCGTTTTGGTCTGGAGGACGGTCATCCCAGAACTCTTGAGGAAGTGGGAAAAGAGTTTAATGTTACCAGAGAGCGTATCCGCCAGATTGAGGCCAAGGCTCTGCGCAAGCTGCGCAATCCGGTAAGAAGCAAACGTATCAGAGACTTTCTGTAAATGAAAATAAAATAAAAGGGGCTGCTTTTTGCAAGCAGCCCTTTTATGCGTGGCGGGAGGAAAGAGGTATGGCTGCACAGCAGCAGAAACAAAATTATCAGAAGATTTTAGACCGGACACTGGAGGAAATTGAAAAAAAAGAAACCGTTCCGACTCTTTTGCTTCACAGCTGCTGCGCACCCTGCAGCAGCTATGTTTTAGAGTATTTGTCCCGGTATTTTGAAATTACAGTTTTTTATTACAATCCGAATATTTATCCGGAGACAGAGTACAGGGAACGGGCCAGAGAGCAGGAACGGCTGATTCATGAGATGAGGACAAAGAATCCAGTTCATTTTTTAGAGGGAACATACGATACGCCGGCCTTTTATGCCATGGCAAAGGGCCATGAAAAAGATCCGGAGGGAGGAGAGCGTTGTTTTCGCTGCTATGAACTGCGTCTTCGGGAAGGAGCGGCAGCTGCAAAGCAGGGAGGTTTTGATTATTTTACCACTACGCTTTCCATCAGCCCTTTAAAAAATGCCCAAAAGCTGAATGAGATTGGAATTTATCTGGGAGAAGAGTACGGCGTTCCCTATCTGCAGTCGGATTTTAAAAAGAAGAACGGCTACAAGCGTTCTACTGAGCTCTCTGCCCGGTACGGTCTTTACCGTCAGAACTACTGCGGCTGTGTATTTTCTCAGGACAGGGAAAATAAACTTGGGAAACTCAAACTTGACATAGATAGTCAGATGTAATAAAATTCATATAGAGGATAAGGGAACAGCGGTTCCCTTCCGAAAGCAGAATATACCATAAGGAGAGTATAATTATGATCAGCAAGACTTTAACAGTAGTAAATCCATCCGGCTTACACTTAAGACCAGCAGGCGTTCTGTCTCAGACCGCTATGAAGTTTAAGAGCGATATCACCATCGAGTGCGGTGAGAAGAAGATCGTTGCAAAGAGCGTATTAAACGTAATGGCAGCAGGCATTAAGTGCGGTACAGATATCACTCTGATCTGTGACGGAGAGGACGAGCAGGAAGCTATGGATACCTTGAGCCAGGCAATCGAGAGCGGTCTGGGCGAGATGTAATTAAAACAGGCGGACAAGCAGCAGGTGTTTGTCTGCAGAAAAGGAGCCGTCCCGGCATATCAAATCCCGGGACGGCTTTTTTTGATGGGGCGTGCGCTTTATGGCGCATATTTATTACAGAATTTCCACTACCTTATAATCCTTATCTTCTACTGTCTTTTTCAGCACATCATCAGAAATATCCTCATTTAAAGTTACAACAGCAGTTCCCTTTTCATGGCTTACCGCCGCCTCGGCTACCTGGGGAAGAGCTTCTAATGCTTTTTTTACGGCTGCCTCGCAGTGGCCGCACATCATTCCTTCGATTTTCATTGTCTTTGTCATAGCTGTATTCTCCTTTTCATTGTTCATTATAGTTGTATCAGCAGCAACCGTGTTTACGGTTACGGGATGCTTTAACGGTTTGTCTTTTCTGGCGCTTCTTACCGGGAAGAGATTCAGTCTTAAAGCGTTGGAAACCACGCAGAAGCTGGAAAGACTCATGGCAGCAGCCCCGAACATGGGGTTCAGTTTCAGGTGGAAGAGAGGATATAATACACCGGCTGCCAACGGAATACCGATCACGTTATAGAAGAAAGCCCAGAACAGGTTTTCATGGATATTCTGAAGCGTGGCTCTGCTGAGGC
>CAUCBQ010000221.1 GCA_958441075.1 uncultured Clostridiaceae bacterium | reverse complement strand
CCTCCTGCAAGCCGGGACAGCTCATTTTCAAGCAGCTCCCCTTCTTTTTGAAGGCGTCTTTCATTTTCACGGATAAAGTCCAGCTTCTGAGCCAGTCCTGCCTGTTTAAGCGTAAGCTGTGACAGTACCTCGCTGCCAGCTTCCTTCTCCTTCTTCGCCTTTTCCAAAAGGACGGTATGCGCATTTACTTCTTCTGCGGCAGCCTCACTCTCATGTTCCAGGGCCTCCTGATCTGCTTTCAGGCTTTGGCAGCTTTCGCCAATCTCCTTTATCTGAACCTCCAGCTGAAGATGCTCCCTTACCAGATCAGAGGAAGAATCGGCAATCTCACCCTTTTTCTCTTCCAGCCGGGAAATGGTAACCTGAAGGGTATTTTCCTCCAAAGCCAGTGTTTGTCCGGCTTTTTTTAAAGTCTCCGCCTCATCCTTCTTTTCCTGAACAATGGCCTCCTGAAGGCTCAGCTCCGTCTGAATGGTCTCTGCCTGTTTTATATAACGTCCGCAGGCCTCCTCCAGCTCCTCAATCTCCCTCCGGCGTCCCAGAAGGTTGCTGCTGTTTTTAAACGCGCCTCCTGTCATGGAACCTCCAGGGCTTAAAAGTTCGCCTTCCAGAGTAACAATCCTCAGACTGTAGCGGTATTTCTTTGCCAGAGCAATGGCTGCGTCAATACTTACTGCCACCACAACCCGGCCCAGAAGATACCGCACAAGCCCCCGGTAGCACTCCTTCGTTTCCACCAGTTCGCTTGCCAGGCCAATCACACCTGCTTCCTTTAAAGCCTCCGGCTTTGAAAAGGGCTGTCCGCTTCCCATACTGGTAAGAGGCAGGAACGTGGCCCTCCCGTATTTATTTTTCTTTAAATATTCAATCAGCTGCTTGGCGGTAATTTCAGAATCTGTGACAATATTCTGGATACTGCCTCCAAGGGCTGTCTCTATGGCTGTTTCGTACTTTTTACTGGTAGTGAGCAAATCCGCCACCACTCCATGAATCCCGTGGATTCTGTCACGAACCTCCATCACCCGGCGGATGCTGTTTCCATAGCCGTCATAGCGCTCTGCCAGATTTTGCAGGGATTCCAGCCTGGTATGGGCCATGTGGTATTCCTGCTGGGTGTCATTTAACCGACGCATCAGGCGGCGGACTTCACTCTCCGCCTGCTCCATGGTATCCTCTGCCTCCTGAGCCTCAACCTGCTTTTCCACCAGCTCCGCCTGCACCTGTGCAAGGCGTTCCTTCTCTTTCCCAATCCGCTCCTCCTGAAGAGATTCATCGCTTTTGAAGCGGAGAAGCTTCTGGGAAACTTCACTGCGGCGCAGATTCACCTGCTCTGACATAGCCTCATAACGCTGCTGTCTGGCAGACAATTCTGCCTTTTCATTTAAACAGCGGATAATCCGGGCCTTGGCCTCCTCAATGCTGTTCTCCAGTCTGAGGATTTCCTTCTCCATGACAAAAACATCCTGCTTTGCCAGGCTCAGACGATTTAACTCATCTGCATTTTGTTCCTCCAGATGTTTTTCTTCTGTTTCCAGCCCCGTAAGCTGATCCGCTTTCCCCTTCAGTTCTTTTATAATCCCTTCCCTGCGGCTTTTAATATGCTCCTCGTTCAGTTCCTCTGTATGGATCTGCTCTTTCAGGACGTTGATCCGTCCTTCCAGAGTATTTTTTTCCATGGATATCTCATTAAAAAAACTTCGTTCTTTTAAGACAGCTTCCTCCAGGATTCGGATCTGCTCCTCCAGGCGGTCATATTCTTTCCGAATACCGTCACCCTTTTTTCTGGTTTCCTCCAGATCCCCCTCAAGAACTGCCTTTTTCTGGGAAACCTCTTTTAACTGACTCTGAATATGCTCTGCTTCCAGCAAAAACTGGTTGGCATCGCAGACTTTGAGTTCTTCCTTCAGCTGAAGATACTCTCTGGCTGCTCTTGACTGGCGCTCTAAGGGCTCAACCTGCTTTTCAAGCTCATTTAAGATGTCTGATACGCGGACCAGACTGGCCTGTTCATCCTCCAGCTTTTTCTGTGCAATGGCCTTGCGCCGTTTGTATTTCACAATGCCTGCAGCCTCGTCAAAAAGTTCCCGCCTGTCCTCCGGCTTTCCGCTTAAAATCCTGTCAATCTGACCCTGTCCGATAATGGAATAGCCCTCTTTTCCGATTCCCGTATCATAAAATAGCTCATTGATATCCTTCAGGCGGCAGGCGCTTCCATTGATCATATACTCGCTTTCCCCCGAACGGTACAGGCGTCTGGATACTGTCACCTGATCATAATCAATGGCCAGCTGGTGATCGCTGTTATCCAGGGTAATTGCTACGTAGGCAAAGCCCTGGGGCTTTCTCAGTTCTGTGCCGGAAAAGATCACATCCTGCATACTTGCCCCGCGCAGCTGGCGGATTCTCTGTTCACCTAAAACCCAGCGCACCGCATCTGCCACATTGCTTTTTCCGCTTCCGTTTGGCCCTACAATGCCTGTAATTCCATTATGAAATTCAAAGACCAGCTTATTGGCAAAGGATTTAAAGCCCTGGATCTCGATACTTTTCAGATACATGATTCACCTGCCTTAAGCTTTAAAATACCATTGTAGGCAGCGACCTGTTCTGCTGCCTTTTTTGTCCGGCCCACGCCCCGGCCGATCTCTTCCTCTCCCATGAGCGCCCGAACCTCAAAGCTTTTGTTATGGTCCGGCCCTTCCTCCTTTAAAATTTCATAGGATAAAGCACCCGTCTGACGGCTCTGGATCATCTCCTGTAAGATAGTCTTGCTATCATAAAAGAGCTGCTTGTGTTCAATGTCG
>CAUCBQ010000220.1 GCA_958441075.1 uncultured Clostridiaceae bacterium | reverse complement strand
TGTTAGTAGGCGGTTCCACCCGTATGATCGCGGCTCAGGACAAAGTAAAACAGCTGACCGGCAAAGAGCCAAGCAAGTCCTTAAACCCGGATGAGTGCGTGGCTATCGGCGCAGCCATCCAGGGCGGCAAGCTGGCAGGAGACGCAGGCGCAGGAGATATCCTTCTTTTGGATGTAACCCCGCTTTCCCTGTCCATCGAGACCATGGGCGGCGTGGCAACCAGGCTGATTGAGCGCAACACCACAATCCCAACCAAGAAGAGCCAGATTTTCTCAACTGCTGCTGACAACCAGACTGCCGTGGATATCCATGTGGTACAGGGCGAGCGTCAGTTTGCAAGGGATAACAAGACCCTTGGACAGTTCCGTCTGGATGGGATCCCGCCAGCAAGAAGAGGCGTTCCGCAGATTGAGGTTACCTTTGACATTGATGCCAACGGTATTGTAAATGTATCTGCAAAGGATCTGGGAACAGGAAAAGAGCAGCACATTACCATTACCTCCGGCTCCAATATGTCTGACGCTGATATCGACAAGGCTGTAAAGGAAGCTGCTGAGTATGAGGCTCAGGATAAGAAGCGCAAGGAGGCTATTGACGCCAGAAATGACGCTGATTCCATGGTATTCCAGACAGAGAAGGCTTTGGAGGAAGTTGGCGATAAGATTGATGCCAATGATAAGGCAGAGGTAGAGTCTGACTTAAATGCGCTGAAGGAAGCAATTAACCGTGCTCCGGTAGATCAGATGACCGATGCTCAGGTAGAGGATATCAAGGCTGGCAGAGAGAAGCTGATGAACAGTGCACAGAAGCTGTTTGCAAAGGTATATGAGCAGGCACAGCAGGCAGGCGCAGCAGGAGCAGGTCCTGACATGAGCGGTGCAGCAGGCTCCAGACCTGACGATGATGTAGTAGACGCAGACTTTAAGGAAGTATAATTATGAAGGGATTCCCGTCTGTAACAGGACGGGAACCCATTATATAAAACCGTAAGGCCAGAGGTCCGGTCCATTGGGTGAGATACCCCCTGGCCGGACCTAAAGGTCTGTCCGGGGATATTCTATTTAAGAGAAAATGTGCTGATATATATTAAGAGGTAAACAACATGGCAGAGAGTAAGAGAGATTACTATGAGGTTCTGGGCGTTTCGAAAGATGCGGATGAGGATGCTCTGAAAAAAGCATACAGAAAGCTTGCCAAGAAGTATCATCCGGATGCCAATCCGGGAGACAAGGAGGCAGAGGCCAAATTTAAAGAGGCGTCTGAGGCTTACAGCGTACTCAGCGATCCTCAGAAGCGTCAGCAGTATGACCAGTTCGGCCATGCAGCTTTTGAGCAGGGAGGCGGAGGCGCCGGAGGCTTTGGCGGTTTTGGCGGTTTCGACTTCGGTGGTCAGGATATGGGAGATATTTTTGGCGATATCTTCGGAGATATCTTTGGCGGCGGCCGTTCCTCCAGAGGAAGAAGCGGCCCTGCAAGAGGTGCAAATGTGAGAACTGCAGTGCGGATCACCTTTGAAGAGGCTGTGTTCGGCTGTGAAAAGGAAATTGAGATTAATTTTAAGGAGACCTGTTCTTCCTGTAACGGAACAGGTGCAAAGGCGGGTACGTCGCCCCAGACCTGTACGAAATGTAATGGAAAGGGTAAGATCATGTATACCCAGCAGTCCTTCTTTGGTCAGGTACAGAATGTACAGACCTGTCCGGAGTGTAATGGTACTGGTAAGGTGATTAAGGAGAAGTGCTCCGATTGCTATGGTACCGGGTATAAAACGGTTCGCAAGAAATTTAAAGTGTCCATTCCGGCAGGTATTGATAATGGTCAGTGTGTCCGTATGGCTGGAGGCGGCGAGCCGGGTACCAATGGCGGAGAGCGGGGCGATCTGCTGGTAGAGGCAGTAGTTTCTCAGCATCCGATCTTTAAGCGTCAGGATACAAGCATTTATTCTACTGTGCCAATTTCTTTTGCAAGGGCAGCTCTGGGCGGTACGATCCGGATTAAGACAGTGGACGGAGAGGTAGAATATGAGGTTCGCCCAGGTACGCAGACAGATACCAAGGTGCGGCTGAAGGGCAAAGGCGTTCCCTCTCTGAGAAACAGGAATGTGCGGGGAGACCACTATGTAACTCTGGTGGTTCAGGTGCCTGAGAGAATGACCCAGGCTCAGAAGGACGCCCTGAAACGGTTCGACGAAGCTATGAACGGAGGGGCTTCTGAGGAAGGAAAGCCTAAGAAGAAGGGATTTAAGGAATTTTTTGAAAAATGAAGATGAGGCCGGGACATGCTGATGGAGCCGGTAACCTGTTGAAAGAAACGGGTGGAGGCAGACGCGTGTTTGTGCTTTGAGTGATGTGAGCGGGGGGCCGCCCTGGATTTGAACCTTGTTGATGGTTTGGTGTGATGACGAGGGGAATGTCCGGGGCGGTTTTCTTTTTGGGTGAATGGGGGATTTTTGAAACCGGGCAGGAACAGCCCCTTACAAGCGAGCTTGACGGGGCTGTTTCTGCCCGGTTTCGCGCCGTCCTGAATTTTTGAGAAAAATTAAGAAAATCGCAAAGATTCTATTTGGGGGGAAGGGTATAATGATAGATATTATCTTTGCCTGTGGCTGCCGGAAATGTATGGTATTTGGCGTGGATGGTGATGCTTATGAGGAAGAAAGGCTGTTGATTGTACGATGAGAAAACGAATTTTGATCACGGGCTCAGGAGGATTTCTGGGATCGAGACTTGCGGAATATTTTGAGGAAAAAGATGGGTATGAGGTAGTATCAGTTACCCATGAGGAGCTGGATATTACAGATATAGTGGCGGTGTCTGCTTTTTTTAAG
>CAUCBQ010000219.1 GCA_958441075.1 uncultured Clostridiaceae bacterium | reverse complement strand
TCTCCGTCAAAAATGTCGTTGATCTTTCCAATGGAAATCACATCAAAACCCCCATCTTTTAACGCATTCAGAGCAGTCTTTCCAAAGGGCTTTAAAGCATAATCATGACGGTTGCTGGTACGCTTGAATTCTCCCCTCTTCTTTCCCACATAAGGCCTTGCAATGACACGTCCCACCTTCCACTCGTCTCTTAACGTAAGCTCTCTGGCAATTTTGCAGCACCGGTACAGCTCCTCAAGATCAAAGGTTTCCTCATTGCCACAGATCTGCAGCACAGAGTCTGCAGAGGTATACACGATCATATGGCCTGTGGCGATCTCCTCCTCTGCCAGCTCGTCCAGGATCTCTGTTCCGCTGGAGCTCTTATTTCCGATAATTTTATGGCCTGTGCGTTCCTCCAGCTCCTTAATCAGTTCCGGCGGAAACCCCGTCTCTGTAAATGTCTTAAAGGGTGTTTTTACTTCCAGCCCCATCATCTCCCAGTGACCGGTCATAGTATCCTTCCCCAGGCTCTTTTCACGCAGCTTTCCATAATAGCCAAGAGGCTGCTCCTCTGGCTCTACCTGCTTTAAAGGCGTCAGATTTGCCATTCCAAGCTTTCTCAAATGAGGAATCTGAAAGGTTTCTACTGCCTGCGAAATGTGACCCAGAGTATTTGATCCCACATCTCCAAACTGAGCAGCATCCTCTGCCGCTCCCACACCCAGAGAATCCATTACCACTACAAAGATACGTCTGTATTTTTCCATGTTCTGCTCCTTTATTACCTGCCTTTTAAATTTCCGGGACCAAAGCCCAGAGGAAGAAGTTCGCTCAGGGTTTTTATTATATACTGCTCCTCGTCAACAGCCACAATAACCTGAAATTCCTCCGGATCACAAAACTCCATCATTACCTGACGGCACACGCCGCAGGGAGCTGTAAAATCCGTAACAACACCATTCATTCCTCCGGTAACGCAGATCGCATCAAACTCTCTCACACCTTCGCTGACTGCCTTAAAAAATGCGGTCCGTTCCGCACAGTTACAGGGGGTATAGCCGGCATTTTCAATATTGCAGCCTGTATATATATTCCCGTTCTTTGCCAGCAGGGCCGCTCCCACATGGAAATGGGAATAGGGCGCATAGGAATAGGTTAACTGGGCTTTTGCGGTGCGGATCAGATTTTTTATCTCTTCCTGTTTTAACTGCTTCATCCTCTATCCCTCCCCTGCATCAATAGCCTGATGCTTCTTCGTTTTTCACCAGCTTTACCATACGGCTGGTTCCCAGACGGTCTGCTCCCAGCTCCAGAAAGCGTTCTGCATCAGCCAGAGAGGAAATACCTCCCGCTGCCTTTATCTTTACATTCTCTCCCACATGAGAGGCAAAAAGAGCAATATCATCAAAGGTAGCTCCTGCCTTTGAAAAGCCTGTGGAGGTCTTGATATAATCTGCGCCGGAAGCGGTAACTACCTGACACATCCGGATCTTTTCCTCTTCTGTCAGAAGACAGGTCTCAATGATAACCTTTAAAATCTTATCTTTGCATACTGCCTTCAATCTGCGGATTTCATCCTCCACCTGATCGTAAAGGCCCTCTTTGACCCAGCCGATATTGATAACCATATCAATCTCATCCGCTCCGTTTTCCAGAGCATTTTTCGTTTCAAATTCCTTGGTTTCTGTGGTCATATATCCATTGGGAAAACCAATTACTGTGCAGACAGCCATCTTATCTCCCATATATTCCTTTGCCCTTTTTACAAAGCTGGGCGGAATACAGACAGAGGCAGTCTGGTAGGCAACCGCATCATCACAAATTTGCCGGATTTGATCCCAGTCGGCAGTCTGGGTCAGCAGTGTATGGTCTACATGACTCATAATTTCTTTGATTTCCATTTGTAAATCCTCCTTTAAACACAGATCTGTATTTTCCGCTCTGAGCACACAGGCATTAAGCCAGCTCCAGAGCAATCTCCATCATTTTTCCAAAGCCGATCTGACGGTCCAGGGCGCTCAGTCCCTCCTGACGGTAGATATGATCGGAAATGGTAAGCATACAGAGCGCCTTTTTACCTGCTCTGGCAGCATTCATATACAATGCGGCTGCCTCCATTTCCACTGCCAGAACGCCCATAGAGCGCCATTTGTCATTTACATCCGATAATTCATTGTAAAAAACATCCGATGAAAGAATATTTCCTACCACAGTCGGAGTTCCCTGCTCCTTTGCGATTTCTGCCGCTCTGCTTAAAAGGCTGTAATCCGCAATGGGGGCAAAAGTACCCGGAAGGCCGTACTGATAAGCATAATTGGAATCCGTGCAGGCTCCCATAGCAATAACCACATCCATCAGATTGAGAGAATCCTGGAGGGCGCCTGCTGATCCGATCCGAATAATACTGTCCACATCATAGAAATGAAACAGCTCATAGGAATAAATTCCGATGGAGGGCATTCCTATGCCCGCCCCCATAACAGAAATCTCTTTTCCCTTATAGGTTCCCGTAAAGCCCAGCATATTACGGACTCCCGTGACCTGTCTGGGATTGTGAACTACCCATTATCTAAAGCCAATGGGTTTCCTGCTTCATAGACCTCGTGTCTCCGCTCCGCTTCGGTCGGCTCAAAGCCGACGTTCACTGAACGTCGTTCGCCCTACTATCTCCACAGGCGTTAATTCGGGCAGTCCCTGCCCTATATTGATTTCTTATGCTATTACGCTATTTGTCTTAATCCCTCTGCCAGGATATTCTTTGCAGCGTTTATATCCCTGTCATGCTTTGCACCACAAACCGGGCACTCCCATTCTCTTACCTCTAAATCCTTTGCGTCTGTGTTTTGATATCCACAAATGCTG
>CAUCBQ010000218.1 GCA_958441075.1 uncultured Clostridiaceae bacterium | reverse complement strand
AGGAGGAAATGATATGGCTGTTTTAGTGACGGGAGGCGCCGGGTATATCGGAAGCCATACCTGCGTAGAACTGCTGAATGCAGGCTACGAGGTAGTAGTAGTAGACAATCTTTACAATTCCAGTGAAAAGGCTCTGGACAGGGTTGAGGAAATCACGGGGAAGAAGCTGAAATTTTATCAGGCAGATCTGTTGGACCGTGAGGCTGTAAAAGAGATTTTTGATCAGGAAGCCATTGAGGCCGTGATCCATTTTGCAGGCTTAAAGGCAGTGGGAGAATCCGTTCAGAAGCCGCTTGAATATTATCATAATAATATTACAGGAACGCTGATTTTGTGCGATGAGATGAGAAATCACGGCGTAAAGAACATTGTATTCAGCTCTTCCGCAACCGTATACGGCGATCCTGCCCAGATCCCTATTACAGAAAAATGCCCCAAGGGTGAGATCACAAACCCCTATGGACGCACCAAGGGAATGCTGGAGCAGATCCTTACAGATTTCCATACTGCAGATCCGGAGTGGAACGTAGTGCTGCTGCGCTATTTTAATCCCATCGGCGCCCATGAGAGCGGAAGGATCGGAGAGGACCCCAAGGGAATTCCGAACAATCTTGTACCTTATATTGCACAGGTAGCCATTGGTAAACGGGACCATTTAAATGTATTCGGAAACGATTACGATACGCCGGACGGCACGGGAGTAAGAGATTATATCCATGTGGTAGACCTTGCCAAAGGCCATGTAAAGGCTATGAAAAAGCTGGAATCCAAAGAAGGAGTGAGTATTTATAACCTGGGTACCGGCGTAGGCTACAGCGTGTTGGATGTGCTTCATGCCTATGAAAAAGCCTGTCAGAAGACCTTAAAATATGAAATTCAGCCGCGCAGGGCCGGAGATATCGCAACCTGCTACTCTGATTGTACCAAGGCAAAGGAGGAGCTGGGCTGGGTTGCCGAAAAGGGAATCGAGGAGATGTGTGCTGATTCCTGGAGATGGCAGTCCATGAATCCTGACGGTTACAGAGAATAAAATACCGGAGCCATATCAAGCTGATTACAGATCAGAAATTTGATATGGCTCTTAAATTTTGCTTGCCATTTTCTGAGTTCTCCTTTATAGTAAAAAATATCTGTACGATTCTTAAATGATCGATTTTATATCTGTTTTATTCTATCTGAAAATTCAATGGTTTTATCTTTTTATTCCCATTTATCATCAGCCAGTCAGAGGGTCAGGGTTCGGTGTTTTTTGTTTTGCCGATATCGTCAAAAGGAGGAATTCTATATGTTTACAAGGATTAACAGCAGCGGGATACAGGGGATTACAGCATATCCGGTATCTGTGGAGGCAGATGTGTCAAACGGACTTCCGGGCTTTTCCATATCCGGACAGCTGTCTACAGAGGTCAGGGAAGCACAGGAGCGGGTGCGGACAGCATTAAAAAATTCCGGTTTTCAGCTTCCGGCAAAAAAGATCACAGTAAATCTGTCTCCGGCAGGCATAAAAAAGGGGGGGACGGCCTTTGATCTTCCCATTGCGGCGGCAGTTCTTGGGGCTTTTGGAGTTTTAGATACAGCCAGTCTTGGAGAATGCCTGATGATTGGGGAACTGGGACTGGATGGCAGCGTAAAGCCGGTGCCGGGAGTTCTGGTCCATACAGCAGCTGCCAGAGAAAGGGGATTGAGATGGTGTGTGCTGCCAGAGGCAAACCAGCTGGAGGGCAGGCTGACAAAAGGAATTCAGATCATTGGTATCCGGTCTCTGGAAGAGCTTGCAAAACGGCTGGCCCGGTCGGACTGGCAGCAGGATGAGCCGAAGGTATTTTCGGAAGAGGATGGAGAGAATTACAGGATTTATGAAGAAAAGTCAGTTGACTTTAGGGAGATAAACGGACAGCGGGTGCTGCGGCGGGCGGCAGAGGTGGCGGCGGCCGGAATGCACGGCCTTTTGATGTGCGGAAGCGCAGGAACCGGAAAATCTATGGTGGCAGCCAGAATTCCCACCATTCTTCCCGGCCTTACAAGGGAGGAGGATATAGAGATATCCAGAGTGTACAGTGTCTGCGGTAAACTGCCGTATGGTCGTCCGCTGCTTTCAAAGAGGCCGTTTCGCAGTCCCCATCATACGATTTCCACGCAGGGGCTCACAGGAGGAGGCCGTTTTCCAATTCCCGGGGAATTTTCTCTGGCATCCGGAGGAGTGCTGTTTTTAGATGAGCTGCCTCATTTCAGCCGGGGCGCCATAGAGGCTCTGCGCCAGCCCTTAGAGGAACGAAGGATTGTTATCAGCCGCGTGTGGGGAAGCTGTGAGTTTCCGGCAGATTTTCTTATTGTAGGAGCTATGAATCCCTGTCCCTGCGGCTTTTTTCCGGATCGGAACCGATGCAGCTGTACAGAAGCGCAGATTCAGGGGTATCTAAGAAGGCTTTCCCGCCCCATTTTAGAACGGATAGACCACATTTAGAAAAATTATATGAATTTGAGACTCCGAGGAAAAAACGTATTCCAGTATACGTTTATATTATTTAAAAGAAGGTGTAAATGATAAAGAAAACAAGAGAAATGAAAGTATATGAACAATCAGGATATCAATATAAGCCAACTCCAACAATCATTCTAAAGGGTGAATGGTTAAATAGATGGGGATTTAAGGTAAATACACCTATATTGGTACAATGTGAGGATGGCAAACTGATTATTACCAAAAAGACAACAGAATAGTTTGAACATTTGCATAAGGGCATATCCAGTGTTGGGTGTGCCTTTATTTTTGTGTTCAAAACAAATAAATAAGCCTGCAAATAAAAAGTCAAGGCTAAATTGAAAGAACATTGAAAATTTTATA
>CAUCBQ010000217.1 GCA_958441075.1 uncultured Clostridiaceae bacterium | reverse complement strand
CATTCTGGGCCCATCGGGCTGCGGAAAGAGCATGACATTAAAATCCATTGCGGGAATCATTACCCCGGATTCCGGCCGAATTTCCCTTCAGTATGCCCAGGGAGAGGCCGCAGGGGGAAGAGTGCTTTATGATTCTTCCCTTAAAATCAATCAGACGCCTCAGATTCGACGGGTAGGCTATCTGTTTCAGAATTATGCCCTTTTTCCAAATATGACCGTAGAGGAAAACATTGCTTCCGGCTTAAGGGGAAAGACGGCCAGAAAAAAGGTTCAGGAAATGACAGAGCGGTTCCGCCTGACCGGATTGGAAAAGCATTATCCGGCCCAGCTGTCCGGCGGCCAGCAGCAGAGGGTGGCTCTTGCCCGGATTCTGGCCTATGAGCCGGAGGTGCTGCTTTTGGATGAACCATTTTCCGCCATGGATACCTGTTTGAGAGAAAGGCTTCGTCTGGAGCTGGCAGAGGTTTTAAAGGATTATGACGGGGTATCGATTCTGGTGACGCATGACAGGGACGAGGCGTATCAGCTCTGCCCGGAGCTTCTTTTGATGGATCAGGGAAAGGCGCTGGCAGGGGGCAGGACAGGGGATATGTTTGCAAATCCCGAAACCTGTAAGGCCGCAAGCCTTACGGGCTGTAAAAATATCTCCAGAATCCGGCGTCTGGGCGGCCGGCGCATCTGCGCCCTGGACTGGGGCGGCCTGGAGCTGACGGTGGACCGGCCTGTGGAAGAGGATATAAGGGCAGTGGGAATCCGGGCCCATGATTTTGAGGCGGTGGGCAGAGAGCAGGCTTCCGGCCTTTCCTTTGAAAACTGTATTCCTGTGGGAAGGCCAAAGGTATCGGAAATGCCCTTTGAGTGGTATATTACTCTGGAGAATGGCCTTTGGTGGAAGAAGGAAAAGACGATTTACACACATGATGCGTCAGGGGTGATTCCCGAGTATCTCAGGGTGGACCCGTCGGCTATTTTACTGTTAAAAGGAGAACTCTGATTATGGATAAAACAGGAGCAGTTATTGTGGCGGCAGGCCATAAAAACAGGGGAAGCGCTTTTTCTCCCATGCTTCCCGTAGGAGACAGCACGGTGATCCGGCGGATTATCATTACCATGAAGATGAGCGGAATCGATCCCATTGTGGTGGTGACGGGCCGGCAGGCAGATGATCTGGAGAAGCACATAAGTGATCTGGAGGTCATTTCCCTGCGCAATTCCCGCTATGAAACAGGGCAGATGTTTGACAGCATTTCCATGGGACTTCGTTATATAAAAGGACTTTGTGTCCAAACGCTGATTCTTCCGGCCAAATTTCCCCTTCTTCTGCGGGATACGCTGGAACGGATGCTTTCAGAAAAGGGGGATATCATCCGTCCTGTTTTTGACGGTAAGAGAGGCCATCCGGTCCTTATATCGGAGCAGGCGGCCAAAAAGGTACTGGAATATAAGGGAGAACGGGGCTTAAGAGGCGCGCTTTTTGAAGCAGGGCAGTTTTTTTTGACAAAAGAGGTTCCGGTGGAGGATCAGGGAATTATCCTTGCAGTGGAAACCGATGAAGACGGCACAGACGGGGAAATGGAAAAACAGAAGATCCAGATGCATCCGGAGGTCCGGCTGGTTTTCAGGAGAAATGATCCTTTCTTTGGCCCGCTGCTTGCCCATTTCCTGACCGTGATCCGCCATACAGGCTCCATGCAGACTGCCTGCCGCCAGCTTCATATGTCATACACCAAGGGCTGGAAGCTGTTAAAGGAGGCAGAACGCCAGCTGGGCTGTGACCTTCTTGTTTCCAGATCCGGCGGCGCAGAAGGCGGCTCCTCCAGGCTTACAGAGGAGGCAGAGGCTTTTCTTACACGGTATCTGGCTATGGAGGAAGAATTGCGGACAGAAAGCGAACGTTTATTTAAGAAATATTTTCCTGAAAAAAATGAGGTGAAAGAATGAGAGAACTATTTAAGGAACTGAAAAAATGTCTTTTAAGGGGTGAGGGAGCTGCCCTTGCCTCTATTATAGAGAGCGCAGGTTCTACGCCCAGAGGGGCCGGCTCACGGATGCTGGTAAAGGCAGACGGCACGGCTCTTGGAACCGTAGGAGGAGGTGCAGTGGAGTATCAGGTAACTCTGGCCTGTCAGGAGGCGGTAGAAAAAAAGAGATCCAGCCTGCGGGAATTTACGCTGACACGGGGAAAGGAAGCGGATATCGGCATGGTCTGCGGAGGAGATGTGAGCGTATATATCCAGTATGTGGACCCCGGTATGCCGGGAATTTTAAAGCTGGTGGAGCAGGTGCTGGGCCTTTTGGATGTAGATGAGGACAGCTGGCTGATTCTGGATCTCACAGAGGAAGATTCATGGAAAATGGGGCTTTACAGTGAAATGACCGGCGTGCTGGGACTTGGAAATGAAAACGCAGGGGCTGACTGGATGAAGCATGGCTGCCCTTCCGGTGCAGCCGAACCGGGAAAGGATCAGGAGGCAGAGGAACGGTCCGGGCAGCTTCTGCCGGAAATGGTGTTCGGGCCGGAGTTCGGAAGGCTCTTTGGCTCTAATGCGGTTATTTTCAGGGAAAACAGTCATTTTTACTATGCAGAACCTCTGGTGCAGTCAGGAACAGCCTATGTTTTTGGCGGAGGCCATGTAGCTCAGGAGCTGGTGCCTGTGTTAAAGAGGGTTGGTTTCCGCTGTGTGATTATGGACGACAGGGAGATGTTCGCCAACAAAGAGGTATTTCCCGATGCAGATCAGATTATAGTGGGAGATATGGAACGGATTGGGGACTATGTATCCATCCGGCCTCAGGATTATGTATGCGTTATGACAAGAGGGCATCAGTTTGACTATTATGTGCAGAAAC
>CAUCBQ010000216.1 GCA_958441075.1 uncultured Clostridiaceae bacterium | reverse complement strand
ATAGGTGGCCTGAAGAATATTAATTTCATCGATCCGGGCCGGGGAAGCGACCCCACGCACCAAGATACGGCCTTTTCTTTGATTTCAAGAAAAAGCTCTTCTCTGCGCTTTTCCGACAGCTTTTTTGAATCATTCAGATAAAGGATCTGACAATCCTTTGGCAGAATCACTGCTCCGGCAGTTACAGGTCCTGCTAAAGGCCCTCTGCCCGCTTCGTCAATGCCGCAGATCCATACACAGTCCCTATATTCTTTTTCATAGGCCTTCATGGCCTCCAGTCTGGCAAGCTCCTTTTCCAGACGTTCTCCCTTTAATTCACGCGCCATTTATTTCACCCTGTCTGTATAATCCTGTGCCTGCTCCAGACTGAGCCTTCCAAGCTTTCCGGAACGAAACTCGTCTAAAAGAAGAGCAGAAGCCCTGGCAAGATCCAGTTCTCCTCCCTTCATCAGACAGGCACGATTTTGGGCAATCCGCTCCAGCATCCGGCTTGCCCTCAGATTCTGTTCCTCCTTTGACAGATTCTGCCAGATACAGCTATCATCTGCTTCTTCTGATGCAGCTGCACCGTAGCGCTCTGCCAGCACACCGGGATAAATCTGTTCCAAAAGCCCAATCAGCTCCCAGGCCAGCTCCTCCCTGTTCAGAATCTGATCGTTAATGGAACCAATAAGAGCCAGATGAAGCCCTACCGTCTGATCCTCAAATCTGGGCCATAAAATACCGGGAGTATCCAAAAGCTCCAGCGTCTTATTTAAACGAATCCATTGATTTCCCTTTGTAACGCCCGGTTTATTTCCCGTCTTGGCACAGGCCTTTCCGGCAAAGGAATTGATGAAGGTGGATTTTCCCACATTTGGAATTCCTACTACCATGGTACGGATGGGTCTGTTTAAAATTCCTCTTCTGCGGTCCCTCTCAATTTTCTCTTTACATGCCTCCTGAATCACAGCCTGAACCTGTTTTAAACTCCCCTTGTTTCTGGCATCAATTTTTGCCACATGAATGCCTCTCGTCTCAAACAGAGCTGCCCAGGCTGCATTTTTTGCCTCATCTGCCAGATCTGCCTTATTTAACAGGACCATCCGGGCCTTTCCCGCTGCCAGCTCATCAATATCGGGATTGCGGCTGGAAAAGGGTACTCTGGCGTCCACCAGCTCGATCACCAGATCAATGAGCTTCATATCCTCTTTCATCGCCCGTTTGGCCTTGGTCATATGGCCCGGGTACCACTGTATATTCATCTCTTATAACTCCTCGCTTTTCCTTGTTTTACTTCCCTGTCTTTCTCACTGTCCTCCGGTAATAAAGCCAATCTTCAAAAGAGGAAGGAATCGCAGCCATACCCGGCCCAGGATCTGATCCTTCCTCACATTTCCCACATTGGCAAAACGGCTGTCCTCACTGCTGTCCCTGTTGTCTCCCAAAAGAAAATACTCGTTCTCTGACAGCTGAACCGGATTTTCCGCACGGCCAGCCAGAGAAACCAGATCCAATCCGTCCGGGGCTTTTAAGGGACTTCCGTCAATATAGACAAAACCATTTTTAATCTGTACTGTCTCTCCCGGCAGACCAATGACCCTCTTTACATTTTTTCTTCCATTCTCCCGCTGAAACACTACAATGTCAAAACGTCCGGGGCGGCTTACCACATAGGTAATCCGGTCTGTAAGCACCACATCACCGCCGTCTAAAACGGGCTGCATGGAATTGCCTGATATCTCCACCTGACCGCCATAACCATAAACCAGAAACCAGGCGCAGGCTAAAACTACTACGATATTGACCGTCCAGCTGACTGCCCTGCGCAGCCAGGCGGTATCTTCATTCATATAAAAATCCAAATCTGTCCCCGATCTATTTCAAATACTCAGCTACTAAAATGGGGACAATTTACATTGTCCCCGTTTTGTGTCTTACTTATTTAACTAACTCTTTTACCTTAGCAGCCTTACCTACTCTGTCTCTTAAGTAGTTCAGTTTTGCTCTTCTTACTTTACCCTTGCGAACAACCTCAACGTTGTCTACGCTTGGGGAATGTAACGGCCATGTCTTCTCTACGCCGATGCCGTTGGAGTTCTTTCTAACGGTGAAAGTCTCTCTTGCTCCGCCGTTCTGTCTCTTGATTACAACGCCCTCGAAGATCTGGATTCTCTCGCGGTTACCCTCTTTGATCTTGTTGTATACCTTTACAGTATCACCTACGTTGAAGCTGGGTACGCTTTCCTTTAACTGTGCTGCTTCGATATTCTTAATAATTTCGTTCATTGTGTGAACCTCCTTCGTCTATTGGATGTTCTTAATACTCTATGCGGTAAAACATATTCACTGCAATTCAGTAGCAGAGGACCATCTATTCTTTGTCACAACGGGATTAGTGTATCACAGATCCGTTTAATTTGCAACCGTTTTTTTTACATAAATATGAACCTTGTCCATGCGGTTTTTATAGACTTTTACAACTACCAGACGGACTTCTTCCGTATCTACCTCTTCTCCCTCTGACGGAAGATGCTCCAGACGGTCGATCATAAAACCGCCCAGGGAATCAAAATCCTCTGAAACAAGCTCCAGATCGAGCCGGTCATTGATATCATCCAGATTCATAGAGCCGTCTGCCAGATACTCTCCCTCAGAAAGCTCCCTGAGCTCATCCTCCTCATCTCCGTCAAACTCATCCCTGATATCGCCTACGATCTCCTCCAGGATATCCTCCAGAGTAATAAGGCCCGCCGTGGCGCCATACTCATCCAAAACGATCACAATATTGTTGGAGGTTTTTCGCATCTCAATCATAAGCTCAGAAAGCTTTTTGGACTCAAAGGTAAACAGAGGCTGGCGCAGATAGTCACGGATGGAAAATGCGGCCCTGTCC
>CAUCBQ010000215.1 GCA_958441075.1 uncultured Clostridiaceae bacterium | reverse complement strand
ACTGACAGAGGGTCCAAAATCAGCAGTGCGGTCAGCTGAAGATTGAAAGAGTTCATTCAATACCTCCATTTATCTTCCGGAACTGATAATCCGCATATTGCTGATGAATCTGGAGCCTGAGGCTTCTGGTAATAGGCAGATATTCACCGGACGTAAGGACAAAAGAGGTCTTTTCCAGACGAACCACCTTGTCCAGGTTAATGATACAGTTGCGGTAGCAGCTGATGAATTGAGGATAGCACAGCAGCAGCTTTGAAAAGTCTTCAAACCGCATATAGGTCTTTACGATCCGGTCAGCCAGATGGATCTGTATGTAGTGATTAAAATAGTCGGTGTATAAAATTGTATCAACGGGTATTTTTACCATGACCCGGCTTTCCTTTACCTCGATATAGTGGGAAGAGCGCCGCGCTCTCAGGGAAAGGTAATAGTCCATGGTCTGAGAGAAGTTCTCAGGGGAAATGGGCTTTACCAGATAGTCCAGGGCCTTTAAGGAATAGCTCTTTAATGCAAAGTCCGGGCTTACAGTAGTAAATATGATGGTACAGCCGGTATCCTCACGGCGTATGTGTTCTGCCAGCCGGATGCCGGTTGCTGTGTCAGAATCCTTATCCAGAAAGATATCAATGAAAATTAAATCAAAAACGCCGGATTTCCATGATTTGAGAAAATCCGCCGCACAAGTGAAAGTCGATATCTGTAAGGTCAGAGAGCAGACAGAGCAGTAGGTGTTGAGAAGCTGAGATAAATGGCTGCTGTCCTGAGAGCAGTCATCAACAATGGCAATATTCAAAGTAACCCTTTCTTCCGGTCGGATCAACCGGCTGTTTTCTGAGATTTGGTAAAAAAATTTTTTGATTTTCAATATGAAACGATATATTTTCTTCATTTTCAGTATAATATACAAAAGATCAAAAAGCAAGGAAATTCGGAATATGTTGTAAAAATATGGGCAGACTTTCCTTAAAGAATACCAAAATGCAGAGAAGAAAAGGAGTTTTGCCATATGGAAAAAAGTAAACATAAAAAGCCTTTTGATCCGGAGCATATGAGTCCTCAGGAACAGTTGAAATTTGAAATTGCCCAGGAGCTGGGACTGGATGCAAAGGTACTGGAACAGGGCTGGCGAAGCCTCACTGCCAAGGAAAGCGGACGCATTGGAGGGATTATGACAAAGCGGAAACGGCAGATGAAGGAAGCGTCACTTAAGGGAGCGGATGATTGAAAGAATAAAATTCATCCGCTATACTAAGGATGATATTCCGGCTGAAGAAACAGCCGGAGAAAGGACAGGAGATAGAGGATGAAGCTTGCAGTCATCTGTTTTACAAAAAAGGGCGCTCTGGTCTGCAGGCGCCTGTATACATATTTTAAAGCTCAGGGGAAAGAATGCGAGGCCTGTGTCCCGAAACGGTTTTTAAAAGAGGAATGGAAGACAGACGGTATGAAGCACCGGGGAGAGGAATCTTTAGAGCAGTGGAGCGGACGTCAGTTTTCGGATAAAAGGGCCATGATTTTTATAGGAGCTGCGGGGATTGCAGTGAGGGCTGCGGCTCCGTGGGTCAGAGATAAGCTTGCGGACCCTCCGGTGATTGTGATCGATGAAACGTCCCGTTTTGTGATCCCGTTGTTATCCGGTCATGTGGGAGGGGCCAATGAGCTGGCCTGTGAGCTTGCGGCGTTTCTTGGCGCGGTGCCTGTGATCACTACGGCTACAGACAGAAACGGCCTGTTTGCAGTGGATCTCTTTGCAGTGGGAAATGGTCTGGCCCTGACAGACCGGAGAACAGCCAGGGAGATTTCTGCGCGGATTCTGGAAGGGAGGACAGTGGGGTTTGTAAGCGATTTTCCCACAGATGGGATTCCGATGGGCTGTGTGCCTTCCTGGCAGGATTATACCATATGGATTACCATAAAAGACAGGCTGCCGGAAAAAACAGATCAGAGGATTCATGTGCTGCGTCTGGTTCCGAAGTCGGTTACTTTGGGGATCGGATGCCGCAGGGGCGTTCCTGTTTCGGTCCTTAAAGCCAGGATAGACGCCTGTCTGAAAGAGGCGGGAATTACCCCTGAGGCTGTGAAAGGGCTGGCCTCTATTGACCGGAAAAAAGACGAGAGGGCCATTTTGGAGCTGGCTGTGGAGCAGGGACTGGATCTTTGTTTTTATACAGCAGAGGAGCTGACCTGCGTGCAGGGGGATTTTGAGGAATCTGAATTTGTGAGAGAGACAGTAGGAATTGGAAACGTATGTGAACGGGCCGCCTGCTTTAAGGGAGGAAGGCTGATCCTGAAAAAAAGAACAGGAGAAGGGATCGCGGTAGCGGCCGCATTTACGGAGCCTGATTTGATTTTATGCAAAAGGGGCTTTGGAGGGATATAGGGAACAGAGTTAATTTTTCATTGTGTAATGAAATGCCATATGGTATACTTTTGGGCAGAATAGAAAAAGCCGGGTGAAACATGGAACAGATCTTTACATACAAGAACCAGAAGAAATTAAGGTGGGGTTATACCACAGGAACCTGCGCGGCAGCGGCTTCTCTGGCCGCTGTTCTTATGTTGCTTGGAAAAAAGGAGGCAGAGCTGGTGTGTTTAACAACACCTGGGGGAGTCCGTCTGGAGCTGGAGATTGAGGATATCCAAATGGGAGATAACTGGGTTTCCTGTGCAGTGCGCAAGGATGGAGGCGATGATCCGGATGTAACAAATGGGATGCTGGTGTATTCCAGAGCAGAGTATGGAAAAGACAGGGCATGTGGAGAACCGGAAGAAGGATACATTTTTGAGAGTGCAGGTGTTTTGATAGAGCTTACGGCGGGAGAAGGGGTTGGGATTGTTACAAAGCCGGGACTTAGCTGTCCGGTGGGAAAGCCTGC
>CAUCBQ010000214.1 GCA_958441075.1 uncultured Clostridiaceae bacterium | reverse complement strand
AGAGGAAAGGAGAAATAAAACCCCCAGAATAGCGCCGAACATGCACCATATCAGTTTTTCACGTTTTGTCATACTCCTCCTTTTGGCGGATCTGAGAATATTCCACTGCAGGCAGATGGATCGTTACCGTGGTTCCCTCATCCGGCTCCGATTCAATGGAAAGCCCATATTCGCTGCCAAAATACAGACGAATCCGCTCATTTACATTTTTCACCCCAATCCCGGAGCCTCTGGATGAGCCGGTGTGAGGCTTGTCGGAAAAGAGCTGATCCACCTGCTCCTCTGTCATGCCAAGACCGTTGTCGGACACCTTCAGATACAGCTCCTCATTCTCTTTCCAGGCGCCTATAACTATTTCTCCATCCCCGTCCATAAACTCCATGCCATGATAAATGGCATTTTCCACCAGAGGCTGAAGCATAAGCTTCAGACTGGCAAGCTCCAGCACCTCATCCTCAGCTTCTATGATATAACTGAACCGGTTTTTAAAGCGCATATGCTGAATCATAAGATAGTTTCTCACATGCTCCAGCTCATCTTTTACCGTAATGATGCTTCTTCCCCGGCTTAAGCTGATCCGGAAAAAACGCGCCAGCGCCGTAACCGCCTTAACTGCCTGATCCGGTTTTTCATTTTCAATCATCCACACAATGATATCAAGGGTATTATACAGAAAATGAGGATTGATCTGGGACTGCAGGGTATCAAATTCCTGCTTTCGTTTCTTTTCATGCTCCGATACCACATCTGCCATAAGAACCTGAATCTGCTTTGCCATATTCTGAACCGACTGTCCCAGATGGCGGATCTCATAGGACCCTTCCGCATCCACATTTGCATTCAGATTACCCTTTTCAATCTCGTTGACAGAAAGCTCCAGTTTTCGTATGGGCGTAGTGATTCTGGATGAAATATAGGAATTGGTAAGGGACATGAGAAAAAGAATAAACGCTGCCACAAACACAACCAGAAGCTGCGTTTTAAGGCTGTTTAGGGAAACCGCCTGCCTGGGAGCTACTCCGATCAGCTTCCAGCCGGTATAGCCTACTGATTTTACGGTAACTACTCTCTCCTCTCCCTGAAAGGTTTCCTGATAGATCCCATCCCTGTATTCTGATACAGCACGGTTATTCTCCTGTTCAATGCCGGAATCGATCAGCTGGGCTCTGGGATGAAAAATGATTTCTCCGTTTCCATCTATCAGATAAATATATCCTTCATTTCCCAGGGTAACGCCGTCTAACAGAAGCTTAAGTCCCGTATAATTCAGATGGATCAGCAAAATTCCCTGAACCGTATCCGTTCCTCTGGTAATCTCCACAACCCGCGTCATGGGAATCACCCAGCGGTACTGATTGCCGCTGCTCTCAAAAAGCTGCTGAACCTGGGGAAGAAAAAAGTGCTGGTTCTCCGTCCGGTCCAGGGTATAGGAAAACCAGGCTTCCCTTGTCACATCCAGATTATTGCGCACCCGAAGGGCAGGTACGGATTCCAGCAGCTCTCCGTCAGCTGAAAAAAGAGCGATGCTGTCTGTCTGATCCATATTATTTTCATAAAGAAGATTAAAACGTTCATTCACCGAAGGATCTGACAGGTCTGCATTTTTGATAATACCGTAATACAGGGAATCCGACAGCTTCATAACCGTTTTCAGATAATTTTCCACAGAGCGGTTTACCTGGTCAATAAGGATCTGATTTTCCTCCATTACTGTTTCAGACACCTGCCCGGACATTCTTGTATACAGGGAGATACCGATAAAAATACTGGCCGCCACTGCGGTAACTGTAAAATACAGGAAAATAATAGAGCGTATGCTGCCATTCCCAAAGGGCAGCTGCCGCTGTCTGGCTTTCTTCATTTATTTGGCTCCCCTGAATTTCGTAGGTGATACCCCGAAACGCTTTTTAAAAACATAGCTGAAATAGTTCTGCTCCTGATACCCTACCTTTGCTGCAATCACATAGGTTTTATCGTCGGTCTTGTTTAAAAGCTCCACCGCTTTGTCAAGACGTACCTCTGTAAGATAGGCAATATAGGTTTTCCCTGTCTCCCTGCGAAACATCGTGGAAAAATACGCCGGGCTCATGTGCAGGTGACGGCAGATCTGTTCCACTGACAGCTCCGGTTCCTGATAGTGGTCCAGAATATACTGTCTCGCCTCCCGTATCACCTGCTTCATGGTATTATCCCTCTCCTGGTTCATAGCCTGATGAACGTAGAGGGCTGTATTTAAAAGCCAGATGGAAAAATCCTCTTTTTTCTGCAGGCCCGGAAGCATTTCCAGGCTTCCATTCTCCTTCAGCTCCCCGTTAAATACAGCCTCCATATCCAGATCGTAAAGCTGCAGCAGCTGAATCATGGAATTGGCCACTGACAGCATATATGCCTGCTGTTGGCGGAAATGAACCTTTGCATCATTCATCCTGTCCATGATCTGAGCCACAGCCTCCTCAATCTTTTCTTTGGGGCCGAATTTAATAGCTGCCGTCAGCTCCGCTTCTGTCTTGCCGTCAAGCTCCAGCTTTCCCCGGCTCACCGGCTCCATATCATTAATATAAATGGTACTTCCAATGCCTACGATGGCCTTATACCCCAGGGAATTGACCGCTTCCTTATATGAATCGCAGATCCGGCAAAGACGGGGGGAATTATTTCCAATACCAATGGTAACAGGCACTGCAAGGATCTTTCTGGCTTCCTTGCAGATATCCCCAAGGACGTCAATGAGGCCTGTCTGGCTGTTTTCCCCGTCAATGGCAGCGATTACCGACAGGCCGGACTCCTGGACGCCTGCCGTATTAAAAAGGGCAAAACGGCAGTAGGCCCCCAGCTTTTCCTCCAGAATCTGCATCACGGAAATAGGAATCAGGTCCTTTTCACGGTGAATGGCCAGCTGGCCCATACGTTCCTCTTCCGGCTCCTC
>CAUCBQ010000213.1 GCA_958441075.1 uncultured Clostridiaceae bacterium | reverse complement strand
TACCTCGATCATCAGTCCGTCTGCACCTACGGCGATAGCGGCCTTTGATAATGGCTCTACATAAGCCCTTACTCCGGTAGCATGGCTGGGATCTACGATAATGGGAAGATGGCTTCTCTGGCGGATTACCGGCACAGCGCTGATGTCCAGAGTGTTGCGGGTAGAGGTTTCATAGGTGCGGATGCCCCGTTCGCAGAGTACGATATTGGGATTTCCTTCGGAAATGATGTACTCGGCTGCATTGAGCCATTCGTCAATGGTAGCGCACAGACCTCTCTTTAAGAGTACGGGCATACCGGATTTTCCGGCTTCCTTTAAGAGTTCAAAATTCTGCATATTTCTGGCACCGATCTGGAGCATATCTACATATTTGGAAGCAGCTTCGATGGCATGAGCGCTGGTGACTTCGCAGATCACATTTAAGCCGGTGGCCTCTCTGGCTTCCTTCATATACTTTAAGCCTTCCTCTTCCAGGCCCTGGAAGGAGTAGGGGGAGGTACGTGGCTTGTAGGCGCCTCCCCTCAGGAAGGTGGCTCCGGCCTTCTTTACTGCAAAAGCAGTTTCCATCAGCTGCTCCCTGGATTCGATGGCGCAGGGACCGGCCATGACGGTAAGGGTACCGGGGCCGATATGGGTATTTCCCACAGAAATTACAGAGTCATCGGGATGAAATTTTTTATTTACAAGCTTATAGGATTCGGTGACAGAAACGACCTTATCCACGCCCTCGCTCATCTCAATATTGCTTCCCATGAGCTTTGTCTTATCGCCGACTACGCCCACGATGGTTACCTGAGAGCCCTCGGAAAGATGTGGGGTGAGCCCCTTGGCTTCAATCAGATCCGTTACTTTTTTTACAGCCTCTTTGGAGGCGTTTGGCTTCATAATAATAATCATAGCTGTTCTCCTTTTGGTACGGGCTTTTTTGCTGCCCCGAATGCCTGATGTTGATACATCTCAGTTTAAAGCCTGTATTTGAAAATGTCAACACTTTATTGCTTTAAACTTTCACACTTTTATGCGTAAAAACAAAGAAATAACAGAAACAGAGATGGACAAAAGAGGACGGGAATCCTGAAAAGACAGGGTAGTTTTATACGCATTCACGGATTTTAAATAAAAAGAAAAAATTTCGTTGTGCAAATAAGTCAAAAAGCTTGAAAAATTCTGAAAAATTTAGTAGAATAAACACATGGCTTAAATAAACATGCACAGGAGGGAAGTTTATGAACGTATATGGTACTGAACAAATCCGCAACGTTGTATTACTTGGACACGGAGGCGCCGGTAAGACGACCGTTGCGGAGGCTCTGGCATTTATTACAGGTGTAACAAAGCGTATGGGAAAGGTACCCGACGGGAACACCATCAGTGATTATGACAAAGAAGAGATCAAGAGGCAGTTCTCTATTTCCACCACCCTCATTCCTCTGGAATATGAAGGCGAGAACGGGCCGCTGAAGATCAATCTCCTGGACACTCCCGGATTTTTCGATTTCGTGGGAGAAGCAGAGGAAGCTATCAGCGTAGCAGACGCTGCTATTATCGTTGTAAACTGCAAGGCCGGTATTGAGCCCGGTACAGAGAGAGCATGGGAGATGTGCGAAAAGTACAATCTGCCCAGACTGATTTTCGTCACCAATATGGATGATGACCACGCCAGCTATCGTGAGCTGGTAGTAAAGCTGGAGAAGAAGTTCGGACGTAAGATCGCGCCCTTCCAGCTGCCTATTCGTGAAAATGAAAAATTTGTGGGCTTTGTCAACGTGGTTAAGATGGCAGGACGCCGTTTTACCAATTTAAGCGACTATGAGGAATGTGAGATTCCTGACTATGTTCAGAAGAATCTGACCATTGCAAGAGACGCCCTCATCGAAGCGGTTGCAGAGACCAGTGAAGAATATATGGAGCGCTATTTCCTGGGTGAAGAGTTTACACAGGAGGAAATTTCCCAGGCATTAAGATCCCATGTAATCGAGGGCGATATCGTTCCCGTTATGATGGGTTCCGGCATCAACTGCCAGGGCTTTAAGGTGCTTTTACAGGCTATGGATAAATACTTCCCGTCACCGGATCATTTCGAGTGTATCGGTGTAGACGTATCCACAGGCGAGCGCTTTACTGCCAAGTACAATGACGATGTATCTCTGTCAGCCAGAGTATTCAAAACCATCGTGGACCCGTTTATCGGAAAATATTCTCTGATGAAGATCTGTACAGGTACCCTGACCGGTGATACCACGGTGTACAATGTAAATAAAGATGCAGAGGAGAAGATCGGAAAGCTCTATGTTCTCCGCGGCAAGGAAGTAATCGAGGTTTCCGAATTAAAGGCCGGTGATATCGGAGCAGTGGCAAAGCTGACAGTAACCCAGACCGGTGATACCATGGCAGTGCGCACAGCACCTATCGTATATCACAAGCCTCAGATTTCCACTCCATATACATATATGGCATACAAGGCAGTGAATAAGGGCGAGGATGACAAGGTATCCACCGCTCTGGCCCGTATGATGGAAGAGGATCTGACCCTGATTGTTAAAAATGACGCCGAAAACCGCCAGTCCCTGATCTATGGTATCGGAGATCAGCAGCTGGATGTAGTGGTAAGCAAGCTGCAGACCCGTTATAAGGTAGCAGTAGAGCTTTCCAAGCCCAAGTTTGCGTTCCGTGAGACCTTAAGAAAGAAGGTAAAGGTACAGGGCAAGCATAAAAAGCAGTCCGGCGGTCATGGACAGTACGGCGATGTTATCATGGAATTTGAGCCTTCCGGCGATCTGGAGACACCGTATGTATTTGAAGAGAAGGTATTCGGCGGTTCTGTGCCGAAGAATTACTTCCCGGCAGTTGAGAAGGGACTTCAGGAGTGCGTACAGAAAGGTCCTCTGGCCGGTTATCCGGTAGTTGGCTTAAAGGCGACTCTGTTAGACGGTTCCTACCA
>CAUCBQ010000212.1 GCA_958441075.1 uncultured Clostridiaceae bacterium | reverse complement strand
GACCTACGCCGCTGCGCTGCCGGAAGGCTGAGGAAGGCTTAAAGGGAGCAAGAGTGGATGACAGGGAAGCGGCAGAGCAGTTTGCAAAGACGGCTCTCACAGAGGTAAATCCCCGTTCTTCCTGGAGAGCATCCAAGGAGTTCCGCTTACAGCTCATTGAGGAGCTGGCAAAGCGTGCGCTGGCAGAATCTATCACAAGAGCAGGAGGTAATTGCAATGCTTAAGATCATACATATGAAAGTAAACGGAAAAGAGCAGGAGCTGGCAGTAGATGAGAGAGAGTCTCTTTTAGATACTCTGCGTCTGCGTCTGGGACTGACTTCTGTGAAAAAGGGCTGTGAGGTTGGCGAGTGCGGCGCCTGTACAGTGCTTGTAAACGGGGAGGCCATTGACAGCTGTATTTACCTGGCTATGTGGGCAGACGGAAAAAGCGTAATGACCGTGGAGGGCTTAAAGGGACCAAACGGCGAGCTTTCTCCGATCCAGAAGGCATTTATTGAGGAGGCGGCTGTACAGTGCGGTTTCTGTACTCCCGGCCTGATTATGAGTGCGGTAGAGATCGTAGGAACGGGAAAGAAGTATAACCGTGAGGAGCTTAAAAAGCTGATTTCCGGTCATCTGTGCCGGTGCACCGGTTATGAGAATATCTTAAATGCCATGGAACGGATCGTGGAAGAGGTATATAAAACTACACATAAAGAGGCATAAAAAGCTGTTCCGGCAGACACTGGCGTTTGGGGGAACGCAGGGGGAGGTCTGCCGGCATGAGAATGGAGGCGGTAAATATTATGGGAAATACAGCAAAAACAGCAGCAGACTGCAGTATTAACAATATATACAGACTGGAAGGAAGAGTGCCTGTTGGAAAAGCCATTCCCTTTGGGCTGCAGCATATTTTAGCCATGTTCGTATCGAACCTGGCGCCGATCACCATTATTGCGGGGGCGTCCAAAACGGCCCTTACACCGGCCCAGCTTGGCATGCTTTTGCAGAATGCCATGTTTGTGGCGGGAATTGCCACTATGATTCAGCTTTACCCGATCTGGCGCATCGGGTCCAGGCTTCCGGTGGTTATGGGCGTAAGCTTTACCTTTGTAACCGTACTCAGCACCATTTCCGCAAACTATGGCTATCCGGCTGTAGTGGGAGCCGTTTTGGTCGGAGGACTTTTTGAAGGAACCTTAGGACTTTTGGCAAAATACTGGAGAAAGATTATCACCCCGATTGTAGCTGCATCTGTAGTTACAGCCATTGGTTTTTCACTCTTTACCGTAGGCGCCAGATCCTTTGGCGGCGGTTATAATGAAGATTTTGGTTCTGCCCAGAACCTGATTTTGGGAACGGTTACACTGGCTGTCTGCCTGCTGTGGAATATTTTTGCAAAGGGATATTTAAAACAGCTTTCAGTTCTGGCAGGTCTGGTGGCAGGCTATATCCTGGCTGTTATTATGGGAAAGGTGGATCTGTCCATGATTATGTCAGGCGGAATCATTTCACTGCCCCACTTTATGCCCTTTAAGCCGGAATTTCATCCGGGTGCAATCGTTTCAGCCTGCATTATTTTCCTTGTATCCGCAGCTGAAACGATCGGTGATACCTCAGCTCTGGTAGCAGGAGGATTAAACCGCAAGATCACAGGAGAAGAAATCTCAGGTTCTCTGGCCTGCGATGGCTATGGTTCTGTTATATCCGGCCTTTTTGGCTGTCCGCCGGTAACTTCCTTCTCCCAGAATGTAGGTCTTGTAAATATGACAAAGGTAGTGAACCGCTTTACCATTATGACAGGAGCTGCCTGCATGATTTTAGCAGGGCTTCTCCCGCCGGTAGGTAATTTCTTTGCTTCTCTTCCGGATGCGGTTTTAGGCGGCTGTACCATTATGATGTTTGGTACGATCTTAACCTCTGGTATCCAGATGGTAGCTGACTGTGGTTTTTCACAGAGAAATATTACAATTGCAGCCTTATCCCTTTCTGTTGGTATCGGTTTTACCACAGCCAGCGAGGCGGGGATCTGGAATATCTTCCCGCCTATGATTCAGTCAGTATTCTCTGCCAATGTGGTAGCGGTAGTGTTTGTAGTATCCATTATTTTAAGTCTGGTTCTTCCGAAGGATATGGATGTGAAAAAGCTGGATCAGCAGTAGGCCTCTGGGCTGGCAGCTGCCGGGGATACTTGTCAGAAAAGAAAATATATGAGATAATGATACGCGGTTTAGCTTCTACGGGGCTGACCGCGTATTTCATCTTTTTTGAGAAGAAAGGGACATGCATATGAAGAAAAAATTAAGAAGTCTTTTCCGGATTATTTTCGGCAGGACTGCCTTTGTAATATTAGGGCTGGGGCTGCAGCTTTGGGTATTTATAGCGGCGTTTCAGTTTTTAGACGGATATCTGCATTATTTTTATGTGCTCTGTGTGCTTTTAAGCGCTCTTGCTGTGATTGCTATTTTAAATGAACCTATTGATTCCAGTTTTAAGATGGCCTGGATCATTCCGGTGCTGGTAATTCCGGTTTTCGGAGTGCTTTTATACATTTTTGTACAGATGCAGTTTCAGACCAGAGAGCTGTCCAGGCGTCTGGCGGCGTCTACGGCGAAAACCAGGCCCTATCTGAAGCAGAATGACGATGTAAGAGAGGAGCTTGAGGTTCTGGATGGGAGAATGGCCGGACTGGCGGATTATCTTGAGAAAATGGCCGGAGCACCTGTATATAAAAATACAGATGCGGCGTATTTTCCTCTGGGTGAGGATATGTTTGAACAGCTGATGACAGAGCTGAAATCAGCAAAACGGTTCATTTTCATGGAGTTTTTTATCATTGACCGGGGCTATATGTGGGATGAGATATTAAAGGTATTGGAGGAAAAGGTGAAGGAAGGCGTAGAGGTGCGGGTGATGTATGACGGAATGTGCTGCCTGATGCTTCTTCCCTTTCATTATCCTGAAAGGCTGGAA
>CAUCBQ010000211.1 GCA_958441075.1 uncultured Clostridiaceae bacterium | reverse complement strand
AGCCGTCCCGGATCAGTCCCCTCACAAGGCCCGTAAGGGAGGCTTCTACCGCTACCTCCCCCTGACCTGTGACGATCACCGCTATGGTCTGTCCCTTTTCTACCCGGTCCCCGATTCTCACCTTTCCAAAGAGGATTCCCATGGCAGGCGAATGTATTACACGTTCCTTTCCTGCTCCTCCTATCAGTCCCGGGGTTCCCGTATCGGGAAGAGCGGTTCCCTTTGAAATGATTCTTCCCAGATTATGTCCCCGCATGGTTTCAATAACCAGGTCTACATCCTCCCCGGCGGTAAAGCCCGGCCCCAGGCCAATGGTCTTATCTGCCATAGTCCGGTTTGTTCCCAGATTCTTCTTAGCCAGAATCCCATCCACCAGAGCCCAGGGACGGATCTCCTTCAAGACCCCGCACGTCTCATCAATCATCATCGGCACGGCGCCTGCCTCCAGGACAGCCTTTGCCTCCTTCAGATTGGACACCTTCAGGCAGGTCACACCTTCAATCTCACTCTGCCCGTCATAAATAGCCTCTGAAAATGCCACCTGCCTGCGGATAGCCGAGGGACTGCCTGTTTCCAGTATCAGAACCGGATAACCGCACCGGTAAAGGCGGTGGATGGTTCCCGTGGCAATATCCCCTCCGCCTCTTACTATAATCAGCTGCTCCTGTCTCTTCATGCTCCCTACCTTAAGGCCGTACCAGCACAGCTGCTCCGGTCATCCTTTCTGCAATCTCGTACATATTGGTAACTCCGCCCACTCTCAGCTTATCTCCGATCCCATAGTGGTTTAAGCAGGTTCCGCAGGTAAGGATCTCTACTCCCTGTGCTTCCAGAGTCTTAAGATCCTCCAGGTTATCCGATCCCTCGCATGAAAGGAAGGCGCCGCCATTATAGAGAAGAACCGTCTCCGGAAGAGTTTCCTGCTGAGTGAGGGCATAGATAAAGCCCTTCATCAGAAGTGTTCCAAGAGCCGGATCTCCCTGTCCCATCTCACGGGAGGAAATGACAACTACCCTTCCTTTTCTGCGGCCGTCCGGATGGCAGACTGCAGGCTCTTCATCTGCCAGAACAGCCGGCTGCGGCCCGCTTCCTTCCTCCTTATTTCCCTCGCTGGCTGTAATAACTGCCACATACTCTCTGTCACCCTTTTTTTCAGAGGTAAAGGCCAGTCCTTTGTGATCTGCCAGCTTCTTTAAATTCTGCACAGCGATCTCATTGTCTACAATCACCTCTACTGCTTCTCCCGGATCTGCTGCCTCCAAAGCCCGTTTTGCCTCAATTACAGGCAGAGGACACTGTTTTCCCCTCTCATCCAGTCTTCTCATCTCTTTTTTCCTCCTATTTCACTTTGATCCGTTATTCTACAATGACAGCCTTTTCCTGCCGTTCTTCGATTTTTCCTACAATCGCGCAGGGAAGTCCCAGCTTCCCAAGTTCCTCCAGAGCTGCCTCTGCGTCTTCGGCGTCAATGGATGCTAGCAAACCGCCTGAGGTCTGGGGATCAAACAGGATTTCCTGCATGGAAAAGCCACAGTCTCCAAAATCAATCTTATCCTGTACATGGTTACGGTTTCTCTGAGCTGCCGCTGTAATATAAAATTCCTCTGCCAGAGCAGGCGCTTCCGGAATATATGGAATCTGATCCTTATAGATCCGGGCCGTAGCCTGATCTGTCACCATTTCGCACAGATGACCCAGAAAGCTGAAGCCGGTTACATCTGTACAGCCGTGAAGCCTGTATTTTTTAAGAATCTCTGATGCATATTTATTAAGGGTTGTCATGGATTTAACAGCCAGATCATAGGCAGTCTGAGGCGCCGCTTTCATCCGGGCTGCGGTGCATACGATTCCCACGCCTAAAGGCTTGGTGAGAATCAGGGCGTCTCCCGCCTTACAGCCGCTGTTGGCAAACACCCTGTCGGGATGAATGGTTCCCGTAACAGAAAGCCCATACTTCACATCGCTGTCGGCAATGGAATGGCCTCCTGCCAGCACACCTCCTGCCTCTCTTACCTTTTCACTGCCTCCCTGCATGATCTTTCCCAAAATATTCAGATCCATAGCCTCGGGAAAGCAAACGATGTTTAAAGCGGTCTTTACCTCCCCTCCCATGGCGTAGATATCACTTAAGGCATTGGCAGCCGCAATCTGTCCGAATATATAGGGGTCCTCCACCATGGGAGGGAAAAAATCCAGTGTCTGCACAATGGCAAGATCATCTGTCAGCCGGTATACGGCTGCGTCATCTGAGCCGTCATAGCCGATCAGAAGATTGGGGTCCTTTGCCTTTGGCAAACGGTCCAGCACACGGGCAAGCACTCCCGGCCCCAGCTTGGCCGTACAGCCGCCCCCTTTGCAAAATACGATTTCTTCACTCATTCTCTTCTCCTCCTTCCATTCCTCTCATCCGGTTCAGCCATTCATCGGAAAAATATGTGTCAAAAAGCCGGTCCAGCTCCGCTTCCGCGTCTCTTCGGAAGCTTAAGTAAGCATCCATTAAAGCCCTGGCCTGGGGAGTAAGGGTGGAACCGCCTCCGTCCTTTCCTCCGGTTTCCCGGTCTGTCAGCGGAAATCCCCATTCCTGCTCCGCCATCCGCAGCATCTTCCACGCCTTGCTGTAGGCCATATTCATGGAACGAGCCGCCCTCTGAAGGGAGCCCGTGTTCTCTACCTCCCGAAGGAGGGCCACCATCCCGGGGCCAAAGGCCTTTTCATTAAAATACAGACGCAGGGATATGCCGTAATGAAGCTTTTTTGTTTCTTCCATCTCTTTCCTCCGTTATTTTTTCTCACATATAACGATCTCTGCAAAAAAACTGGTCTTTGTCCTTTCCATTTCATCTGCAAAAGGCCTAGCCAGAGGTACTGTAAACAGTATAGCATATTCCTACATTTATGCAATATTTTTGGCGGCTTTTACAAAAATTTTGGCAACAGTTCAGCCATGCGAAGATTCAGACAGAAAAAAGCGTTGAAAGCTTGTTTTC
>CAUCBQ010000210.1 GCA_958441075.1 uncultured Clostridiaceae bacterium | reverse complement strand
CATCACCCATCAGGAAAATATCATAACCATTCTGCATTGTATAATCCTGAATTACAACAGCTTCCTTATCTTCGATCTTTACATTCGCCAGCCAGTCTGTCGCTGCATCTACTGCCAGTTTTATGTTTTCCTGATCCTTTGTATAGTTGTCCATCAGATAATCAACAATATCTGCTGTCTCAATAGCGCTGACAGATTCTCTCTCATAGGTACGTCCCATGGTCATCTTTCCGTCCTCAGTATACTGAGATGCCCAACCAGATAACACTCCGTCAAATGTCAGCTGAGATGCCAGAATAAAACTGTCTCCCTTTTCAACTGCTTTCTTCAGCGCATCCTCTCCGGCTGCCGCCTTCACCTCACTCAAGGATTCATCAGATAAAACCCGGCGCAGGAGCCGCAGTACATCTGTTGTCGCGTGATCGGTAAATACTACATTACCGCGGAAGCCCTTCGGATCAGAAGGATTCATCTGCCAGCCGCCGCAGGGATTCTGATAAGAAAGCAGATAGGAAACTCCCTTTTTCAGAACCTCCTGAGCATCGTCAGAACCATTTTCAGCTACTGCGTCAGCCAGATAAGACAGAATAGAAACTGTCGCTCCTTTTTCCAACGTAGAATCTCCAACCAGGGTTCCTCTATGAGAAGCCAGTTCCTCCTGTTCCATATCTGTATTATCAGGAAGCAATGCAAAGCCGCCGTCTTCATTTTGGATTTCTGCCAGATTCTGCACCACCATATCACTGTATTCTGCTGTTTTATTTAAGAGACTATCAAAACGAATTCCACATCCCTCCGCTGCTGTTTTCAGAGACGGAACCTGCTCTCCATTAAAAATCGGAATTGCAGCATACAGACTTGCTACACTGGAATCGTTTGCAAGCTGTGCCTGGAATTTTTCCAGAACATAATAAACCGGCAGATAAACCACCTCATATGCCTCGTCCAGATAGGTATTGTAGTCTGTATCCTGGACATTTACCTTTTTCGGCTCCTGTCCGGATTCCAGCACTCCGCTTTCCTTCACTCCGTTAAAAATCACATCACGGGAACCCACAGTCATTTCCAGAGTATCACCATTCATCGTAATGGCAATTTTATCCCCGTCCTCTGTGTAAACACCGCCAATCTGACGGAACATTTCTTTCATAGGAGCCATAAGCTTCTCGTATGTCTTTCCGCTGCCAGTTCCTACTGCATTGACATTTTCATCTGTCCAAATCCGATCATAATCATCAATCATAAACACCGGATCCTCTGTATTAAACCATACGCGGCGAACCGTCATATTTGAAAAATCATACTCTCCACGCACAACATGTGCTTCCTGCTTTGCCGCTGCCACGGAAAAACCGACTGCCATACAGGCTGCTCCCGCTAATACTGCACCGGCAGCTATCTTTTTACCATTTCTTTTCATCATGCTTTCCTCCTGTTGTCTGCCTTTACTGTCTCTCGGCTGCGCACGATGGTGTCGCAAGCTCCGGTTTTTCTATGTTCTCATCTGTACTGCTTTCCGGAATAGAATCTTCATCCAGAATGTCCTCAACCCATTCTGCATCAGACGGAGATGCCAGCTCTTCCTCCAGGATCTCCTCTTTCTTCAGTTCCTCTGCCGGAATTTCTGTATAATTTTCCAGCGCATCCTGCCACTGCTTGTATCTCTTTTCTGCTTTATCCTGAATTCCCGTCTGAATAAAGCTGTATCCGCTACGGCGCTCATGACCTCCTACGTTGTGATCCAGCTTCGCAACTCCATCACGACCTGCATAAACCGCATAAAAGCCATCCAGCCCCTTATCCTGAAGACTTTCATAATAATCTCCAGTTGTATCGAGTCCATAGAAACGTCCATAGCTCTTATCACTGGTTCCTGTATATACATAACGTCTGTCTTTTCCCAGTTCACGAGTCCTGTCACTGACATTAACTGACTTAAAGCCCTCTACTCCAATCTGACTTGTCCAATGCACATAGCTTTCTACTGCATTCACTACCCGCTCATCTGGCTCTACAATGTTCGTTAAGACCTTCATAATTCCATCACTTTCAGATGTACTGATAGATGGAAGCTCAAAGCCTCTGCCCTGCGCCGGTTCATTCGTCTCTGGATCGTACTGCTGTCCCCAGCCGGTCAACTGTCCGTCAACCTCAATCTGGCTGTTCAGCGTAAATTCCAGAGCCTTGTCCCACATATTCTGAATTTCTTCTGGCTCAATTCCGTATTCCTCTACATAAGGATTGCTGTCGCCATCTGCCATTTCTTCCCGCACCCATGCAAAATCCTTACACAATTCAGAATCCATCAGGCCCTGTTCATGTGTCATGGCATAAATCAGGTTCATAATCGTAGTCATTGCATTATCATTGTATGTAATCTTTTTAAAATAGCCCACACCGTAAGGATAATACTGAGGCCATCCACCCTCATCAGTCTGTGCTTCAATCATATAATTGACTGCTTTCCAGAAACCTTTTTCGATCACTGCCAGTTCATCCTCATAAGCAGCAAAGGATTCCGGATTTTCTCTTGCCACGCGAAGGAGACGGGCTAGGAATTTAATATGGCCTCCGGTCGCTCCATTGTCAAAGGTGGAATAGGCATGTCCGTACAGTTCTGCAAAACTGTCGCTCAGCAAATCATAATCCTTATTGGTTTTTCCCCATCCGCCATCATCATTCTGGTATTTTTCATTTACCACTGACAATGCCGCGTGGATCAGATCGTCCTTTGCCTTCGTCTTCGAAGTGCTTGCAGGTGTTGCATTCGAACTGGAGGCAATCTTGCTCAGCTTATCATAAGAATAACTGTCCTTCTCCATTTTTTTCGTGGTATACTCTGACTTTTCATTAATCACAGGCTCAACTGCTGAATCTGTATAATAAAGCGCAAAAGCCATGATCAGACGGTGCATATCGTCATCCCAGCTTACATTTGCGCCCAACGCCTCTGCTGTAAACTTAACTGGCAGATAACAAACCATATAAGGAT
>CAUCBQ010000209.1 GCA_958441075.1 uncultured Clostridiaceae bacterium | reverse complement strand
TAAAATTTTCAATGTTCTTTCAATTTAGCCTTGACTTTTTATTTGCAGGCTTAATTTAACTGAATATTGTATAATTGCGCATTCTTCTTTTCCCACATTCTACCATAATTAATTTTCATTTACTACTTTACAAAAATACTTTAGTGTGCTAATATGGTAGAGTATTAACAAAGAAGAGCCGCCAGTATCCCTGAACGTCCAGGGCAGGAAGTCCGAGGCTCACCATCGAGGAGGAAATGATTATGAGAAAAAGATTCGTATGTGCAGCACTTGCATCCATGATGGCCCTGTCACTGACAGCCTGCTCCGGCGGCGCTGCATCCGCACCGGCAGAGACAAAGGCAGAAACCACAGAGGCGAAAACAGAGGCTGAGTCTACAGAGAAAGCAGAAACCACAGAGAAAGCTGCTGAATCATCAGAGGAGGCAAAGGCAGAGGGAGGTACTCTGATCGTTGGATTCGATCAGGATTTTCCGCCGATGGGATTTATGGGTGACGATGGAGAATATACGGGCTTTGATCTGGAGCTGGCCCAGGAGGCGGCGAAACGTTTGGGGTTAGAATATAAGCCTCAGCCCATTGCATGGGATGCCAAGGATATGGAACTGGAGTCAGGAAATATTGACTGTATCTGGAACGGTTTTACCATGACCGGACGGGAAGAGAGTTATACCTGGAGTGATCCCTATATGGAAAATTCTCAGGTGTTTGTAGTAGCAAAGGACTCCGGCATTGAGACGCAGGCAGATCTTGCGGGGAAGGTAGTAGAGTGTCAGGTAGATTCTTCTGCCGAGGCAGCCCTGAAAGCGGCTCCTGATCTGACAGCTACCTTTGCGCAGCTTCTCACTACAGCAGATTACAATACCGCTTTTATGGATCTGGAGCAGGGTGCGGTAGACGCCATTGCCATGGATGTAATTGTGGCAGGATATCAGATCAGCCAGAGAAATGCGGATTTCGTTATTCTGGAGGATTCTCTGGCAGCAGAGGAGTATGGAATTGGCTTTAAAAAGGGAAACACAGAGCTGAGAGACAAGGTTCAGGGCGCCCTGGAGGAAATGGCCGGGGACGGCACCTTAAAGGCTATTTCTGAAAAATGGTTCAGCGAGGACGTTACTACAATCGGAAAATAAGGAATATGAGGCAGGACGGTAAGGGCCTGTTTTAAGAACATCAAAGAAGGCAGGTATTTTGAAATGGGTAAAATGACACTTTCCCAGATGACAGCACAGTTAGCAGGAGGCATGGGAACCAGCATACAGATTTTTGTGGTTACACTGGTATTTTCACTGCCTCTGGGCCTGATCGTAGCCTTTGGGCGTATGTCGAAAAACGGCCTTCTCAGGAATCTGGTTAAGGTCTACATATCCATTATGCGGGGAACTCCTCTGATGCTTCAGCTGATGGTAGTTTACTTTGGCCCTTACTATCTTTTTGGTATCCGGGTAAGCAGCGGTTATCGCCTCTGGGCTGCCTTTATCGGATTTGTGATCAATTATGCCGCCTATTTTGCAGAAATATACCGCAGCGGCATTCAGTCTATGCCTCAGGGCCAGTACGAGGCGGCCTATATCCTGGGCTACAGCCGGATTCAGACATTTTTCAAGATTATTCTGCCTCAGGTGATTAAGCGGATTCTTCCATCTGTTACCAATGAGGTGATTACGCTGGTAAAAGATACATCATTGGCATTTACTCTGAGCGTAGTGGAGATGTTTTCCGTGGCAAAGGCTCTGGCATCCTCTCAGACCAGTATGATCCCCTTTGTAGCAGCAGGACTTTTTTACTATATCTTCAATCTGATCGTGGCCTGCGGGATGGAGTGGATGGAGAAAAAGCTGGATTATTACCGTTAGAAACAGGAGGATGTGGAAAATGAAGCTTCTGGAATTAAATCATGTGGAAAAGTCCTTCGGTGATCTGAAGGTATTAAAAGATATATCAATGAGCGTGGAGGACGGAGAGATCGTTTCCATCATCGGTCCCTCAGGCTCCGGTAAATCCACCCTTCTGCGCTGCGCTACCATGTTGGAAACTATGGACCGGGGCGAGGTGGTTTATCTGGGAAAAAAGGCCGTATGGGGAAATGATCCCGGCTCTCTCCAGTACGCCTCTCCGGCAGAGCTGAAGGAAATCCGCAGCCAGTATGGTCTGGTATTTCAGAATTTTAATCTGTTTCCCCATTTTTCTGTGCTGAAAAATATTACGGATGCTCCTATCCATGTGCAGAAGCGCAATAAGGACGAGGTCTATGCGGAAGCCAGAGAGCTGTTAAAAAAGATGGGGCTTGAGGATAAGGAAGCTGCCTATCCCTATCAGCTTTCCGGCGGTCAGTGCCAGAGAGTTGCCATTGCCAGAGCGCTGGCGTTAAAGCCAAGGATTCTGTTTTTTGATGAACCAACTTCCGCTCTGGACCCGGAGCTTACAGGAGAGGTGCTGAAGGTGATTCGTTCCCTGGCAGATCTTCATATTGCCATGGTGATTGTTACCCACGAGATGGCCTTTGCCAGAGATATTTCCCATCGGGTTATCTTTATGGCGGGAGGAGTGATCGTGGAGGAAGGGACGCCGGAGGAGGTATTCTCTTCGGAAAATGAGCGTACCCAGAGCTTTCTTGGGCGGTATGGGGCGGTTTTATAAGAGGCCATGTATCAGACAGCTGCGGCCTTCTGTCCGGTTTCAGGGGAAAATTAAGAAAGTGTAAGGGAAAATTTCTTGTATTTTTCAGGAATGGATGATACCATCAGGATCAAAGAGAACGAATTAAAAAGAAAGAATTTGCCCTTTGGCACAGGATGGGAGGAATCATATGAGAAAACATATTTATACAGCGGCTGCGGCAGTTATGGCGGGAATGCTTCTGGCTTCCGGATGCAGCAAAAAGCAGGAGGAGACGTCTGTATCCCGTACGGAAACGCAGACAGAATCGGAAAAAGAGACGGAGAAGCTTCCAGAAACAGAAACGTCAGCAGAGCAGACAGAGGAAGCGAAA
>CAUCBQ010000208.1 GCA_958441075.1 uncultured Clostridiaceae bacterium | reverse complement strand
ATGAAGACGCATATTCATGGAGAAAAACATATGGCGATAGCTGCAGGAACCGGTAAGGCAAAGCTCATCTTGATCGGAAGCAGTGTCGGAAGAATTCTGTTTGGCTTCAGACAGAATGTGATCCAGAATCAGAACATTTCGTTTTTCCAGAGAAAGGTGCATGAATTCCGTACAGGAAACAGACAGCAGCTTCATGTCATAGCTGCAGGCGGAACAGGAAATATGGGAATTTCGTTGGACATAGGCATAGCGTCCGCATTTGGGACAATAATATACAGATAAATCATTCATTTTTTATACACTCCTACTTATAGTCTTTATATATGACGAATTAGATAGGAATATGTAACAAATAAATGAAAAAAGTTTTGGAAAAAAGAAAAAAAGGGCGGAAAGCCCTTTTTTTGAACGGATGGTAAAAACAGGGGTGCAAAAAGCGTCTGTTCCAAAAAGCAGAAGCCTGGTGGTTACGGAAGAATTACTCCGTTGGTGTCTACAGTCCAAACCTTATCGTTGGTGTCAGTAACATCCTTATAACCAGCGCCCAGCTCCGGTCTTGTGTGAGATTTAGAGGAAGAGGACGCCCTCTGGATGGCTCCGGAGGCATTGACCAGATAGGAAATTCCGTCCAGCTCAACCGGCGCATATTTCAGATCCCGGTCTGCACTTAAGCGCAGACCCTGGCGGTAAACGCTGTTGTCACGGATTCCGTGGTAGCCGCGTCCCTTATTGCTGCCGTCAGTGTAGAAGAACCAGGTCTGATTTTCGCCCAGATCCTCATCATAGATGGACTGCTTTCCGGTTCTCATAATGCCCTCATCTCCAAAGTAGAAATTGTGAACACCGTCTTCGGTGCGGACCTGCTGAAGTCCTGTTACCAGCTCACCCCGGTGGTTGAAGCCGTATCGCTTGGAATCAACAGAAAATACCTCTACGCCCTCGGCAGATGCGTGATAGGGAACGCCTTTTTTGAAGAAAAAGGTGAAAATTTCGCCTTCCTCGCTGATTTCCGGCGCTCCTTCAATCTGATACCAGCCGTCAGCCCGCTTGCCATTCTCTTCGTAATACTGATAGGATGCAATGGAGGGCTCTGCGGCATTGGAGGCTGTTGCAGTTTCCTCTACAGGAAGCCGGTACCAGCCGGTCTGAAGAATTCCGTTTTCAAAGGTATAATAGCTTCCGTCTATTTTCCGGTCTACCTGGTTCATAACCATGCGGCCGTTGCTGTCAAAGTAGTGCCATACCATATCTTCATCTGCATACTCGTCTTCGTTTTCCAGCTGAATCCAGCCGGTTTTCATAACACCGTCGTTTTCATCGCCCAGATAGTAGTGGAAGCCGTTTAATTCCAGCTTTCCCGTCTGCATATGGCCTTCGTCATTGAAGTAATAATCCTTGCCATCAATGGTCTGCCATCTGGAGACCACAGATTTGCCGTCTTTTCCATAGTAATACCAGCTGGTTTCCGGCATTTCGTCATCCCATTCGTCTTCATTGCTTACGCTGACCCACTGGTTGGAAACCCGTTTGCCGTCCTCGTCCACATAGTATTCGTCCACCTGGGAGGAACGGGTAATGTGCCCGTCTTCATCTAAATAGTACCATTGATTGTCCTTCTTTTTCCAGGAATCTGTCAGATAGTAGCCATCACTGTCCTTATAGCGAAGGGAACCATCCTCTTCCACCCATCCGGCGGAAGCGGCAAAGGCGGTCTGAACCAGCCCGGGAACAAAGACAGAAGGGGTTACCGCTGTCATCACTGCAGCGGTGGATAATACAGCCAGAATCTTACATTCTTTTCTCATAAATTGTTTACTCTCCTTTTTTCATGTGGCCGAAAATCCGTGTTTGCATTACCAGGCCAGTATAACGGACAACGAGCGGTTTGAAAAGTGAGGGTTACTGGAAGCGCTGGCACAGGGTGGAAGCAGATTGGGAGGGGGCTGTCAGAACCAGTGGGGTAATAAATCCGTGCAAGAAACGGGAAACTATGGTATACTAGCCGCAGAACAGTCTGCTGGAGAAGGGGCAGACAAAGAAGGAGAAAGGAGACTTCCCGATGAAAATAAAGGTATCCAATTATATTGCACAAAAACTGACGGAAAGCGGAATCAATCAGGTATTTACCGTGACCGGGGGAGGCGCCATGCATTTAAATGACGCTCTGGGACATCAGCCGGGGCTTCACTGCCTTTATCAGCATCACGAACAGGCCTGTGCCATAGCAGCTGAGGCTTATGCCAGAATCCACAATAAAATTGCTGCTTTATGTGTAACTACGGGACCAGGAGGAACCAATGCGATTACCGGAGTTGTCGGCGGGTGGCTGGATTCTATTCCCATGCTGATTTTATCAGGGCAGGTTCGCTATGATACCACAGCCCGCTGGACAGGGCTGGGAATTCGGGCTATGGGGGATCAGGAGTTTGATATTACCAGGGCCATTGACTGTATGACAAAATACAGTGAGATGGTGGTGGATCCCATGCGGATTCGTTATTGCCTGGAAAAGGCTCTTTATCTGGTCCAGTCTGGCCGTCCGGGACCTGCATGGCTGGATATTCCGCTGAATGTTCAGGGTGCGTATGTGGATTCGGATGAGTTAATCGGGTTTGATCCTGCTGATTACGAGGCAGGCGGTACCGGCTGGGCCCTGGCAGAGGGACAGGCTCAGTATGGTATTGAGGAGGATATCGCAGGGAAGGGAGAGCACCGTCAGCTTCTTCCTCCGAAGGTCAGCAAAGAAACGGTTCGGACAATTCTGGAAAAGATCCGTCAGGCCCGCCGTCCGGTATTGAATGCAGGAAACGGAATCCGCATTGCTGGGGCTCATCAGGTCTTTTTGGAGGTTGCGGATATGCTGGGGATTCCGGTGGTAACTGGCTGGAACAGTCAGGACTGCGTTCCAGATGCACATCCACTGTATGCGGGAAGAGCCGGTAATATGGGAGATCGCCCGGGCAATCTGGCTGTTCAGAACAGTGATCTCGTATTCTCTGTG
>CAUCBQ010000207.1 GCA_958441075.1 uncultured Clostridiaceae bacterium | reverse complement strand
CTTAAAAGAGGATTCGATTTCACTGGATGATCCCTCTCTTGGGGCAGAGGAAAAGCTGGCTGTGGTTCTTGGCACAGAAGGGGATGGTCTGGCTTCGGATACCATAGCGGACTGTGATTATACAGTAAGGATTCCTATGAGCCATGGGGTGGATTCGCTGAACATCAGCTGTGCCAGTGCGGTGGCATTCTGGGAGCTGGGAAGGCGGAAAAATCGTAAGACAATTTAAGAGAAAAGAAATAGCAAACCGCTCTGAATCTGATAGAATAAAGTCAGAAAAGAAACATTGTGCTGACAGAGAGAGGAGGAAAAAGAGTGAAGCAGAATTTATATACCGGGAAGGAAAAACAAAGCTTCTTTATGAGACACAGAGGATGGGGAAGAGCAGGAGCGGCTGTGGCCGTGATGATTACAGCTGTGGGCGTCGGAGGCTGTGCAGCCCCTGCCCCGATTCCGGATACCATCAGGGTACAGGATGTAGGCGAATCAGAGAAGATCACTGTTACAGGAAAGGAAACGGTAAAGGTTGTTCCGGATATGGCCCAGATCCGCTATGGGGTTTACAGCCAGGCCCAGACCGCTTCCCAGTGTCAGGAGGACAATGCAGGGCAGCTGGCCCAGACTATAGAGACCTTAAAGGGGCTGGGAGTAGAGGAGGCCTCCATCCAGACCTCTGCGTACGGTTTAAGCCCTATTTATGACTGGAATTCAGGAAACAGAACCATCACAGGCTACGAAATGAATACAGAGATTACCGTATCGGATATCCCTATTGACCAGGCAGGAGAGATATTAAGCCATTCAGTGACGGCGGGAGTGAACCAGATCGAGTCCGTAAGCTATTTTTCAAGCAGCTATGACGAAAGCTATCAGGAAGCCTTAAAGGGGGCGGTTGCCATGGCAAAAGCCAAGGCACAGGCTATGGCGGACGCTTCCGGAAGAACTCTTTCTGCCGCGGTGGAGATAGAGGAGTATGGTTACAATCCGCAGGCACGGTATTCCGCCTATAATGCTCCGGGTGCCGGCGCCAAGATGGCGGTGGAGGAAACTGCCGCAGCATCGGATATGGCGGTAATGCCGGGAGAAGTCAGCGTTGAAGCACAGGTGACGGTAACTTACGGATTGGAATAATAATACAGTTCAAAGCTTCAGGAAAAAATACGGAATAAAAAACGTCCGGTCATCTGGTGGTGACCGGACGTTTGAATATTCGTTTATTTGTCAGCCGTTTTTTCCTTTGGAAGGGTTACATTAAGGAAAATAGCAACCAGAGTTGCGATTACGACCGGAGATTTACCGAAAATAGTAGTTACCCATCCAGGGAAGGCGGCTAAAGAGGCAGACGCCTGTGAAACGCCCATTCCCAGAGCCGCTGCAAGACCAACGATAGAGGTGTTGCGGTAGTTCATATTTTCAGTCATAACAAGCTTCATACCAGTCATGGCAATAGAAGCAAATACAGATACGGTCGCTCCTCCCAGAACTGCATATGGGATGGTTGTCAGCAGGGCGGAAAACTTGGGGAAAAGCCCTGCAACCAGAATAATAAGTGCGGACAGTCCAAGGGTTACACGGTTTACAACCTTTGTAGTAGCTACGATACCTACGTTCTGGCTGTAGGTAGCAGTAGGAAGGCAGCCTAAAAGTGCGCCGAGGATATTGGTAACGCCATATCCCAGAATAGCTCCATGAAGCTCATTGGTAGTTGGCTCGCGGTCAAGTCCTCCTGCCGTAGTAGCGGAGAAGTCGCCGATGGCCTGTACGGAGTTGATGACAAAGAGCAGTCCCAGAGCCACGCAGGCAGAGGGATCAAAGGCAATGCCGAAATGCATTACCTGAGGCAGCTGGAAGGCGCCGGCTTCTGCTACGTTGGTAAAGCTTACCATACCAAAGAAGCTGGAAAAGATGTAGCCGACGATCATTCCGATGAGGATGGAGGCCAGTTTTAAAAATCCCTTTGCAAAATGATTCAGAACCGTTACGACGATCAGGGTAAAGATTGCGACCGTCCAGTTCTGCCATGAACCGTATCCGGGCTGTCCGGTTCCGCCTGCCATGTAGTTGATAGCAGTGGGATAGAGAGAAAGCCCGATGGTAAATACAACGGTTCCTGCGATCAGAGGCGGGAAGAATTTGCGGATTTTTTTGATAGAAAGACCTACCAGGATTGCACAGATACCGCCTACAATCTGAGCGCCTAAAATAGCCGGAATACCGCCGGTTTCAGCAATCGCCTGCATACTGGGCACATAGGCAAAGCTTACTCCCAGGATAACGGGAAGGGCGGAACCAAGATGAAAGCCGTTTTTACTTCCGATAGGGAAGAGCTGCAGGAGTGTGGCCAGAGCGGATACCACCAGAGAAGCCTGGATTAAAAGCACCCGGTCTGCGGTGTCAATACCGGCTGCGCCGGAAATGATGATGGCAGGCGTAACGCAGCCTACGATCATGGCTACAACGTGCTGCAGGGCCAGAGGAATGGCCTGGCTCATTTTTGGAATTCCATCCAGCTCGAAAAGGGACGCGTGTTTTTTTACTGCATTCATTGATTTGTTCTCCTTTACTTTTTCGTATACAGGAGGCTGCCCTGGCAGACTTTTGACCCCCCCACAAATACCTGTCCACTCGGCTGCTGCCGTGTGCACAGGTATCTGTATGAAAAATATTTAATCAGTTACTATCTCCTAACTGAATATGGGTACCGGTTTTGCCCTGAATACCGTCCTTTGCCTTTTCGAGCAGGGTAATGAGGGCGGTGCGTCCTGGTTTGGATTCAGCAAATTTAACAGCGGCCTGAACCTTGGGAAGCATGGAGCCGGGAGCAAAATGGCCCTCTTTGATATACTTTCTTGCTTCTTCCGTATCAAGCTCATCCAGCCATTTTTCTTCCGGCTTTCCGAAGTTGATAGCGACTTTTTCTACAGCAGTAAGGATGATGAGGAAATCTGCATCTAAATCCTCAGCCAGCAGCTCGCTTGCAAAATCCTTGTCAATAACAGCGCTGGCGCCCTTTAAGTGGTTTCCCTGACGGGTAACCGGGATACCGCCGCCGCCGCAGG
>CAUCBQ010000206.1 GCA_958441075.1 uncultured Clostridiaceae bacterium | reverse complement strand
CAGAAAAAAATGCCAGCTACCGGTTCATACTGGACCAGTATCTGGCATCTGAAGGCATAAAGCTGCATCCCTTTCTGGAAACGGGAAACACAGATTTCATCCTTAAATTTTTGCAGCAAAATCAGGGTATCTCCTTTCTCCCTGAATTTACCGTCCGTCAGGCGGTAAAAGACGGCCGCCTGTGTATTCTTACCGCCAGAGATTTTCACATCCAGACCTGGCGTCAGATCGTCTATCACCGGGATAAATGGATCTCCCGTGAGATGGCTGAATTTTTAAAGCTTGCAAAAGAAATGGCTACTTTGCGTTGATATATGGTACCAGTCCTCCGGCCTGTATAATGCCCTGCATAAAGGGCGGGAAGGACTGCCCCTTATAGACCTCGCCCCTGGTGATATTGGTTATCACGCCGCTGTCAAAATCCACCTCTACCTCATCTCCTGCGCAGATGGCCTTAGCAGCCTGAGGGCATTCAATAATAGGCAGGCCGATATTGATGGAATTGCGGTAAAAGATTCTGGCAAAGGTCTCCGCAATCACGCAGCTAATCCCGGCACATTTGATTGCAAGGGGAGCGTGTTCTCTGGAAGAACCGCAGCCGAAGTTTTTCTCTGCCACAATAATATCTCCCGGCTGTACCTTATTTATAAAGTCACGGTCAATATCCTCCATACAGTGCTTTGCCAGCTCCTCTCCCTTTGTGGCATTCAGGTATCGGGCCGGAATAATCACATCCGTATCTATATTATCGCCATATTTAAAAACATGTCCACATACTTTCATGGTGTTCTCCCTTCTTTATTCAGGACTGCAAATCCGGATTTGTCCCGGCAGTCTCACATTACTGCATCGGGAGCCGTGATCATTCCGGTCACGGCACTGGCTGCGGCTACTGCCGGACTGGCCAGATAGATCTCCGAGTCCACATGTCCCATACGGCCTACAAAATTGCGGTTTGTGGTGGAAATACATCTTTCGCCGGCTGCCAGAATACCCATATAACCTCCCAGACAGGGACCGCAGGTAGGAGTACTCACCACTGCCCCGGCTTCAATAAAGATCTCTAAAAGTCCCTCTCTCATAGCCTGCAGATAGATGGCCTGAGTCGCAGGAATCACAATGCAGCGCACTCCCTTTGCCACTTTTTTCCCTTTTAAGATCCGGGCAGCCACCCGGATATCGTCAATCCGGCCATTGGTGCAGGAACCAATCACCGCCTGATCAATCTTCACCTCGCCCACCTGATCGATAGTTCTGGTGTTTGAAGGAAGATGTGGAAATGATACTGTAGGCTTTAACTCTGATAAATCAATCACATATGTTTCATCGTACTCTGCATCCTCATCTGCTTCATATACCGTAAATTCCCGTTTGGAATGCTCCTTCATATACTGAACCGCTATTTCATCCACAGGGAAAATACCATTCTTTCCTCCGGCCTCAATAGCCATATTACAGATGGTAAAACGGTCATCCATAGACAGATTCTTAATGCCTTCTCCCGTAAACTCCATGGAACGGTAAAGAGCGCCGTCCACACCGATCATACCAATAATATGTAAAATGATATCCTTGCCCGATACCCATTCGGAAGGTTTTCCCACAAGCTCAAAGCGGATGGCAGAAGGCACCTTAAACCAGGCTTTTCCCGTCACCATCCCGGCAGCCATATCCGTACTGCCCACTCCGGTAGAAAAAGCGCCTAATGCGCCGTAGGTACAGGTATGGGAATCGGCTCCTATCACCGCATCCCCGGCCACAACCAGGCCTTTTTCCGGCAAAAGAGCATGCTCAATTCCCATTTCGCCTACATCAAAATAGTTGCTGATTTCATGACGGCAGGCAAAATCCCTGCAGCATTTGCAGTTTTCTGCTGATTTAATATCCTTGTTCGGAATAAAATGATCCATTACAAGAGCTATCTTATCCTTATCAAAAACCGTCTGACGGTTCATCTTTTTCATCTCATTGATCGCAACCGGAGAGGTGATGTCATTTCCTAGCACCAAATCCAGGTCTGCTTCGATCAGCTGTCCCGCCTTCACCTCCGCAAGTCCCGCATGAGCGGCTAATATCTTCTGGGTCATGGTCATTCCCATTGCTTCATCCTCCTCGCCAGGGCATTTTTCTATTTTGCCCTATATGTTTTTAATCTGTACTTTACATTCTATCACATCTGCTGTTATAATAAAAATACATAATACGAATGGTATGTATAAAAAAATGTTATACAGGAGTATTTCTTATGGAACAGAACCTTTCACAGTATAAAATCTTTTACGAGGTAGCCAGAGCCGGAAACATTTCAAAGGCTGCCAAGGAACTCTACATCAGCCAGCCTGCTATCAGCAAAGCCATCAGCAAGCTGGAGGACAGCATTGGAATCCCCCTTTTCACCCGCAGCTCCAGAGGCGTACAGCTGACCTCAGAAGGACAGATCCTGTTTGAATACGCAAAAGAAGCCTTTGAAGCCCTGACACAGGGAGAACAGGAATTAAAACGGATACAGGAATTTGATATCGGCCATCTGCGCATTGGTGTCAGCAATACCCTGTGCAAATATGTCCTCCTTCCTTATCTGAAAACCTTTATTGATCAGTATCCCCACATGAGAATATCAATCGAAAGCCAGTCCACCGCCCAGACCATTACAGGATTGGAACAGCACAAGCTGGATCTTGGACTGATTGCAGAGCCGTCTTCCCACAGGGATCTGACCTTTATCCCCGTAATGGATATTCAGGATACCTTTGTAACCACACCTTCCTATCTGGAAAATCTCTATCTGAGAGAAGGAAGGGATGCAGATATCTTTGAAAAAGGAAATATCATGCTTCTGGATCAGAGCAATATGACACGTATGCATATAGACCAGTATCTGGAGGAATGCTCCATCCTCCCACGGCAGATCCTTGAAGTTACTACCATGGATCTTCTGATCGAATTTGCCAAAATCGGTCTGGGCGTTGCCTGTGTCATACGGGAGCTGGTGCAGAAGGAGCTTGATAACGGCACATTAGTGGAGCTTCCTCTGAAAAACGCCATCCACCGCAGAACCATCGGCTTTGCCTGCCACTC
>CAUCBQ010000205.1 GCA_958441075.1 uncultured Clostridiaceae bacterium | reverse complement strand
AAGCTCTATTCGCGTTTATGTGAAAAGTCCGCGGCTTATACACAAACAGAATATTTATGATCTGGAAAAGGGAATAAAGGATCAGCTGTTTCCAGACAAACAGGTAACAGTAAAAATTCAGGAAAAATACAGGCTTTCCGGTCAGTATACGCCGGAAAAGCTTTTAAAAATCTATAAAGACAGCCTGCTTTTGGAATTAAAGCAGTACAGCATTGTGGAATACACTATGTTCAGAAAAGCCCAGATCCGGTTTGAGCAGGAAGATCTGATGGTACTGACTGTAGAAGATACCATGGTAAACAGAGATCGCACCATGGAATTGAAACGTGTATTGGAAAAGGTCTTTGGAGAGCGCTGCGGGCTTCCTGTAGAGGTGCGTTTTGCCTATGTGCCTCCGGCGGGAGGAGAACGGAGAAAACAGCTTGAGTTAAAGATTGAAAAGGAGGCTCAGGCCATTTACTGGCGCAATCACAGGGAAGAACTGGAAGCTATGGGGGGATTTTCGGCAGAAGACCTGGGGAACAAAGAGCCTTTGGAGCAGGCTTCCGGGCCTCAGGATGCCATGATGGAAGCGCCACAGGACGGCGCGCCCTGGGATATGCTTATGGCCCAGGCTGCCTCAGGGGAAGTGGGTGGAGAAGAAGAGGCGTCTCTTCAGGCAGTTCCAACAGAAACGGTCAAAACCGGAAATGTTCCGGCTGAAAAGGAAAAACGTTCTCAGTTAAACAGGGGACGAAAGGGCTGGGGCCGGGACAATGGCTTTGGAGAGGATAAAAAATTTTCTGTCAAGCGGTCCAACAATCCGGATGTGCTTTATGGACGTGATTTTGAAGATGAATTTCTGGAAATTGAAAAGATTGACGGTGAGATTGGAGAGGTTACATTAAGAGGGCAGATTCTTACCTGTGAAAGCCGGGAGCTGCGAAGCGGCAAATTTATCCTGACCTTTGATATCACGGATTTTACGGATACCATTACAGCTAAAATGTTCATCCGCCCTGAAATCTTTGATGAGGTAAAAAGCGCCATCCAAAAGGGAATGTTCCTTAAAATTAAGGGAGTTACTACCATTGATAAATTTGACGGAGAACTGACCTTAGGCTCGATTGTGGGAATCAAAAAGGGAGAGGACTTTACCAGCAAGCGTATGGATACCAGTATTGAAAAGCGGGTAGAGCTTCACTGCCATACCAAGATGAGCGATATGGATGGTGTTTCTGAGGTAAAGGATATTATTAAGCGAGCTAAAAAATGGGGAATGACCTCTATTGCAGTAACAGACCACGGCTGTGTTCAGGCATTTCCCGATGCAAATCACGCTCTGGATAAAGGCGATCCCTTTAAGGTCATCTATGGGGTTGAAGGATATCTGGTGGATGATACAAAACAGCTGGTAGAACATTCCAGAGGACAAAGCTTTAAAGATTCCTACGTTGTCTTTGATATTGAGACCACGGGCTTCAGTCCGCTGAAAAATAAGATCATTGAGATTGGAGCGGTAAAGGTGGTGGACGGAGCCATTACAGAGCGCTTTTCTACCTTTGTGAATCCGGATGTTCCCATTCCCTTTGACATCGAAAAGCTCACAGGAATCAATGACGCCATGGTTCTTCCCTATCCGGGTATTGACGTTATTTTGCCCCAGTTTTTGGAATTTGCAGGGGGTTGTGCACTGGTGGCTCACAATGCAGGCTTTGACGTAGGCTTTATCGGCCACTACGCAGAAGAGCAGGGGCTTCCATTTGAACCTACGGTTTTGGATACCGTGTCCCTGGCCAGACTGCTTCTGCCCAATCTGAACCGATTTAAACTGGATACGGTAGCTAAGGCTCTGAATATTTCTCTGGAAAACCATCACCGTGCAGTGGATGATGCACAAGCTACTGCAGAGATTTTTACGGCCTTTGTAAAAATGCTCCGTGACCGGGATATTGAAGATCTGGATCAGCTTAACAGTCTGAGCGCCATGGATGCCCATACGATTATGAAGCTGCCTACCAATCATGTGATTATACTGGCGAAAAATGATATCGGCCGCATTAACTTGTACCGTCTGGTCAGCTGGTCTCATTTGGATTATTTTTCCAGGCGTCCCCGGATTCCCAAAAGTGTTCTAAACGCTCACAGGGAGGGACTTATAATTGGTTCTGCCTGCGAGGCAGGGGAGCTGTATCAGGCTCTTTTGAGAGGAGCGCCGGATGCAGAGATTGCAAGGCTGGTAAATTTTTATGATTATCTGGAAATCCAGCCCCTTGGAAATAATGCATTTATGCTCCGGGATGAAAAAAGCACGGTAAAGACACGGGAAGATCTGATTGAAATCAACAGACGGATTGTAGATCTGGGAACCCAGTTTGGAAAGCTGGTCTGCGCTACCTGCGACGTGCATTTTCTGGATCCTCAGGATGAGGTTTACCGCCGGATCATCATGGCGGGGCAGGGATTTAAAGATTCAGATGACCAGGCTCCCCTGTATTTGAGAACCACAGAGGAGATGCTGGAGGAATTTGCCTATCTGGGGCCGGATAAAGCATACGAGGTAGTTGTAACCAATACACGGAAAATCTCACAGATGTGTGAAAAAATTGCACCTGTGCGTCCGGATAAATGTCCTCCGGTGATTCCGGATTCAGATAAAACCCTGACAAAGATCTGTTATGACAGAGCACATGAGATGTATGGGGAAGATCTGCCTCAGATCGTAGTAGACCGTCTGGAACGGGAGCTTCATTCCATTATCACAAACGGATTTGCCGTAATGTACATTATTGCCCAGAAACTGGTGTGGAAATCCAATGAGGACGGCTATCTGGTAGGCTCCCGAGGTTCTGTAGGTTCTTCATTCGTAGCAACTATGTCAGGTATTACAGAGGTAAACCCCCTAAGTCCTCACTATCACTGTCCCAAGTGCCGTTATTATGATTTTGACTCCGAAGAGGTAAAATCATTTTCCGGTATGGCAGGCTGCGATATGCCGGATAAGGCCTGTCCAGTGTGCGGTACGCCTTTGGAAAAGGACGGCTTTGACATTCCTTTTGAGACCTTCCTTGGCTTTAAGGGCGATAAGGAGCCGGATATTGACTTAAACTTCTCCGGTGAG
>CAUCBQ010000204.1 GCA_958441075.1 uncultured Clostridiaceae bacterium | reverse complement strand
CGGTGTTTTTTACAGCCTCCGCAGCCGCAGTACTCTTCTTCTCCGCTGCAAAGCTGATAGTCCCCGCCCTCAATGCGCAGAACCCGTCCCTCTACCAGTGCCTCTGCTATCTTTTTCCGGGCGGAATTATAGATCAGCTGAACCGTAGTTCTGGCAACCTGCATATAGGCACTGCATTCCTCCTGGGAAAACCCCTGTCTGTCGATAAGGCGGATTGCCTCATATTCATCCACAGTCAGGATCACTGCCGGATCACCGCAGGCTCTGCCAAAAGGATGAAATTCCCTTATCTGCGGCATCTGGCACACCTTTCGGCACTTTTTGGGCCTTGGCATCGTACTCACCTCTTTCGGCTCGTTTATGGCATATGCCATTTATATTTTGGAGTATAACTCTGTTTACGGCATATGTCAATAACATTTTCTACAGCTCCAATGCCAATTTGGTTGCTTCATAGATTGCTTTCTTTGCATCTCCTGCTTTAAGGCCGTCTCCAATACGATATACCCCTTCTTTCTCTGTCAGAGTTTCCCAAAGGGCTGTATCCGGTCTGGAACCAAAGGCAAGAACAATGGCTGAGAATCCGGAAAGACAGCCCTCTTCTCCATTCTGTTCATAACGTATTCCATCCGGCACAATCTCAAGCACGCGGCTGTTTAACTGATAGTTTACTCCCAGTTTTTCCAGATGCTTTAACAGATTCTCTCTTGGACGGGCCGGAGCCAGGGGCGCCACTCTGTCAATCATATCTACCAGGGTCACCTGATTGCCGTACCCTGACAGAACCTCCGCTGTTTCCGCGCCCACCAGACCGGCGCCCAAAACAGCAATTTTCTGTTTTTGAGGACATACCTTAAAGCTGAGAATATCATTTGCCAGATATACATTATCCTGTTTAATTCCCGGGATGTTTGGAACAATCGGAAGAGCGCCGCAGGCCAGAATGATTATTTCAAATCCCTCTTTTTCCAAAAGTTCCCGGTCTGCAGCTGTCTCATATCGCACAGTAACACCATACATCCTGCAGAATGTAAGGTATGTGGAAATTGTTTTTGACAATTCCTGCTTCATAGCCGGTACTGCAGCCAGCCGGTACTGTCCGCCTGCCTGTGACTCTTTCTCAAATACAGTTACATCATGTCCGCGTTTTGCCAGAATCCAGGCAGCCTGCAGACCAGCCGGCCCCGCTCCCACAACTGCTGTTTTTTTCGGCTTCTCTGCCGGTTTTATTTCCCAGATATGCTCCTTGCCGCTGAATGGATTGATCATACATGATATACCAAAGCCGTCCTCAAAGGAATTGGGATATAAGCAGCGCTGCATACAGCCTGTACAGGTCAGAATTTCATCAAAACGGCCTTCCCGTATTTTTTCAGGCAGATGAGGATCACAGACAGACTCTCTTCCCAGTGCCACAAAATCCATGGCTCCCGTTTTTACTGCTCCAAGAATCAATGCGGGATCATTCATACGCCCTACGCCAATCACAGGAATCGACACTGCTTCCTTCACTCTCTGAACATTATGCGTATTAAACCCGCTTTCAGAATAATAGGAATGAATTGCAATTCCATGGGAAATATGGATCGCATCTGCTCCCGCCTGTTCAAACAGCAAACTCTGGGCAATGGCGTCCTCAATGCGGTTTCCGCCCTCATATCCCTCGTCGCCGCTGGTACGCACGCTGACAGGGAAATCCTCTCCGCATACTTCTTTTATTTTTCTTACGATTTCACACACAATTCGGGCACGGTTGGATATGCTTCCGCCATAGCCGTCTACACGTTTATTTACTCCTCTTGACAAAAACTGCGCCAGAAGATATCCGTGAGCGCCATGAACCTCTACCCCGTCAAACCCTGCTTTTTGAGCACGGACAGCTGCCTGTACAAATTTTTCCTCCACTGTCTGAATTTCTTCTTCGGTAAGCTCGTGAACCGGTATTACATTCGCCGGATCGGGAATATTGCCGGCTCCTACAGCCGGAAGATCTGTGCTTCCTTTTCCCTGCATTCTTCCCGCATGCTGCAGCTGGGCAAAAATACGTCCTCCATTTTCATGAACTCTCTCTGTCAGCCGGGACAAAGCCGGAATAAACCGGTCATCGTAAATACCGGCCTGCATGGGATAAGAAAGTCCCTCCTCACTGACACAGAGAAACTCCGTAATTAAAAGTCCAAAGCCTCCCAGAGCCCGTTCGCCGTAATAATTAAAAGCCTGATCGATAAAGCAATGATCCTTATCTGCATAATGGCTGTTCATAGCAGGCATTACAAATCGGTTGGGAATCGTAAGACTTCCTATGTTTATGGGTTCAAATAACGTTTCGTACATATGCATTCTCCTTATTATCTAAATCGTCACCTTCATCTGAATATTTAAGACTTTGGAACATATAGAATACTTCCTCCGTCCAGCTCCAATCTCAGCCTTCCATCCTCCAGAAGCGCTTCTGCCATGGCTCTGACAATACGCTCAAACAGTCTTGCCTTTTCAATATTTTTAACGCGGTATCCATAATGGCATATCACACGGTTCACCAGCTGGTCAAGCGTAAGCTCATGATCGAACAGCCCGTGCAGATCATTTAAAAGAGCTTCCAGACGAGCGGTATTTTTTTCTGAAAGTCCTTTTATATCCGTATAAATCCCTGAGTGGGATAAAACAAAATATTCATACGGGCTTTTTCCAATCATTTTTATCGTTTCCATAGATTCCGGCCATGAAAGCATATAAAGCAGACCTCCTGCCTCCAGTTCCCCGGACCCAAACATACTGTCTGCCAGATAGGCAACTCCATCCTGAGTTACAAATCCAACATGGCTGGCGGCATGGCCTGGCAGAGAAATGATCTTAAATGTTTCTCCGCAGACAGACACACATTCTGTATCTGCACAGAAAATATCATCTGCACGGAAAATCATATCTCCATTCTTTTTCCTGTTTTCCTCCGCAGTGTGGGAATAAAAACAGGATTTTAATGATACTCCATCCCGCACTGCCCCCGCGTCAAAAGCGCTCATTATAATTTTAGTACCGAAGGTTTCTTTTAATATACCACAGTTTTCCACATGGTCAAAATGTGCATGACTGCAAAGTACTGCGTGGACTGTAATATCATTCTCTCTCAGATACGAAAGG
>CAUCBQ010000203.1 GCA_958441075.1 uncultured Clostridiaceae bacterium | reverse complement strand
TAAAATTTTCAATGTTCTTTCAATTTAGCCTTGACTTTTTATTTGCAGGCTTAATATATCCCTTTGCGGTCAGAAGCTCTGCACAGAGAACAGCCCCGCCTGCGGCGCCGCGGACCGTATTATGAGAAAGTCCTACAAATTTGTAATCGTAAACCGTATCCTCTCTCAGGCGGCCTACAGAGATTCCCATTCCGTTTTCAAAGTCCACATCCAGACTTACCTGAGGACGGTTATCCTCCTGCATATACCGGATAAACTGGGCAGGAGCACTTGGAAGCTTTAATTCCTGGGGAAGTCCCTTAAAGCTTTCCAGCTTTTCGATCAGCTGCTCTTTTGTAACCTTCTTTTTAAACTTTACAAAAACAGCCGCCGTATGGCCGTTTAACACCGGCACACGGATACACTGGCAGGTGATTACGGGAGATTCTGCCTTTACGATTACACCATTTTCTATATGGCCCCAGATACGCAGAGGCTCCTGTTCACTTTTTTCTTCCTCTCCGCCGATATAGGGGATGATGTTTCCTTCCATCTCCGGCCAGTCCTTAAAGGTCTTTCCGGCGCCGGAAATGGCCTGATATGTAGTGGCCACTACCTCATAAGGTTCAAATTCCTTCCAGGCAGTCAGTACGGGAGCATAGCTCTGAATGGAACAGTTGGGCTTAACTGCAATAAAGCCTCTGGTGGTTCCGAGACGCTTTTTCTGAGATTCAATCACCTCAAAATGCTCCGGGTTTACCTCAGGGATCACCATGGGGACGTCAGGAGTCCAGCGGTGAGCACTGTTATTGGAAACCACAGGCGTCTCTGTTTTGGCGTAGGCTTCCTCAATGGCACGGATCTCATCTTTTGTCATATCTACTGCGCTGAATACGAAATCAACGCCGGCAGCTACCTTTTCCACCTCATTTACGTTCATCACGATCAGGTTCTTTACTGTCTCAGGCATAGGAGTTGTCATCTTCCAGCGACCGCCTACTGCTTCCTCATATGTCTTTCCAGCAGATCTGGGGCTGGCTGCCACTGTCACAACCTCATACCATGGATGATTCTCCAGCAGGGAAATAAATCTCTGCCCTACCATACCGGTTGCACCTAATATGCCCACTCTTAATTTTCTTTCCATGTCTCGCTCTCCTCGTCTTTCTTTTTCATAATCCTTCCTCAGTATAAGAAGCCTCCTCTAAAGGATTATCTCCTATCCTATACCAAAGCCGGAAAAAATGCAACAGAAAATTCGTGATTTGCGCACATTTGTATTTCTGTGGCGTACTTTTTACTTCTTTGTGCCTTTGGCATCCCGTTTGGTGATCCGCATTCCGCTTAAATTGATCTCTCTGTCCTTATAGGAAATGGAATATGGCTCATCGCCTAACAGATACATATGTTCCAGCTCTTCATTTTTGGACAGCTTAATTCCCCTGACGCCTCTGGACGCTTTTTTAAGCAGGGAAATATCCTCCAGCGGGAACCGCAGGAAATAACCTCCTGTAGTCTGAAGCACAACCGTAGCCGTCTGCTCCTCCGCTAATCCCACTGTCAGAACCTCATCACCCTCCTGGAGCTTTGTAGCTGCCACCATACGGTTATTGGTTTCAAATTCTTCTCCCGGCACCTGTTTTACCATGGCAAGCCTGGTTGCAAATACAAGCCTTCTTCCCTTCAGCTCCTGAGCACAGGTAAGAAGACAGATCCGATCTTCTCTTCCATCGTACTTACTTAAATTTTCAACAGGTACGCCCTTATCTCTCAGCTTTCCCGAGGGAATATCAGAAGCCTTAATCTGGTACAGAGTTCCCGAAGCCGTAAACAGGCATATCTTATCCGTATTCAGACAGCGCTTTACATATACCTGCTCTGTGTCCACTGTTTCCTGATTCCGCTCATAGGTAGACTTATCCAAAAGCTTGCAGTAGCCGAAGCGGTCCATTACGAAAACAACCTCCTGAACCGGAACTGCGTGTTCCACATAAACAGCCTCCGGTCCATCCTCGATCCGTGTCCGTCTGGGAACCGAAAATTCCTTTCGGATAGCAGCCAGATCATCCTTGATTACCTGATTCATAACCCCACGGCTGCCCAAAATCTTCCGGTAGGTTTCAATCTTCTTTAAGGTTTCCTTATGTTCCTTTTCCAAAGCCAGAATCTCCAGCCCGATGAGCTTATAAAGACGCATCTCCAAAATAGCCGTCGCCTGGCGCTCTGTGAAGCGAAGCTTCTCTGCATCTTCCTCAAATCCCGGCGCCCGGAAATGAATATTGCTCACGTCGCCGGAAATCAGACAGGCCTTTGCATCCTTTAAGCTTTTGGAGCCTCTTAAAATTGCAATAATCAGGTCAATACAGTCGCAGGCCCTTATAAGTCCCTCCTGAATCTCCTTCTTTTCCAGCTCCTTTTCCAGAAGCACATTGTATTTTCGCTCCGTATTCTGATACTGGAATTCCATGAAATTGCGAAGAATTCCCTTTAAATTCAGAGTTTCCGGCCGCCCGTCCGCAATGGCCAGCATATTGACGCCAAAGGTATCCTCCAGCTTCGTCTTCTTATACAAAATATTCTTGATCCGGTCTATATCCGCATCCTTTCGCAGCTCCAGTACAATCCGGATTCCGTCCTTATTGGACTGGTTGGAAATATCCACCACATCTGTAAGCTTTTTGGACTCTACCAGATCCGCCACATCTACCAGAAACTTATTGATCCCCGCTCCAATCATAGTATAGGGAATCTCCGTAATCACCAGCTTATCCTTATCTGCCTTGCGCTTTCCAAGCTCTACCTCAAAACGGCCCCTGAGTTTGATTTTTCCTGTTCCGCTTTCATAGATTTCAGGCAGCTCGCTTTTATTTGCAATAATGCCGCCTGTAGGAAAATCCGGTCCCGGCATATACTCCATCAGTTCTGCTGTGGTTGCCGCAGGATTGTCAATGTAAGCACTTACCGCATCAATTACCTCTCCCAGATTGTGGGTGGGAATACTGGTACTCATACCTACAGCAATTCCTTCTGCCCCGTTTACCAAAAGATTGGGGACCCGGACAGGAAGAACCTCCGGTTCCTTTTCTGTTTCATCGTAATTGGGTACAAAGTTTACTGTTTTATCCAGATCCTTCAAATATACTTCCTGAGCGAATTTTTCCAGTCTGGCCTCTGTATATCGCATTGCAG
>CAUCBQ010000202.1 GCA_958441075.1 uncultured Clostridiaceae bacterium | reverse complement strand
TGCCTGGGCGTTGCTGTAAAGGATGGTAAGGTTTTTCCCCTCCTCAATACCGGCTTCTGCCAGACCCTGTATAAAGCCTTCCCGGCAGTTGTCGAGAGAGCCGTGCTCTGCAAACTGACCGATACCGATAGTATAGGATGCATCGGTTTTTTCTGCGCCTTCGGAAGCAGTCTCCGTTTTCTGGGTGGAAGAGGAAGCTGTACTGTCTGCCGGGGCAGAAGCTGAACTCTGGGATGAAGAACCGCAGCCTGCTAAGAGGGATGCGCTCACAGCTGCTGTTAAAAGGATTGCCATAGATTTTCTCATAATCGTTTCCTCCTTGATTTTGATAATAAAAAACGCCCCAATTACAACCAGGTTGTAATTGAGACGAATCGAATCCGCGGTGCCACTCAAATTGACTGAAATAGTCCACTTTCACATACTATCATATGCGCTGCATGGATAACGGGTGCAGAATCCGTCAGTCCCTACACCGACTTCCGTAACCGGTATGTCTGTATCGTTCAGGACCGCCCTCGAAAGTCCATTCAGCTGCCAGCCTGATACCGCAATCCCACCACCTGCGGCTCTCTGTGAAAAAGCTTTGGAAGCTTACTCCTCTTTCTCAAAGGTTTTGCTTGTTGGTTTGTATGTTAATACAGGAATAAATATTTGTCAACTACTTTTTCGGATTTTTTTGTGTTTTTATTTTTATATTTTACAATATGTAAATTTGTGGTATTATTATAGTACAAAATGAAAGTTTACACACAAAAACATCGGAAGGAGCAGAATCGTGAAGAAACTTTTAGTCGTTGTGGATATGCAGAAGGACTTTATAGACGGCGCTCTGGGAACACCGGAAGCGCAGAGGATCGTTCCGGCTGTAAGAAAAAGGATATGTGAATACAGGGAGGCCGGAGACGAGGTTGTATTTACCCTTGATACCCACGGCTCTGATTACATGGACACTATGGAAGGAAAAAAGCTTCCCGTACCCCACTGTATAAAGGGAACGAAAGGGTGGGAACTGGATGTGAATCTTGAAGCCTTTGAGGGAAAACGCTTTGAGAAAATTACCTTTGGAAGTCTGGAGCTGGCAGAGTATGCTGCCGCAGGCGGCTATGACAGGGTAGAGCTTTTGGGACTGTGCACAGATATCTGCGTAATTTCAAATGCCATGCTGATCAAGGCACGGATTCCCGAAACGGAGATCTGTGTAAAAGCTGACTGCTGTGCCGGTGTAACGCCTGAAAGCCACGAAAATGCACTAAATGCCATGAAGATGTGTCATATTGATGTGATTTAACCTAAAAAGGAGGCATAAATCTATGAGCAGCAAACATTTTGTAATTACGGTGGAGCGTCAGTATGGAAGCGGAGGACGCCTTACCAGCGAACGTCTGGCAAAGGAACTGGGAATCCATTTTTATGATGAAGAAATTTTGAAGATGACTTCAGAAACCAGTGCCATCGGAGAACAGTATTTCCGTCTGGCAGATGAAAAGGCGGGCAATAACCTGCTGTACCGTATTGTGACCAATATAAAACCGGAACTGTCAGAACCGGCTCAGAACGGTCATAAGATTACTTCGCCGGAAAACCTGTTCCGGTTCCAGTCCTCGGTGATCCGCAGGCTGGCTGCCTCGGAAAACTGTATTATCGTAGGGCGCTGCGGCAACTATGTGCTGCAGGATCAGCTGGATGATGTAATCCGTATTTTTGTGTATGCGGATACCGTAACCAGAGTCCGCCGTATCATGGATGTGGATAAGGTAGACGAGGCAGAGGCCCTGCGCCGTATGAAGCGTATTGACCGGACCCGCACCGAGTACCACCGCTACTTTACCGGACGCAACTGGATGGATATGGAAAATTATGATCTTCCCATCAACGCCAGCCGGATTGACTATGACCAGATGATTGTTCTGATTAAAGATTATATGAGGCTTCGGGGATTTTTGGAGTAGATGAATAAGAATGACCGTCAGCAGGGAGTTGTCTGACGGTCATTTTATGTAGTGCAGGATTTAAGGCCAGGGGATCAGAATGTGCACTTACTTCATTGGCTGTGGATGAGCATTTGGAATATACAGGAATATATCCGCTATTCTCAAAAATATGGAGGGCCCACCGGAGGTGTGACCCCGGTAAAGCTCACCGGGGCCGCACCGTAAGCCGTCTGATATGACCGTCAGCAGAGATCTGCTGGAGGTTTGCGATTGCCATGACATAGCAGCCTCCAAAGGAGGCGATAAACTCTGCCTGACGGTCATTTAATATAACAGGGCTCAGGATAGAATACTGCCGGAACAGGAATTTGTTCTGAAAGAACATACTGATCGCTTCTTTTCCGTACAGATGGTATTCGTGCTGATGGGTTCCTGTAGGGCAGTAATCGCAGTAATGCCCCTCCGGAGCGAACAGATCAGCCAGAGCTTTAAAATCCTTTGTTTCAAGAGCCTGTATATAGCGCTCAATTGCGGAAGCTTCTATCATAATTCAGAAAATCTCCTTTTTAATAAACCTTTTCCGTATTCAGGAGGGCGTCGGTGCCCCCATCCACGAACATGACAATCCCATTTACGCCCCTGGCCTCATGGGAGATAAGAAAGGTGATGACGGAAGCAATCTCATCTGCATCCATCTGCCTCCCTGTTCCGTATTTTGTAGGGATGGGGAGGGCATTCAGGGCCGCCGCCGCATCTTTTGATCCCGTAGCTGTCATGGGAGCATTTACATTTCCCGGGGCTACGGCATTGATCCGCACGCCATTGGCCGCATAGGCGGCAGAGTGGCGGCGCATCCAGCGGCAGAGGGCATATTTGGAGGCTGCATAGATCTGATCTCCCGTATTCCAGTCTGTCCCGTCCATCCGGCTGATCACATCGAGGATTCGGTATTCGTCATCGCTGTTGTTATTTAAAAGATCTGTCAGGTCAAGCTTCATATCTTCTCTGGAAATGGCGCTGGATGCGGTGATAACGCAGGCGCCCTTTTTTTGCTTCAGCAGATCATAGGCTCCTTTTATAATGGAAATGGTTCCGAAATAGTTGACCGAAAGGATCAGACGCAGATCCTTCCGGGAGCCGGGAATGCCTGCGCAGAGGATCAGCCCGTCCAGCCCCTGGGGACAGAGCGCGTGAAGCTCATCAATTGCCTTCTGCCTGCCTTCCGGAAGGGACAGA
>CAUCBQ010000201.1 GCA_958441075.1 uncultured Clostridiaceae bacterium | reverse complement strand
CCCCTGGCCATATCGTAGGCGCTTTTCATGGGGCCATAAAAATTCTTAACACGTCCCTCAATCTCACTGTAATCCAGATGTCCGTCTGCCAGCAGCTGCTCATATGCCTCATCGGAGCCAGTCTGATCCGCCAGTGCGCCAAAGGGCATGGCTGCTGCCAGAATCACGCTTAAAGATACTGCTGCTGTTCGTTTCAAACGTGTGATTTTCATATTCATCATCTCCTTTTTATTCTGCTTAATTGGAGGTAGTAAGGCCCTTAACATTCCAATCGTATCCCTCTAATGCCACTAACAGCTGAAGTTTTTTCGTATTTACATCATTCTCCGCCGCCATCACCGCATTCAGGACCGTCTGATACTCAAGGTTTGTATTCTGGCCTGCTGCCAGACCAGCGGAAACCGTTCTCAATTTGGACTGCGCTGCTGCAAGCTGATACTGAGCGGCATTTAAGGCGTCTCTGGACGTAAGCACCGTGTTGTACTGGGTCTTTAAGGAGCGGACAGCAGTGTCTCTGGCATTCTGAATGGAAGCCTGATTGGATTCAATCAGATCCTGGCTGGAAAGATTTCCTGCCTTTTTGCCGTAATATCTTACATCATAATTATTGGCAACGGCTGTTTCAGCATCTCCATTCGGATTTAATGCATCAATACGGGCCATATCCGGCTCCGGTACTGCCAGAATCTCCGGCTGGGCGTCCGCATCCCATCCCAGCATCAGGCACAGATTTCTGTGGACATTTTCTCTGCTTTTCTGAGCGGAAAGAATCGCCGTATCCTGGTCCAGAATACTTTTCTGGGCAGTAAGCACATCCATCTGAGTCGCCATACCTGCCGCAGCCCGGGCCTTTGCAAATTCGTACTGGCTCTGAAGAAGAGCCTTTGTATTTTCCAGATTCTCTAAATTATATTCTGCCTGCTGTAAGGAAACCATCATCTGCTGGGCCTGATATACCAGGGCAGCCTCCTGCTGGTCATACTGGATCTTTTCCATATCTGCATCCTGGTAATTGTTATCTGCCTGTTTGGTGAGCAGCCCTGCTGAAAAACGCATGGACGCCCAGGTCACATCATCCTCAGCTGCATCTGCCTGATCCCAAATATCATCAATATCGTTCATATACTGATCATATACGTCGTTTAAATCCTTCCCCTTCTGATCCTTATAGGCGGAACGGTTGCTGCGCACCGTAGGATTGTATTCATGGATCAGATCCTTTAATTCCCCGTACTCCATCACGTTATCTCTGAGAGAAGCCCATTTTTCCTCTGTATAGGCAAATTCCGGGCTCATATCCTTATTATAATCGGGAGCCGGGGCTTCCGGCGCCTGATAGGTATTGTCATCGGGGCGGTTCGTGGCTGCCAGAGCATTCACCGGAAATGACATTGTCAAAATAGCGGCTGTAATAGCGGCCATATGGCGGCCGGCTTTCTTTTTTTTCTGATTTTTCATAATTCATTCTCCTTCTGCGAATAATATGCGCCAGATCCTCTGTCTATCTTTCTGCCTGCAGGCTGCAGACGCCTTTTTCCAGGATCTTCATCTCTGTTTCTGTTGCCTGTAAAATAGCTTCCTTTTCCTGAGGGCTCTGGCAGTAAAGGCTCATGGCTTTAATACATACCATTGCCGCAACATCTGCCCCGTATACCAGCGCTTCCAGGCTCATAGGGTACCGCTCTCTGTCCATACGCTCATATATCTCTTTAATAAAGCCCTCATAGGGATCATCCTTTAATGCAAATCCCCGAAAACCGAAAATCTGATTCTGATTAGAAACGCTGATATCAGAAAGCAGATTTTTATGAATCCGGTAAATCATATGATCCGTTCCCTTATCCATCCACTCCCGCAGCATATGCAGGCAGACGGCAAAGGGACTGCCCTTTTCTCCTAAAAGCGTCATTACCCGCTCCCGGAAGCGCTCCCTCAGTCCCCTGAGCATATATCCCATGAGATCATCCTTGTCTTCAAAATATGTGTAAAAGCTTCCGCGGGAAATATCTGCCTCCTTTATAATCTGATTGATCGAAGCCGCCGAATAGGGTACCCGTGAAAATTCATGAGCTGCCGCTTCCAGAATCAACCTTCTTTTTTCCTCCTTCAGTTTAAAGAACCGCTGGGTTGGCATAGGAATCAAAGCCTCCTTGAGTTTGTATGTATAAACATGACATAGTGTCACTTTTCAAATTATACACACTTTGGGACCTGAAAGTCAATGAGCCAATTATAAAATTTCTCCAAACTTTTTGTATACAGTATCTCAAAAAAGCACAAATTGTAAATGTTGCTTGACATTTGATGTAAAGTTTACTATACTTATTTTGTACAGTTAGCTTTACATTACGCTCCATCCCCAGAAAAATACCCCTTTCAGGATGGCGCAGTCAGCAAAAAGAAGGGTGGAATCAATCACAGATGAAGAACAGGATTCAGGAGCTGCGCCGGGCCGGGCGAATCCGGCAGGAAGATCTGGCAGAAGCGGTAGGCGTTACCCGCCAGACAATCATTTCCCTGGAAAGCGGGAGATATAACGCTTCTCTGGGGTTGGCTCACAAAATCGCCCGGTATTTTGGACGGACCATTGAAGAAATTTTTATTTTTGAAGAGGAGGACGACCTATGAAAGAATCTATGGAAAACAGCTGCCGCACCCGTTTTGTACACAGATGCCGGCTTCGGATACTTCTGGGAACAGCTGCTCTGCTTTTAGGTGCAGCCGCTCTCACTGCGGCTCTGACTTCTGCAGCCGCACAGCTGCCCATTCTCTATCTGGAGCCGGAAAGCCGCAGCTTTATGACAAGCTTCTATTACGGCACCGGCCTTGGACTGATCATTGCCGGAGTTTTATTAATTATAAGAAACCGCTCCTATCTGAAGAATCCGGACCGCATGAGGCGCCAGGAAATCCGGGAATTCGACGAGCGCAGTCAGGCTATCGGAACCAGAAGCTGGGCCTATGCGGGCTACTCCCTTTTTATCCTTTTGTATGTAATGATCCTCCTGTCCGGCTTTGTAAGCATCCTTATGGTAAAGCTTCTGCTCTGCATTATGGCGGCCTTTGCCGGACTCCTTGGCATCTGGAGAATGATTCTTTCACGGAAAATGTAACGACAGGCAGGGAGGAGCCTGCTCCTCCCTATGCAGTAAAAAATACCCTGAACGGCCATAAGA
>CAUCBQ010000200.1 GCA_958441075.1 uncultured Clostridiaceae bacterium | reverse complement strand
TCCACGCTTTCCTGCGCCTTATCCAGACTGTCCTTGTAGCTCTGGATCAGCTTATCCGCCGTTTTTGCCGTCATGCGGAAAACAGGTGTTCCCTTTGCAACATAATCGCCCTCATTTACCAGAAGGGCCTCTATCTCCACACTGGCTGCAAGATCCGCCTCCATAGAGGTATCAATGGAAGCCTCAAAAAGTCCCTCCTCGCTTCCGATCCATTCCCCCACACGGGCAGATGCTCTGGTGGAGACAGTCAGGCCTCCCGGATTTGCCGCTGTAAAGGTAACATACCGCACCAGACGGCCTCCTGACAGAGCCTCCTCACGGTTGGCAACTGCCTTAACCGACGCCTCCACCTGTTCTCCTGAATCTGCCAGCGTCAGGATGGCGGCACTTCCCACCGCAATCTGAGCCGCCTCGCCGGAAAGAAAGGGTATCCGGATCTCCATCACATCATCGCTGTACAAATCCGCCAGCTTTGTATTTCCGCTTACCTTATCCCCCGCGCTGATGTAAAGCTCCTTAATATATCCCGTTTCTGTGGCCTTATATGTATTTCCGCTGTAATCGCTTAAAGCCTGATTGTAATCCTCCAGAGCGTCCTCATAGGAGCTTTGGGACCGGGTCAGGGTATTTTCAGCGCTTGTAAGCTCTGTTGTCATGCTGGATTTGTCAATCTCATAGAGCACCTGATCCTTTTGTACCTGATCTCCCTCTTCAAAGGCGGCGGCAACCACCTCGCCCTCAACCATGGAGGTGATACTGTAGGTATCCTTTGCAGCCAGAGTACCGGAGGAGGACAGTTCCGAAGTAATGGTTCTCTTTTCCGCTGCTGCTGTATTGAGGCTTTTAGCCTGAGCAGCAGCCGCTGCTTTTGCTTTTTTATTTTTCCATACCATAAGACCTGTAAGAACCACTGACAAAGCCAGAAAAGCTGCCAGCAGGCGAATCCATAATTTTTTCTTTTTCATCTCATTTCTCCCTTAATACTCAATGGCGTCCACTGCTGTATATTTGCTGCCACTTCTGCTGCATACCAGAACCACATCGTCTCCCACCTCCAGATTTCCATAGATGGAAAACAGGTACTGAAGCTCAGAGAAATCCAGGCTGATATTCAGATAGCCGTCCGAATCCACATCCTCACTGGTATCAAAATCATCATCCGAATTGGCCTCATCCACCTCGATCCGCACAGAGGTAGGCGTCATAACATCCGTAGACTGATAGTAAATATTTTTGATTTCTCCCTTAATCAGCACATAGGTGTTATTGCCGGAATCATCCTTTGTATCCCAGCCCACAGTAGTGTAGGCCCAGATGGTCTTTGACTTCACATTGTAATACAGCACTGCAAAACCGGCCTGCTGCTGAGAAGCCTTTACGGCTGCCAGAGTGCTTTCCACACCGTTTAAGAACACATTGGCGTCCTCCGTATCAAAGGGCACTGACTGGGCCACACTGAAATTCTTATGAACCAGGATGGGCCCCTTGCGCTCATCCTCCAGTATGGAAATGGGATTGATCTCCCCGTCTGAATTCAGCTCACAGTCCAGCACGCTTCCATAGATCTCATTACTGCCCTTTTTATTTGTTTTTAACAGATTGTAAAAAATATTCATGCAGTCTGTTTCTGTAATCGTTTCATCTGCCTGGCAGCTCACATTTTCATTCAGCTCCAGATAGTTAAATTTCGATATACGGGAGCTGGTCATCTCCCCAGTAAAATCCTCATCTGTATATCCCAGCATAGTCAGAACCGCCTTTACTGCATCCCTATATAATACAGGCTCCTCCGGCTTAAAATTACCGCCCAGATATCCGCCCATCCAGCCCTGAGAAGCAGCCACACGAATATAAACCGCATTGGAGTGGTCTGCCGGAACATCCGCATAGACAGATACGCTGGAAGAAGGCAGATTCTCCCGATAACTGGATGCATTTACCAGCATTCTGGCGAAATCTCCTCTTGTAACCTGACCGCGGAAGCTGGAAATCTCCATAATTCCCGTAAGCTTTACCACCTGCTGGCGCAGATCAAAATTGGCGCTGGAAATATTATCCGCCAGAACTGTAAATGACAAAACGGGCGAAAGAGCGGACGCCGCTGCCAGAGAACAGCAGATCAGGCGGCTGTATGGTTTTGATCCTTTCATAAACAAACTCCTTTAAGTAATTATACATTTCTGTGCTCATCTGTCACTGATGGTATCATGGGTTTGTGACGATTCTGTGTTTTAACTGTGTATTTTTATATAAAAAGGCTGTATACAGATACTATCATCCGTATACAGCCTTCTAAAACAGTCCCTACATAAGAGGTGCAATCAGGCGCAGCAGCCTTCCCGCCTTACGTCCCAGCCAGCTATAGCTTTGGCAGGTTTCCAATGTAACAGGAATGCATTTTTTAAGAGTTTTCTGATAATCCTCTTCAATTTCCCGGATAACCGGACACTTATAAAGAAAGGTTCCGCACTCAAAATGCAGGTACAGGCTGCGGAAATCCAGATTAATGGTTCCTACCGCTGCCTTTTCGTCATCACTGACAAAAACCTTTGCATGGACAAAGCCCGGTTCATATTCAAAAATCCGCACCCCCGCCTTTAAAAGCTCCGGATAATAGGTTCTGGCCAGCAGATAGGCATATTTCTTATCCGGAATATGGGGCATGATAACCGTAACCTCTACCCCCCGTTTTGCCGCATAGCCCAGGGCATCCTTCATGCCGTCGTCCAGAATCAGATAGGGCGTCATGATGTGGACATATTTTTTTGCCTGCCCCAGTATATCCAGATAAACCTGCTCTCCGATCTGCTCTCTGTCAAAAGGACTGTCTCCATAGGGAATCACATATCCTTCTTCTGACTGAAAAACGGCGTTTCCTTCCTCTGGTACAGAAATATATTTTCTGTAATCCTCTTCCGTTTTCTCTGTCACATCCCACATCTGAAGAAACATCATGGTAAAGCTTTTTACCGCATCCCCCTTTACCATCAGGGCCGTATCCTTCCAGTGACCGAACCGCACTCTGCGGTTGATATACTCGTCCGCCAGATTTACGCCTCCCGTAAAGGCTGTACGGCCGTCAATAACCGCAATTTTCCGGTGATCTCTGTAATTCTGATGGGTTGAAAGCACCGGAATAATGGGAGAAAACATTTTGCAGCGAATCCCCTTCCGTTCCAGCC
>CAUCBQ010000199.1 GCA_958441075.1 uncultured Clostridiaceae bacterium | reverse complement strand
GCATGGCAGGCTGCGGCTCCGGTACAGAGTATCTGGCTGTTACCCCATGGGGAGATCTCTATCCCTGCCACCAGTTTGTGGGAAATGAGGAGTTCCTTCTGGGAAATGTAGATACGGGCATTGTAAATGAAGAGATCCGCAATGAGTTTAAGCTCTGCAACGTATATGCAAAGGAAAGCTGCAAGGACTGTTTTGCCAGATTCTACTGTAGCGGCGGATGCAGCGCCAATTCCTACAATTTCAGCGGTTCCATTAACGGCGCATATGAGATCGGCTGTGAGATGCAGAAAAAGCGGATTGAATGCGCGATCATGATTAAAGCAGCTCTGGCTGATGAGGAATAATTTATGAAATATCAGGTAATTACAAAGGACGGACGGGCCAAGCGTGCTGTGATGGAAACGGTTCACGGCACCATCCAGACACCTGTGTTTATGAATGTAGGAACAGTAGGTGCGATTAAGGGCGCCGTATCCACAGATGATCTGCGCCAGATCGGTACTCAGGTGGAGCTGTCCAATACATATCATCTCCATGTGCGTACCGGAGATAAGCTGATTCGGGAGTTTGGCGGCCTTCATAAATTTATGAACTGGGATAAGCCCATTCTTACGGATTCCGGCGGTTTTCAGGTATTTTCTCTGACGGATCTGAGAAAGATAAAGGAAGAGGGCGTATATTTCAGCTCCCATATCGACGGACACAAGATTTTTATGGGGCCTGAGGAAAGTATGCAGATCCAGTCCAATCTGGGTTCTACTATTGCCATGGCTTTTGACGAATGTCCGCCCAGCCATGCGGATTACGACTATATCAGAAAGTCTGTAGACCGTACAACCCGCTGGCTGAGACGGTGCAAGACGGAGATGGACCGTTTAAATTCTCTTCCGGATACAGTAAACCGGGAACAGCTTCTCTTTGGTATTAATCAGGGAGGCGTTATTGACGAGATCCGTATCGACCATGCCAGGACTATCCGCGAAATGGATCTGGACGGCTATGCCATCGGCGGACTTGCCGTAGGAGAGTCTCACGAGGAAATGTATCACATTCTGGATGTGACTGTTCCCCATCTGCCGGAGGAAAAGCCGGTTTATCTTATGGGAGTGGGTACTCCTGCCAATATTTTAGAGGCAGTAGACAGAGGGGTTGATTTCTTTGACTGTGTTTATCCGTCCAGAAACGGACGTCACGGTCATGTGTACACCAATCAGGGCAAATTAAATCTGTTTAATCAGAAATATGAGCTGGATCACCGGCCGATTGAAGAAGGCTGTCAGTGCCCTGCCTGCCGTTCCTACAGCCGCGCCTATATCCGTCATCTGTTAAAGGCAAAAGAAATGCTGGGAATGAGATTATGTACCTTGCATAATTTGTATTTTTATAATAAAATGATGGAAGAGATCCGGGAAGCCATCGAAGAACACCGCTACAGCGAGTACAAAGCCGCTAAGCTGGCCGGCATGGCAGGCCAGAAGGATTGATAAAAGAAACTGCTGGGGCAATGTAGCAGCAGGTATGAAGGAGGAAACACCATGGATGGAATGGGAGGAATTATTCTCTATATTATTTTTCTGGGAGCCCTTGTTTATTTTATGGCAATTCGTCCCCAGAAAAAGGAGAGACAGAAACAGCAGGAGCTGCTTGCAAGCGTTGCTGTTGGAGATACCGTTCTGACAAGCAGCGGATTTTACGGCGTGATCATCGACATGACCGATGACACTGTAATCGTAGAGTTCGGCAGCAACAAGAACTGCCGTATTCCGATGCAGAAGGTTGCTATCATTCAGGTTGAAAAGCCGGAGACAAAGTAAATGTCATTTTGGGATGCCGAAAAGCCTATGGGTTTTCGGCATCCCTTTTTACATAAATAAGGAGAGAGACAATGATTAAAAATATTGTATTTGATATGGGAAAGGTACTGGTAGAGTATGAGGGAGACAGGGTCTGCCGCCATTTTTCTGAGGACGAGGCTCTGATCCGCAGGGTCAGTACCGCTGTATTCGTATCTCCGGAATGGCTGCTGCTGGATATGGGGGTTATTTCTGAGGAGGAAGGCCTGAATCAGATGCTGGCCCGGCTGGATACGGAAGAAGAAAAGGATCTGGCGGTAAAGAGCTTCAGGCACTGGCATGAATACAATATGTACCACAAAGAGGGGATGGAGGAACTGATCCGGGAATTAAAGGAGGAAGGCTACCGTATCTATCTCTGCTCTAATGCATCGCTGCGTCTTCTGACCTGTTATGATCAGGTAATTCCGGCAATTGACTGCTTTGACGGTATTTTCTTTTCTGCTGAGGTAAAATGCATGAAGCCTCAGAAGGAAATGTATGAGCATTTTTTTGAACGCTTCGGCCTGAAGCCGGAGGAGTGCTTCTTCATTGATGATCTGGAACGGAATATTCAGGGAGCCGGGGCCTGCGGTATGGACGGATATTGTTTTGCAGACGGAGACAGAGAGCGCCTGAAAATCCGTCTGGCTTCTTTAAAGAAAGGATAATTAAGATTTTCTTAATAATCTATTCAAAGAACATTCAAACATTTTCGGGGATGGCGTGATATACTATGTACATAAGAGATGCACGAATGTTTAATAACTATCCTTCAACCCTTTTTGAAAATCCGAAATCCTAAGAAAAAAGCTCCGTACTTCAGGTACGGAGTTTTTTTCTGGATTTTTTTAAAAAATCAGGTTAAACTGTTTTTAAACGGAGGGATGTTTATATGGATTTCAGACATGAAACAGTGATACCAAACGAGGATCTTCCATTTCGGATGTTTCTTTTTGAGGGAAAAGATGGGAATTACCGGGTGAGCCGCCACTGGCATCAGTCGGTGGAGCTGTTTTTGGTAACTCAGGGAAATATGGAATTTTTTATTCAGTCCAACCATTATCATCTGGAGCCGGGGCAGTTTGTAATTGTAAACTCCAATGAGATTCATTCTATTGAGTGTCCGAACCCTAACCGGACGATTGTGCTTCAGATTCCGCTGAAATCCTTTGAAGGATATCTGAATGAGGAGTCCTGTATTGGATTTGAAGGAAAATCTCAGGAGAAAAAAGACCGGTTAAGCAGTCTGGTTCAATCGATGTTTGAATTTTATGAAAAAAGAGAATTGGGATATCGTCTCAAAGTAAAAAGCCAGTTTATGGAGCTTCTTTATCTGCTTGTTACAGAGTTCGGCATTGAGGGAATCGGAGAAGA
>CAUCBQ010000198.1 GCA_958441075.1 uncultured Clostridiaceae bacterium | reverse complement strand
CTGCTTGAGTTCTCCGGCGCATGCGCAGGCTGCGGCGAGACTCCTTACGCTAAGCTGATCACCCAGCTGTTCGGTGACAGAATGTACATTGCAAACGCAACAGGATGTTCCTCTATCTGGGGTAACTCCTCACCTTCCACACCATACACCATGAACGCTAAGGGCCAGGGTCCTGCATGGGATAACTCCCTGTTTGAGGACAATGCTGAGTTCGGTTATGGTATGTTACTGGCTCAGAACGCAATCAGAGACGGCTTAAAGGCTAAGGTTGAGAGCGTTATGGCAAATGAAAATGCAACTGACGAGATCAAGGCAGCCTGCAAGGAGTGGTTAGATACCTACGGCATCGGCGCTCTGAACGGCTCTGCAACAGACCGTCTGGTTGCTGCATTATCCGGCGTTGACTGCCCAACCTGCAAGGACATCGTAGCTAACAAGGATTTCCTGGCTAAGAAGTCTCAGTGGATCTTCGGTGGTGACGGATGGGCTTACGATATCGGCTTTGGCGGCGTAGATCACGTTCTGGCTTCCGGTAAGGATATCAACATCATGGTATACGATACCGAGGTTTACTCCAATACTGGCGGACAGGCTTCCAAGGCTACCAAGACCGGTGCAGTTGCTCAGTTCGCAGCTGGCGGTAAGGAGACCAAGAAGAAAGACCTGGCTGGTATTGCTATGAGCTACGGTTATGTATACGTTGCACAGATCTGTATGGGCGGCGATATGCAGCAGACTGTTAAGGCTCTGGCTGAGGCTGAGGCATATCCGGGACCATCTCTGATCATCGCATATGCTCCATGTATCAACCATGGTATCAAGAAGGGCATGAGCAAGGCTCAGACTGAGGAGAAACTGGCATTAGAGTGCGGCTACTGGAATAACTTCCGTTATAACCCAGCAGCAGAGAAGAAGTTCACTCTGGATTCCAAGGCTCCTAAGATGGAAGGCTATCAGGACTTCTTAAAGGGCGAGGTTCGTTACCTGTCTCTGACCATGAAGAATCCTGAGAGAGCAGCAGAGCTGTTCGCACGCAACGAGCAGGAGGCTAAGGAGCGCTTTGAGCACTTATCCAAGCTGGTTGCTCTGTATGGAAATGAATAATTTCTGCAGTGAAAATGTATATTAAATGATAGAGAATCCCCGGGAGGCGAAAGCCTTCCGGGGATTCTGCGAGAAAATGGGAAAAGTTTGAAAAATACTTGATTTATTCTGCAGTATATGGTATTATCAAAAAGTCAGTATTCGTTGACAGTTATATATTTCAATGGGGGTATAGCTCAGTTGGGAGAGCGCTTGCATGGCATGCAAGAGGTCATGGGTTCGAATCCCACTATCTCCATCCTAAAAGTCCTGTATTTACGGGACTTTTTTAATGCGTGCTGCATTTCGTGCTGCATAGCCTGTTTAAAAATGAAATACAAACCCCCCGGGAAGCGCGGATCTGCGCCCGGGGGGGTGCCGTTACGGTATGAATTCATCAGAGTTGTATAAAACAATGGTTTCTAGCAGAAACTGGTCATCCTCATCCGGGAACTGTAAAAAGCTGATGATACAGCTGATACCATTGATTTGCTTCTTCCACTGGATCTTTTTGCAGTCCGGCCCGGAGGGAGCGTTTTTGATTTCATGGGTAGTAAACTCATCCTCGCCTGCCTGTGCCAGCATATCATTGAGCTGTGTTTCTGTGTCAAAGCCTCCATATAACCGCTGTGCCAGAGTCAGGGCCTGTTCCCTCTTTTCCTGCGGCAGAGGAGTGCTTATTTCTGTAGAGGATGAGAAAAATCCGATTTGCAGCCAGCGGCCTTCCTTTTCTCCCTGTGCTGCGGATATCATGGAAATCATTTTATCATTGCTGTCGTTTAAGGTATAAACCAGATGGTTTTCCTGCATGGAGCTTTCCCGGCTTACTGACCAGTCCAGACCTGTATCAGACAGCTCTGTTTTAAGCTGCTCCAAAGACAGGGGATATTCCGGAGACGGAAGAGGCCTTCTGCCACATCCGCAGCAAACCAGAAGGATTATTAAGAATATCAGGCCGTATCCTGTGAAGGTTCTACCATGCGAGGATTTCATACCCGTCCTCCGTAATCAGTACCTGGATTTCCCACTGAGCAGAGGGAAGCCCGTCGTCGGTATATACAGTCCAGTCGTTATCTGCATCCACAAATACATCCGGGCGTCCCATATTTACCATGGGTTCAATGGTAAAGCACATTCCGGGAACCATGAGCATCTCAGTCCCTTTTTTAGAAACATAGCTTACCCAGGGCTCTTCGTGAAATTCCAGGCCGATCCCATGTCCGCCGATTTCCCGTACGATGCTGTAGCCGTTTTTTCTGGCAAAATCATGAATCGCCTGTCCCATATCTCCCAGAAATCCCCAGGGACGCACTTCCTTTAAACCAACCTCCAGACACTGTTTTGCCGTGTCTGACAGCCTCTTTTTTTCGGCTGAAACGTTACCAATACAGAACATACGGGAAGAATCCGAAAAATAACCCTTACAGATAGTGGAAACGTCCACATTTACGATATCCCCTTCTTTTAAGACATCATGCTCCGAGGGAATGCCGTGGCAGACCTGATCGTTGACAGAGGTACAGACGCTCCGGGGGAATCCTCCGTATCCCAGAGGTGCGGGAATTCCCCCCAGACGTGTAGTCTGTTCATAAACCCACAGGTCAATTTGCGCTGTGGTGATGCCGGGGCCGATATGTGCGGCTACATAATCAAGAACGGCTACATTGATCCGGGCGCTTTCCCGTATGCCCTGAACCTGTTCCGGTGTTTTTAACATGGCTTTTGTGGGAACGATGGCTCCCTGACGGCGGAAACGGGCCAGTTTTTTGTCCAGATCCATTTTTCCGATTGTCTGCATGACAGAAGAACCTCCTTTTTGTCGTTTGCTGCCTTAAGTATAGCACAGTAAGAGGCGGAAGGCCATTATAAAATGGTTCAGGCCTTGTCCTTGGGAGCTGTCTCAGCCTCCGGGGATACATAGGCTGCGATTTCGCCTACCTGACACTGCAGGATCTGGCACAGGTCGTCAATGGTGATGGTGCTTAAGGGTTTGTTTTTCCGCAGCCGGTCAATGGTGGCGCTGGAGATATGATGTTTGTGAATCAGCGTGTAGGTGGTTTCGGGCGATTTTTTCAGGGTTTCCCAGAATGGCTTGTAAATAATCATAAATATTCCTCCTTTGAATGGAATTGTGTGATAAAAATGAATAGCCTTTATTATATAAAACGCATGAAACATGAAAATTC
>CAUCBQ010000197.1 GCA_958441075.1 uncultured Clostridiaceae bacterium | reverse complement strand
AGGGCTTTGTCCAATACGCCTCTGCAGGTGGACTGTACCTTTTTGATGCTTTCTACCTATGTATCCAAGAATACGTCAGCCAGCCATATTAATAAATTTTATGTGAATTTTGAGGATATTCGAAAGCATAAATACGACGGCATGATTATTACAGGCGCGCCGGTGGAGAACATGGAATTTGAAGACGTGGATTACTGGGAGGAGCTAAAGTCTATTATGGACTGGAGCACTACCCACGTTCATTCCACCCTTCATATCTGTTGGGGAGCTCAGGCCGGACTGTATTTCCATTATGGAATTCCCAAATATCCCAGGGAGAAGAAGCTGAATGGGGTATATAGCCATAAGGTGCTTCACCATAAGGTTCCGCTGGTGAGAGGGCTGGATGATTATGTCATGTGCCCTCACTCTCGTTATACGGAGGTACGCAGTGAGGATATCCGGAAACATGAGGATCTGAATATTCTGGCAGAATCAGAGGAGGCAGGGGTGCTTCTTGTGGTGAATGAGGACGGAAGCAGAATTTTTATTCAGGGACATCCGGAGTATGATCGAATGACACTGAACAATGAATTTCACCGGGATCAGGTGAGAGGGCTGAATCCGGAGCTGCCCTGTCACTATTATCCAGACGATAATCCGGAAAACCGGCCGGTTCTGACCTGGAGAAATCTTTCCAACACAGTTTACGCCAACTGGCTGAACTATTATGTATATCAGACAACACCTTATATTCTTACAGAAGAGGAATGAAAGGAGGATTCCTGGTGCGCGATTTAAATGTCAGATATCTGGAACGTCTTTCGGATCTGTATCCTACGATTGCGGAAGCATCGACAGAGGTGATTAACCTGGAGGCTATTTTAAATCTTCCTAAAGGAACAGAGCATTTTCTGACAGATATTCACGGAGAATACGAAGCCTTTTCTCATGTAATGAAAAATGGCTCCGGCTCGGTTCGACGCAAGGTTAATGATATTTTCGGAAATACGCTGTGCATGGAGGATAAGCAGGAGCTGGCAACGCTCATTTATTATCCCAGAGAGAAAATGAATCAGATTCTGGGAAAGGTTTCTGATCGGGAGGACTGGTATCGGATTACCATGTACCGTCTAGTCGAGGTCTGTAAGCAGTCTGCCAGCAAATATACCCGGTCCAAGGTGAGAAAGGCTCTGCCTTCGGAATTTGCCTATGTAATTGAAGAACTGATTACGGAGAAGGTCAATGTGCCGGACAAGGAATCCTACTACAATGCCATTATTCAGACCATTATCCGGGTGGGGCGGGTGGAGGAATGTATCATTGCTCTCTGCCGTCTGATTCAGCGGCTGGTTGTGGATCATCTGCATATTCTGGGGGATATTTATGATCGGGGACCAGGACCGCATCTGATTATGGATGAGCTGATGGCTCATCATTCGGTGGATATTCAGTGGGGAAACCATGATATTCTGTGGATGGGGGCGGCAGCAGGGCAGAGAGGGTGCATTGCCAATGTGATCCGGATCTGTGCCCGTTATGGAAATCTTGACATTCTGGAGGACGGCTATGGAATTAACCTCCTTCCTCTGGCAACCTTTGCAGTGAATACTTACCGGGAGGATCCCTGCACCTGTTTTAAGCTGAGAGGCGGCGGGATTTACAATGCCAAGGAGATGGAGGCAGATCTGAAAATGCATAAGGCCATTTCTATCATTCAGTTTAAGGTGGAGGGACAGATTATTAAGGCGCATCCGGAAATGGGGCTGGAGGATCGCAATCTTCTTCATCGGATTGACTATGAAAAAGGAACTATTTTCCTGGATGGAAAAGAGTATACGCTTCTGGATACGAATTTTCCCACCATTGATCCGGCAGATCCCTATACTCTGACTGTGGAAGAGGCGGACATTATGGAACGGCTGGAACGAGCTTTCTTAAATTGTGAGAGGCTTCAGCGGCATATGCGGTTTCTGTTGTCCAGGGGAAGCCTGTATAAGGTATACAATGGCAATCTGCTGTATCATGGCTGCGTTCCCTTAAATGACGACGGAACCTTAAAAACAGTAACGGTCTGTGGAGGCCGATACAAGGGAAAGCAGCTTTATGAGGTGCTGGATGGGTATATTCGAAAGGGCTTTGTGGCAGTGGATCCGGCAGAACGGGAAAATGGAAGAGATCTGATGTGGTATATCTGGCTTCACCGGGATTCTCCTCTGTTTGGAAAAGATAAGATGGCTACCTTTGAGCGGTATTTTCTTGCAGAAAAGGAAACCCATCAGGAAAAGAAAAATCCTTACTATCGTTTTCTGGAGGATGAAGAGGTGGTGAACCGGATTCTGGAGGAATTCGGATTGTCGCCGGAAACAGGACATATTATCAACGGCCATGTACCTGTAAAATCAAAAAACGGTGAGAATCCTGTCAAGTGTGGCGGAAAAGTACTGGTAATTGACGGCGGATTTTCCAAAGCTTATCAGAAAGAAACAGGGATTGCCGGATATACGCTAATTTACAATTCCTATGGTCTGATTCTGGCAGCCCACGCTCCCTTTGAATCTACAGAAGCAGCGATTGAAAAGGGAAGCGATATCCATTCAGAAACTATTGTGGTGAAGCGGGTGGAGAAAAGAAAGTTGGTAGGCGACACTGATGTAGGAATGATTCTCAAGGAAAATATTGCGGATCTGGAGAAGCTTTTGGAAGCCTATCGGACAGGCGCTCTGGCAGAGCGGATTCGGAAAAATAACAAATGGAAAAGAGGACAAGATCATGGAACAGATGATTCTGGCATCTGCCTCACCGAGGAGATTGGAGCTTCTTCGGCAGGTAGGAATAGAACCGGTGGTAGAGCCCAGCCATGTGCAGGAGGTAATCACAAGCACGATACCGGGAGAGGTAGTTATGGAGCTGTCCCGGCAAAAGGCGGAGGATATTGCAGGGCTGCACAGAGGGGAGCCGGTGATCGTGCTGGGAGCAGATACGGTGGTGGCAGCTGACGGTAAAATTCTGGGGAAGCCAAAGGATCGGGAGGACGCTATCCGTATGGTAAAGCTTCTTCAGGGCCGGAGCCATCAGGTCTATACAGGAGTAACCCTGGTGTTCTGTGGAGAAAATTCTTCACAGAACACCAGCCCTGTCATTACTTTTTTTGAAGAGACAGAGGTTTGTGTATTTCCCATGACGGACAGACAGGTGGAAGCCTATGTGGATACAAAAGAACCCATGGATAAGGCAGGGGCTTATGGCATACAGGGGAAATTTGCTGCTTATGTCAAAGGCATTGTCGGGGACTACAATAAT
>CAUCBQ010000196.1 GCA_958441075.1 uncultured Clostridiaceae bacterium | reverse complement strand
AGGCTTACTACCGTAGGATAGCGGCTGTCCTCTGTGGCAGATACGGTTCCCTGAGGTTTATTTAGCATAAAATACTCCATCCGGGCATAGCTTACCGCTGTGCCATCAAGGAAAATCTCATCCTTTTCCGGGTCTACCTTTGTATCTGCCGCTTTCACGGTCTGTCCATTGACCTGAATTCGTCCTTTTCTTGCAAACTCTTTTATCTGGCTGCGGCTTCCCTTTCCCATCTCCGTGAGAAATTTATCCAGACGTATCTGTCCGGAACCCTGTTTTTTTTTCTCTGCCATATGGATTATTCCACTCCTGTTTTCCTTATCCCCGCCCTGTGCGTCTACTGTAAACGCCAGCCCGGATAGTATTTATTTTTCAGCGTCATATTGTTGCCCTTGGCCCATCCCAGCGGAAAGCCTCTGTAGGCTACCAGGCACCAGCCCTTTACCGGGCCCTCCTCAGGCAGCAGATTTATGGTTTCTCCCTTCAGATAGCGCATCACCCGCTCATCCTCCTCAGAAAGATTCAGGACCACCGGATACTCCTGCAGATGCAGCGCCATTGCCAGAGCCTGTGAAGGCTCAAAACGGCCCTTTTTCAGCTCTCCAAGCAGTAAACCGGTGCGCAAAAAGCGAAGAGGAAGTCCCGGAGCCAGTCCACAGGGCAGGTAATATACGCTTTCCTGATGGATGAAAATGCGTTCCTTTTCCCAGGGAATCCTGCATGAGTTCAAAAATGCTTCCAGTTCCAAAAGCCCTTTGTCTCCTGGCTGCAGAGCCGGTTTATGGCGCTCCTTTCTGCCTTCAGCTCCGGTATGGTTTTTCAGGGAAGTCTCCCCGCCTTTTTTTCTTAAAAGTGCCAGAAAATGTCCTTCTCCTCTGATCCGATGAGGAAAGAGGCGCATACATTCCAAACGTCCGATCCCCTTTGCAGAGCCGGGTACAGCGCTGTGATCCAGAGGTACCAGCTCCATTTCCGGATGTGTTTCCAGAAGAAAATTAATATTGTCCTCATCTTCCAGCTTTGAAAAGGTACAGGTGGAATACAAAAGCATACCGCCCGGTTTTAACATAGCAACGGCCTGTTCCAGAATCTGACGCTGAATGGGACTGTAATATTCAGGTCCCCGTTCTACCCAGTCCTTTACCATATCCTCATTCCGCCGGAACATCCCTTCTCCGGAGCAGGGAGCGTCCACTAAAATTTTATCAAAAAACTCCGGCCATACCTTTGCCAGCTTTCCCGGATCTTCGCTGACCACCGCAACATTGGCAGCTCCGGCCAGTTCCAGATTTTTAAGAAGAGCCCTTGCCCTGGAATAGCTGATATCATTTGATACCAGAAGCCCCTCGCCTTTCAGCTTTGCCGCCAATTCTGTGCTCTTTCCGCCTGGAGCTGCACATACATCCAATACCCTGTCTCCCGGTTTTACCGGCAGCATGGCTGCCGGCGTCATAGCGCTGGGCTCCTGAAGATAATACAGTCCTGCAAAATACGCCGGATGTCTGGCCGGGCGGTCCTGGCTGTCATAGTAAAAGCCTTTCTTCGTCCAGGGAACGGGCTCCAGCTTCCATGGTGAAATGGCCGAGAATGCCTCCGGTGAAAGCTTCAGCGTATTCACCCGCAGTCCCGGCTTCCATGTTTCCTCATAGCTTTTTATATACTGGTCATATTCCGTTCCCAAAAGCTGCTCCATCTCTGTGAGGAAGGCTTTTGGAAGCATTTTTACATCGGTCATCTTTTTTGCCCTTTCACTGTTTTTTCATATTGGTTATATTGCTGTTTTCCCGCCATATACTGATATCAAACTCCCATCCCCTAAGGTTACTTATGAAACATTCACTCGGCGGCCTGGGGGCAGTTTTCTGCCTCGTCCTTCTTCTGTCTCATCCCGCTCTGGCTCTGTCAGGAGCCAGAAAAGGGCTTTTGCTCTGGGCCAATGTGGTTCTTCCCACCCTTCTGCCCTTTATGATCTGCTCCGGCATAATTGTGGCTTTAAACGGTATCCCTCTGCTCACAAGACCCTTTTTTCCTCTTTTGTCCGGCTTTATGGGCCTGTCTCAGCCGGAAAGCTTTGTCTTTATTACCGGACTTCTGTGCGGCTATCCCATGGGAGCCCGGATGGACAGCCGTTTTCTGGAGGAAAAGCGTATCAGCCTTCATGAGGCCAGATATCTTCTTGCCATCAGCAATCACCCCAGTCCCATGTTTATCCTGGGTTACCTCTGTGTTCAGGCGGAAGGTCTTTTTTCAGCAGCCAGTGCCTGTCCGCCATGGATCTTCCTTACAGCCCTGTATCTGCCCATATTTCCCGTGTCTTTCCTCGCAAAAAAATATTACCGTCTGTCTTCAGAAACGCCTTTATGGAGACAGAGCACCTGTGAATCAAAAAACACAGCCTTTGCTTTTGATGCACACTTAATGGACTGCCTGGAAACCATGGAGAAAATCGGCCTTTATATCATGATTTTTTCTATTTTTTCCCTGTATCTCAGTGTAGTGCCGGATTCTGTCCTGCCTTCTGCACTGCGATGCGCCCTCTTAGGCGTCATAGAGATCACCACTGGTATCGAAGCTATCTCAAACTCCATTCCCGGCTTTTCCGGAGCCCTTCTCATCACTGCTGCCGGAGCTTTTGGGGGAATTTCAGGGATCTTCCAGACAAAAAGTGTACTAAAAAGTGCCGGACTGTCTATCCGGCACTATATTCTGTGGAAGCTGCTCCACAGCGTACTCTCATGCATGGCCTTTTATCTGTGTTTTTTCATAAATCAAAGCCTGCACAGCTGCTTTTAATCCGCCTGAGCCTCCTGATTCTCCACAGCAGCTGCCGCCTCTGTGTTCTCCTCTCTTACGATCCCGCCAGACAGCTCGCCGCGGTTGGCAGAAACTATATCATAGCTGGACTGCATGGAACTCATAAATGCGTCGAAACGTCCCTTTGCATTATCCATCGTATGGTTAAGGATGGTCTGCAGGCTGCGGAGCATATCATCTGTGTACTGAATAGAGCCCTGACGGATATTGTTGGCATCATTCACTGCGGCATCTACAATTGCCTGGGCCTGAATATTAGCCTGCGAAATAACCTCTTCCGCATGGCTGTAGGCCCGCTGCATGATTTCATGTTCATTGATCATCTCTGTGGTCTGCTCATTGGCCTGTGCCACCATGGAGTTGGCTTCCTCGGAAGCCTGACTTACCATAGAATTGGCCTGCTCTGTAGCCTGGGCAAGCATGGCGTCTGCCTGAGCCCTTGCCTCAGAGAGCATGGCATCAGACTGGGATCTGGCGTCGTTTAAGATGGTCTGCTGCTGGCTGATGAT
>CAUCBQ010000195.1 GCA_958441075.1 uncultured Clostridiaceae bacterium | reverse complement strand
GCCTTTTCACAGATTGCACACTTAGCCATACTATTGCACCTCCTTAAACGTTACTTGGATTTCTTGTAGAAAATAGAAAAATCCACAACAAAAATAATGATACCAGAAGTTTTCAATTTTTGCAAGTGAAAAAACAAAAATTTATTTCTTTTTTTCGGGAAATAGTGTATACTGTCCTTAATATTAAAACAGGAGGCGTGTATATGAAGGGACGAATCAGCAATAAGATGGGCGAAATTCAGATCAGCCCGGAAGTGATTGCTTTATATGCAGGAACCATTGCAGTGGAGTGCTTCGGTATCGTGGGTATGGCGGCCGTAAGTATGAAGGACGGTCTTGTGAAGCTGCTGAAAAGAGAGAGCCTGACACACGGCATCACTGTGGATATCAGAGAAAACAGGATATCCATTGACTTTCATGTGATCGTATCGTATGGGGTCAGCATTTCAGCTGTGGCTGACAATCTGATCGAAAGCGTGAAATACAGAGTAGAAGAATTCACCGGCATGGAGATCGAAAAGATCAATATCTTTGTAGAAGGTGTCAGAGTGATTGATTAGGAGGAAGCAACCCGTGGGTATAAGTACAATTGATGCCGGGATGGTAAAAAAAGCCTTTCTGGCAGGAGCAAAGGGCCTTGAGGCCAAGAAAGACTGGATTAATGAACTGAACGTTTTCCCGGTACCGGATGGGGATACGGGAACTAATATGACTATGACGATTATGGCAGCTGCCAGAGAGGTGGCAGAGCTTGAGAATCCGGATATGGAGCAGCTGGCTAAGGCCATTTCTTCCGGATCATTAAGGGGTGCCAGAGGAAATTCAGGAGTGATCCTGTCTCAGCTTCTGAGAGGCTTTACAAAGGAGATCCAGGGCGCAGCGAATATTGATGTTACGATTCTGGCGAATGCTATGGTACGCGGTACAGAAACCGCTTACAAGGCAGTTATGAAGCCAAAGGAGGGAACCATTCTTACGGTTGCCAAGGGAATGGCTGACAAAGCCATTGAGATGGCTTCTCAGACAGACGATATAGAGATTTTCGCGAAAGCGGTTATAGAGGAAGGCGATTATGTATTAAGCCAGACGCCGGAGATGCTTCCCGTATTAAAGCAGGCAGGAGTAGTGGACTCCGGCGGTCAGGGGCTGATGCAGGTGGTAAAGGGTGCCTTTGACGGCCTTATGGGAAGATGCGGCGAGTTTTCTCTTGAGGATACAGAGGCTTCAGAAACTTCTTCTGTGAAGAGTGTTCAGACGGCGGGAGCTTCCAGAACGGATATTGATACGGCGGATATTCGGTTTGGCTACTGTACAGAGTTCATTATCAAGCTTGAAAAAGAGTATACCCAGGAGGATGAAAGTGAAATTAAGAGATATCTGGGTTCCATTGGAGATTCTCTGGTAGTGGTGTCAGACGATGAAATTGTAAAGATCCATGTACACACCAATCATCCGGGACTGGCCTTTGAAAAGGGTCTTTCCTATGGATCTCTGTCCCGTATGAAGGTTGATAATATGCGGGAGGAGCATGAGGAACGGGTGATTCAGGATTCAGAGCGCCTGGCAAAAGAACAGGCTTCTCAGACGGATCTGGAGCCGGAAGAATTTGGTGAACGCAGGCCATATGGATTTATTGCCGTATCCTGCGGAGATGGTTTAAGTGAGATTTTTCGGGGGATTGGAGCGGATTACCTCATTGAAGGAGGACAGACCATGAATCCCAGTACGGAGGATATGCTGAATGCGATTAAAAAGGTCAATGCGGATCACATTTTCATTCTTCCGAATAATAAAAATATTATTTTGGCAGCGAATCAGGCCCGTGATCTGACGGAGGATAAGGAGATTATAGTGATTCCCTCCAAAACCGTGCCTCAGGGTATTACGGCTCTGGTGAATTTCATTCCGGATCTGACGCCGGAGGAAAATCTGGAGAATATGACAGCCGAGATGGAGCGGGTGCGGACAGCACAGATTACCTATGCGGTGCGCAATACTTCTATTGACGGAATGGAGATCCATGAGGGCGATATTATGGCAATCGGAGACCATGGAATGCTGACAGTCGACACCTCTGTTTCCGGCGCTGCAAAAAAGGCGCTTGAAGCCATGTTAGATGATGACAGTGAGCTGGTTACCATTTATTATGGAAGCGATGTGGCTGAGGAAGATGCAGAAGCCTTCAGAGAACAGGCTCAGGAGCAGTTCCCGGATAAGGAGATTGAACTGCAGTACGGCGGTCAGCCCATTTACTATTATATGATATCCGCAGAGTAGAAATGAAAGGAGAAATGCAGTATGAACGATGAATTCAGAATGGAACAGAGAGCGGTTAATCAGGCAGGAGAATCTCTGGGCCGATATACGGCAAAGACCTTTGGCTGGATGTTTGCAGGGCTGCTTGTAACGCTGATTGTTGCCATCAGTATGTATTTTACAGGGGCATTTATCTATGTGATCCGGATTCCGGCGTGGAACTTCCTCTTGCTGGCAGCAGAACTGATTTTGGTGATCTCTCTTTCTGCCAGACTGGAAAAGCTGTCAGTGGCTTCGGCAAAGGCGATGTTTTTCCTGTATTCTGCTGTGAATGGCATTGTGTTCAGCATTTATTTTCTGATGTTTGATGTCATGTCTCTGTGGCTGGCATTTGGTATCACAGCGCTGTTCTTCGGAGTGATGGCCCTGATAGGCTATTATGGAAATATTAATTTTTCTGCTTTGCGTCCCTTTATGATGGGCGGGCTGATCTTCCTGTTTATTTTCTGGCTGTTGGCTATGTTCATTGATTTAAGCGCCTTTGAAACAACCGTCTGCGGCGTGGGTATTTTCCTGTTTTTAATTATTACAGCCTATGATGCAAAGAAGATTCAGGCATATTATGCTTATTACGGGCAGAATTCAGAGATGGCTGCAAAGGCATCTATCTTTTCAGCACTGCAGCTTTATCTGGACTTCATTAATCTGTTTGTTTATATTCTCCGTTTTGTAGGAAACAGAAGAGACTGATAAGAGGAGGACAATGAAAATGATAATCGGAGCACTGGAAGCAGGGGGAACCAAGATGGTCTGCGCTCTGGGAAAAGAGGACGGAAGCATCATTGATCAGGTTTCCATTCCCACTACCACGCCGGAGGAAACCATTCCAAAGATTATCTCCTATTTTAAGGATAAGGATATCAAGGCTCTTGGTATCGGAGCCTTTGGCCCGGTGGGAGTAGATCCTGCTGCTGAAAGCTACGGACATATACTGGAGTCTCCCAAGCTGGCCTGGAGAAATAAAGATTTGCTTGGAAGCCTTAAAGAAGCGCTTAATGTTCCTATGGCTATAGACACAGATGTAAATG
>CAUCBQ010000194.1 GCA_958441075.1 uncultured Clostridiaceae bacterium | reverse complement strand
GGCTTTATTCCTGCTTTTATAAGGTCATTTCCCGTAACTGCCAGGGTTTTAAGGCTGATGCAGTCGCCATCTCTGCGGATCTGGTCTCTGATGCTGCAAAGCGCTGTCAGGCATTCCATGGCAGAAGGATCATTCTCAGCCAGACTCCGTTTTATCATAAGGAGATCGTCAAACAGCTCCGGCTCCATCTGGCTCATGGCCCTCCGCATTCCTGTTTTAACCCTGTCCGCCTGCTCTGAAAGCTCTTTTTTAAAAAGCTCTGCCTGTGCGGCTGACCCCTTCCCATCTGACTGCATGGCTTCCTCTGTTGGCTCTCCGCATAAGGATGTGCCAATCCACTGAACCAGCGTCCTTACCCGGTAGATGGTATCATTATCCAGTTTCAGCGCTTTAAGTACGGAAACAGCTTCCCCGGGATCACATTTTCGCATAAAAACAGCCCAGCGAAGGGATTTTTCCGCCGGTACAGAAGCCGGTATATGAAAACAGGCGCTGCCTGAAATCTCCGGAATCCGGTGAAATACCTCTGACACCCAGGGGCTGATCCCGGTATCATAAACCTGCCGAATCCGTCCGGGAAGAGGGCTTGTGAGAAGCTTGGTCAGTTCCACCTGAACCCGCTCCCGGCTCACATGAACCAGATTGGGGGCAATCTTTTTTATGGCATTTTCCGTATGTTCCTCAATCTCAAAGCCCAGCTGGGCAGAAAAACGAATTGCCCTGAGGATGCGCAGGGCATCCTCTGTAAAGCGCTCTTCTGCTGCGCCTACACAGCGGATTATTCCATCCTCCAGATCCTTTTGGCCTCCAAAAGCATCCACAAGGCCGCGGGTTCTGTTGTAAGCCATGGCATTGATGGTAAAATCCCTGCGCTTTAAATCCTCTATAAGATCCGGCGTAAAGGTTACGCTGTCCGGATGACGGCCATCTGTATAATCGCCGTCGATCCGGAAGGTCGTAACCTCATAGCCTTCCTTTCCCATCATTACAGTCACAGTGCCGTGCTGGATTCCTGTATCCACTGTTCTGCGGAATACCGCCTTGACTTCCTCGGGTTTTGCACTGGTGGTAATATCCCAGTCTCCCGGCGCCCGTCCCAGAAGCATATCCCTGACACAGCCGCCTACCAGATAAGCCTCATAGCCATGCCCGCAGAGCTTCTCTACGATCTCCTGTGCAGCAGCGGGAATCTGTATTTTCATCAATATGCCCGTCCCCAGTAAACCATCTTTTTAGCCGGTTTTCCGCAGCATACGCAGTGATCGGACAAATTCTCCTGCTCAAAAGGCATACATCTGGAAGTAGCGCCTGTTTCTTCCTTGATCTTATCCTCGCACTCACGGCAGCCGCACCACATAGCCTTTACAAAGCCCGGCTTATTGTTAACAGTATCTACAAACTCATCCCACTCTGTGGCAATGTAGGTATGAGCCTCTCTGTGGGCTCTGGCCCTTTCCAGCATATCCTTCTGAATGGTTTCAAGCAGTTCTCCTGCCTTTGCCTCCAGCTCGTCCAGGCAGACAACTGTCTTTTCGTGAGTATCCCTGCGAACCAGAACTGCCTGGTTCTGCTCCATATCCTTGGGGCCGATCTCCACACGCAGAGGAATACCGCGCATCTCACAGTCTGCAAACTTCCATCCGGGGCTCTTATCCGTATCGTCCACCTTTACAGCATAACCAGACTTCACCAGACGGTCTCTTAATTCAAACGCCTTGTCTAAAACGCCTTCCTTCTTCTGCTGAATCGGTACAACCATGATCTGTACAGGAGCAATTCTGGGCGGCAGAACCAGACCGTTGTCATCACCATGTACCATGATAATGGCGCCGATCATACGGGTTGTCATACCCCAGGAAGTCTGGTAAACGTGTTTTAATGTGTTATCCTTATCTGCAAACTGAATATCGAAGGCCTTTGCAAAGCCGTCGCCGAAATTGTGGCTGGTGCCGGACTGAAGAGCCTTTCCGTCATGCATCAGGGACTCGATGGTATAGGTAGCCTCTGCGCCTGCAAATTTCTCCTTGTCTGTCTTCTGTCCCTTTACAACCGGAATTGCCAGAACCTCCTCACAGAAATCAGCATATACGTTTAACATCTGTACGGTTCTCTCTTCTGCCTCCTCAGCTGTAGCATGAGCCGTATGACCTTCCTGCCATAAGAACTCTCTGGAGCGCAGGAAGGGACGGGTTGTCTTCTCCCAACGGACAACTGAACACCACTGGTTGTAAACTCTTGGAAGATCTCTGTAGGAATGAATATCCTTTGCGTAAAAGTCACAGAACAGGGTTTCAGAGGTCGGCCTTACACACATACGCTCCTGAAGAGGCTCCAGGCCGCCGTGTGTCACCCATGCTACCTCAGGTGCAAATCCCTCTACATGATCCTTTTCCTTCTGAAGAAGGCTTTCCGGAATAAACACAGGCATATATACGTTCTGCACGCCTGTTTCCTTAAATCTGCGGTCCAGCTCCTTCTGAATATTCTCCCAGATTGCGTAGCCTGCGGGCTTGATTACCATACAGCCCTTTACGCTTGCGTAGTCGCAAAGCTCTGCCTTCTTTACCACATCCGTATACCACTGGGCAAAATCTACGTCCATGGATGTGATGGCTTCTACCATTTTTTTGTTGTCTGCCATAATGATTCTCCTTTTCCTTTCAATATAACAAAAAAGCCATCCAATCCCATGCATCTATGCGCTCTGCAAGGGACCGAACAGCTCGGCGGTACCACCCTGATTAGTCTTTACGACTCTCTCTTTTATCCCTTAACGCCGGGTCTGCGCTGTATTCGTCATACAGGGCTCCAGGGCCGGTTGGGTCCGTGCTTTCGTAAGGAACTTCCACCATCATTCCTCTCTCTGTAACGCGCACCGGGCTTACTATTCCCCTTCTTAGCCTTTCTCATATATCTATGTCGCATCATGGAAAGTATGTCTTTCGTCATTGTAAATTTTACGACGGATTCCGTGGTTTGTCAACCGGGAGATTTCCCCGAAGCCCTCCTGTTTTCAGCCCTCTCCTTTCTTGCGTGTACTGGAAAAATATGGTATGATTTTTTATAGAAACATGATAAAAAGCAGTGCGTTTACTGCTCTGCCCGCCAAAAGAAAGGATGTGCTTCTATGACAAATGAGGTATTAAATTTTGCAGCTGAAAAAACCCGGGAGCTTATCGCAGCCCCCACCTGCAGTCCGGAGACAAGGGCCGCTGCCGAACGCTGGCTGGCCGCACTGGGTACTGAAAGCGAAGCGGACGAAACAAAAAGGTATATGGCAGAGCTAGAGGCTGACATTATGCCTGTTGACCAGCTTATTGCCTTTGCAGCTTCCGAAGCCGGAGCTTCATACTTTGGAGCCGATACGGCAAAAAATATTGCCGGACACGCCCGGCAGATTAAGGCAGACGGCGCTCTCTACTGTGACTGTCCGGCCTGTGCTGCCGTGGAAGCTA
>CAUCBQ010000193.1 GCA_958441075.1 uncultured Clostridiaceae bacterium | reverse complement strand
GGGACCGGATACTGGCTGTTATAAGAAGCCATATGCCGGAATGGACTGGCAGGTATTCGGATCATTTGAAACAAGAGTCCAGGCGGCTGATCGGCGGGTACTTTATGGCCCAGTTTAAGATTATGTCTGTAGTATGGCTGATTTTGGCTGCCGGATTTTTTATTCTGGGTGTAAGCTATGGGCCCTTATGGGCGCTTTTGATTGCCCTCCTTGATTTCCTTCCGGTGTTTGGCACAGGAACAGCCCTGATTCCCTGGGGAATTATCAAGGTGCTGGGGGGAGAGTATGCCTTTGCGGCAGGATTGATTCTCATCTATGTGCTGACACAGGTGATCCGTCAGCTGGTGCAGCCCAAGCTGGTAGGTGATACCATGGGCTTAAATCCTCTTCTGACCCTGCTTTTGCTTTACCTGGGCTTTAAAATAAAGGGTCTTGCAGGAATGATTCTGGCAGTGCCGATCGGACTTTTTATAGCCAGTCTTTACCGGTTTGGAGCCTTTAGGGGAATGACAGACAGTGCCAGGGAACTGGCAGATGAGATTTCCAAGTTCAGGGGAAAATAACCTACGTTAAGGAGAAAGATTGTGAAACTGGAAAATAATCTGGATACAGATCATATAAGAGAGCTGGTATGGAAGCTTGCTTTTCCTTCCATGCTGGCTCAATTTGTCAGTGTTTTATACAGCATTGTAGACCGTATGTATATAGGCAACATACCGGAAATCGGAGGTCAGGCTCTGGCGGCAGTAGGCGTATGCGGGCCTGTGGTAACCCTGATCACCTCCTTTGCAAGCTGGGTCGGCATTGGAGGAGCGCCTATTATGAGCATCCGTCTGGGGCAGAAAAATGAAAAGGCTGCACAACGGGTAGTGGCTAACTGCTTTGTGCTTCTTACCGGTATGGCGGCTGTTTTGATGGCGGTGATGTATCTTTTTAAAAACCGGCTTCTGACCGTATTTGGCGCCAGCCCGGCTATTTTTCCTTATGCCAATGAATATCTGACCTGGTACCTGTCAGGAACCGCATTTGCCCTTCTTTCTACGGGCATGAACCAGTTTATTATCTGTCAGGGCTTTGCCAGAGTGGGAATGATGTCAGTGCTTTTAGGAGCTGTCAGCAATATTATTCTTGATCCTGTTTTTATCTTCGTACTGGATCTGGGAGTAAAAGGTGCGGCGATCGCTACGGTTTTTTCGCAGCTTGCCTCCTGTGCCTATGTACTGTTTTTCCTTCTGGGGAAACGTCCTCTGGTACGAATTACCTTCGGCGGATATCAACGGCAGCTTATGGTTCAGGTGCTGATACTGGGGCTGTCCCCATTTTTGATTACAGCTTCTGACAGCGGTCTGATTATTATTATGAATATGCTGATCCGCCATTACGGAAGAGGTGAAATGGGGGATGTGCTTTTGACCTGCAATACCATTGTACAGAGCTTTATGCTGATGATAACCATGCCGCTGGGAGGAATTACCGGAGGCACACAGACTATTTTGGGGTATAATTATGGTGCGGGCCGTCCGGATCGGATTCGCAGGGCCCAGAAGCATATTATCGGGCTTGGAATGGTTTTTACAGCAATTATGTTTGTTGTTGCAATGACGCTGTCAGCGCAATTTGCGGGAATTTTTACAAATGACAGCTTTTTTATAGAAACCAGTGTGCGCGCTATCCGCATCAGCGTTCTTGCAGTGGTCCCTCTTGCAATTCAGTATGAGGTAGTGGATGGATTTACGGGAATGGGCGCAGCTGCTCTTGCCGTCAGCCAGTCTATGTTCAGAAAAGGCCTGTATCTGGCTGCAATGCTGATGCTTCCGGCGCTTGCAGGAGTAGAAAATGTATTCTATGCGGAGCCTATAGCAGATATTATTGCCAGTGCAGTGGCAGTTGGGGTTTATTTTGTATTCAGCGGAAGGGTTTTGAGAGACGGGAAACGTTTTTAGGGGGAAACAGCAGTAGGAAAGGTTTGAATAAATGAGTGAAGAAAAAAAGAAAAGGCCGGTAAGCCGCAGCAGGGAAGCATTTAAAGCCCGCATGAAGGAACGGGCTGATGAAAAAGCTGGAAAGTGTTCCTTAAAAGCTGTGGGAATTGGAGCGGCGGCAGCGGTTGTCATCTGTATCGGCGGATATATTTATCAGGCAGGAAAATATACAGACGCCTATTTTCCGCATACCAGAGTCAATGGTATGGAGGTTGGAGGAAAGACGGCTGAGGAGGTAAAGGATATGATCGCCTCCCAGGCAGCATCCTACAGCCTTCAGCTTTCCATGCGTCAAAATGAGAGAGTACAGATTACTGGAAATAATATCAGCCTTACAGCAGAATTTGACGGCAGCCTGGAGGAGATTCTCCGGCAGCAGGACCCCTATTCCTGGCCGCTGTATCTGTTAAGAGGGCCGGAGTATGACATAAAGGCCCCTATAAGCTATGATGAAAAACAGCTGGAAGCTATCCTTTCCGGTCTTTCTCAGTCAGACCCTGAAAAGGCAGATCCGCCGCGGGATGCTGCAATTTCAGAATATGAGGAGGGGCGGGGATATTCCATCCTGCCGGAGTCACAGGGAGCGCTTTTGAACAGGGAGCGGACACTTAAAGCTGCAGGAGAGGCTGTCTGCGGTCTTTTACCGGAGCTGGATCTGGAACAGGCGGGCTGCTATGAAGCTCCGGCTGTGGAGGCCGATGATCCTGCTCTGAGAAAGCGTCTGGAGCAGCTAAACCGCTTTGCTCTAATGTCTGTGACATATACGTTTGGAAGCCGCAGGGAGGTTCTGGATGGAGGAACCATCAGTCAGTGGATCACATATGATGAAAATGACCAGCCGGTGATTGATGAGGAGCAGCTGGCCTCCTATGTAAAAGCTCTGGGGTCTGAGTACAATACAGCCTATACCAAACGGAAATTTAAAACCAGCTATGGCCCGGAGGTAGAGGTAGCCGGGGTGTATGGATGGAGAATTGATGGGGCAGAAGAGAAGGCACAGCTGAAGGCGGAGCTTCTGGCCGGAGAACCGGTAGTGAGAGAACCGGTATATATGCAGACAGCTGCCAGCCGGGAGGGCAATGATTATGGAACCACCTATGCGGAGGTAAATCTTACTGCCCAGCATCTGTTTTTTTATAAGGATGGGAAAAAAATCCTTGAATCCGATTTTGTATCCGGAAATCAGTCCAGAGGCTATACGACTCCTCCGGGCCTGTTCAGCCTTACATATAAGCAGAGAAATGCAGTGCTCAAGGGAGAGGGGTATGCCAGCCCTGTGAAGTTCTGGATGCCCTTTAATGGAGGTATAGGCTTTCATGATGCCAGCTGGAGAAATACCTTTGGCGGTACGATTTACAAGAAAAGCGGTTCTCATGGCTGCATTAATATGCCTTATGAGGCAGCAAGGATACTTTTTGAAAATGTATATAAGGGAATGCCTGTGATCTGCTACAATCTGGAAGGAACGGAGAGT
>CAUCBQ010000192.1 GCA_958441075.1 uncultured Clostridiaceae bacterium | reverse complement strand
TCATACGGCCTCCGCTTCCTCCTATGAATGCATGGGTAGGCATTTCCAGGCCCTTAAAAGCCTCAGGCGCTTCCCCGGCTATCATGTGAAATCCGGACCAGTCCCCATGGAATTTTCTCCTGTTGGCGTCAATCAGTTCCAGCGCAGCCGGCTCCCGCTCAATAGCATATACCCGTCCTCCTCCGCACTGACGCCGGATTGCCAGCCCCATTTCCACAGACAGGGAGCCGGTTCCTGCACCGATATCAAAGCAGACGGCCCGGGCGCCGATCCGAAGCTTTTCCAGAGACAGTCTGCGCACGCTTTCCTTTGTCATGGGCGTTTTTCCCCGGATGAAGTCAGAATCTGCAGGATGAAGCTCCGGATACATCTGCGATTCCTTTGCACAGGGATTTTCCACAATCGCACAGGCAAGACTGCCAAAGGGATGAGCTTCCTCCTCCATGAGAATTTCTGCCGGCTTCCGTTTCCAGAGGATTCGCTCCTCCCTGTATGAGAGTTTTTCTCCTGCCCAGAGATCCACATGGCCCAGACCATTGCTCACAAGGCGGCGGCACAGCTCTGAGAGCCCCCCTTCTCCGCCCAAAAGGATAAAGCAGGCTTTATGGCTTCTCACACAGGCCGGGATATCGCACTCCCTTCCATGACTGCTTACGGGATACACGTCCTGCCAACTCCTGCCGATTCTGGCGCAGAAATAGGACAAACTGGAAATTCCCGGAATATACTCTACATCCCAGCCTTCCCGTATAAAAGCCTTTGAAGCAGCTTCTGCACCGCTGTAAAAGCCCGTATCCCCGGAAAGCACCAGAGCCGCCTCCATCCATGAAAAAGAGCCGAGCCACTGAACCATCTCGCTGGGCTTATAGGCTGTAAACACAGGCTTTCCCTGAATATATGGCTCTACGCTGTCCAGCATCCGTCCGGCTCCCATAACAGCCTCCGCCCCCTCCAGACGGTCTATGGCCTGTCCGGTAAGCTGATCCTCACCGCCCATGCCAATACCGATCAGATAGACCACCGGGCGCTCCTGTCTGCATACCTGATCCTCTCTCATGTGTTTTTCCACTCCTTTACCTCTTTTATAACCGCTTCCATACTCATTCCCTGATCCAACGGACGCCGGATTACCAAAACCTCTGCTCCGGCTCCTGCAGCGCCTTTGAGCTTTTCTTCAAATCCTCCTGCCTTTCCTCCGTCTTTTGTAACCAGAAAGCGGCAGTTATATTCCCGCAGATGGGCCTGATTCATTTCTGCTGAAAAAGGTCCCTGCATTGCGATAATATGGCGGCCCTCATATCCCTGTTCTCTGCAGCAGCGTACAGAAGCTTCCAGAGGCAGGACACGGACATAGATTCTCTGTCTGCAATCCGGAATCTGTGAAAAAACCTCCAGATCCTTGCTCCCCGTGGTAAGAAGAATATTACCTTCCTGTCCGTTCAGCCAGCGAACCGCCTCCTGAACCGAAGCCACCACATGGACCGCTTCATTTTTTTCAGCTTCTCCTTCTTCTCTAAGGCATCTGAGAAGCTTCACATCCGGAAAATGGCTGCAGGCTCTGCGGATATTAGCTGTAGCCTGATCTGCATAAGGGTGAGTGGCATCTATTACAAGTCCCGAATTTTCTCTTCGGATCAGTTCTTCAATCTCACCCTGATCCAGTCTGCCAACCCTGATTTTCAGGCCTTCCTTACCGCTTTTCCCACTGTTTTTTCTTAACGGATGAACATTTTCCAGCTCCTCCCTGAGAAGCTCTCCCCCATATTCCGTTGCAGCGCACACCACTCCCTGGAGCCCTTCCTCTGCCAGCTTTCCTGTCAGCAGCCTGCCCTCGGTGGTTCCTGCAAACAGGATCAGCCTCCTGTTTTTTTCCATTTTCCTCATGCGTCCTTTCTGTCGGAATGCTTTCTCTCATAGCCCCTTGGCGTCACCATACGGCCGCCGATATTTCTCGTAGAGGAATTGCCGATATAAACAGTGGTAAACATATCTGCCTCTGCCTCCATAAGCTCCTTTAAGGTTAAAACCGCAGTTTCCTCACCTTCCCGTCCGATGCGCTTTGCAAGGCCGCAGACCGTCTGGGCAGACCGGTACTTTAACACCCGCTGGCAGGCCTGACGCAGATAATCAGGCCGCCCCTTGCTCCTCGGATTGTAAAGACAGAGTACAAAGTCAGCTGCCGCTGCCTTTTCCACCCGTTCCCAGATGGTTTCAATGGGGGTCAGCCGGTCGCTTAAGCTGATAACAGCAAAATCGTGCATCAGAGGTGCTCCTAAAGCTGCCGCACCGGAGCAGGCCGCCGTCACTCCCGGCACAATACGAATCTCTACCTCAGGCGTTTCCTCTGCCAGCTCAAGCAAAAGTCCTGCCATACCGTACACGCCGCCGTCGCCGCTGCAGATCATAGCCGTATCTTTTCCTTCCAGACAGCAGGAAAGAGCCATACGGCAGCGCTCCTCCTCTCTTGTCATAGGAGTGGTAAGGTACTCTTTCCGGGGAAATTCATCCCGCACCAGATCTGCATATACCGTATATCCGGCAATGACCTGACAGCGCTCCAGAGCCTGTCTGGCTTCCCCTGTCATTCCATCTGCAGAACCGGGACCAATGCCCACTACATATAATTTTCCAATGTCTTCCCGTTTTTCCTGAGCCTGCGCTTTCCGGTACTCTGTTTCAAAGCCTGGATCGTAGAGCCTGGATCGCTCATAGCCTTTCTGTCCAACTGCTTCTCCCACGATAATCAGCGCCGTTTTTGTGATTCCGTGGGTTTTTGCTGCCTCCTCCAGATCCTTCACCTTACAGCGCACCACTTTTTCCTCCGGCCAGGTTGCCTTATATACAATAGCCGCTGGCGTATCTGCCGGATAGCCGCCCCTTATAAGCTCCTCAGAAAGCTCTTTTAACATCCCGGCGCTTAAAAACAGTACCATAGAAGTTCTGTGAGCCGCAAAGGAAGCAATACTTTCCCGATCCGGCACAGGTGTTCTTCCAGCCATTCGTGTAATAATAACGCTCTGGGAAATCCCCGGCAATGTATATTCCAATCCCAGAGCTGAAGCTGCGCCGCAGAAGGAGCTGACGCCGGGGCAGATTTCATAGGAAATCCCCTCCCTGTCCATGGCGTCCATCTGCTCTCTGATTGCCCCGTAAATACAGGGATCACCTGTGTGAAGACGCAAAATTTCCTTATTTTCCTTCCAGGCTCTTTTTATAACCTCCATCACCTCTTCCAGAGTCATGCAGGCGCTGTCATAAACCTGGGCACCTTCTTTTGTCAGTTCCAGCAGTTCCTTATTTACAAGGGAACCTGCATAAATGACTACATCCGCTTCCTTTAAAAGTCTGGCTCCCCTTACGGTGATTAAGTCTGTGGCCCCAGGGCCTGCTCCAACAATATGTACCATACTGTATCCTTTCATTAAAAATATTATCTTCCTGCCTCAAATTCCTTTAAAA
>CAUCBQ010000191.1 GCA_958441075.1 uncultured Clostridiaceae bacterium | reverse complement strand
GCTTAATGCGTGGTATTTTCCATATATTTTGTGAAGATTTCTTACTGTCAGCATCAGGTCTGCCTCCTTCCCGTAACCGTAAGAACCGGGAGCATAATATTCCAGGTATACTCTCCCGACGTATCATACACATATTTCACAGTAACCGTATTTCCGGGAGACAGGTAGGAATCCAAAGCCTCTCTGTCATACTGGCTTACAGCGCTGTCCATCAGATCGTAGGAGCCTGTATTATAATTATAGAAATACATATTTCCGGTAAAGGGTACCGTGTAATAATATCTCAGATTGGCTACCACAGCGTCACTGAGGCGGTGGAAATTTAATGTTTCCACTTCCAGTTCATTTCCAAGATAATATTCCAGAACAACCGGGTTCATACCGTAGATCGTATTGCGTGCCGCATCATACTCTCCCGCCAGCACATGAGGCTGCTTCTGCATAGCGGAACGGCTCACAAGGCCATTCTGTTCATAATTCACATTCAGTTCCGAGGTTAAAAGGGTGCATCCGTAGGTTTCTGTTTCCGCATTTTTCAAAAATCCGGTTTCTTTCTGATCCTGGCTAAAGGCCACCACCTGCGCCTGAGTATGATATCCGGAAAAATAATTCTCCACATAGAAGGAAAGAAGATTGGTTCTCTCCAAAGCCCTTACATAGCCCGGGTCCTCTATATTCACCTTCTGTCCATACCGTGAGGCTCCTGTAATCTGGGCAGCCATGGCATATCCCAGATCTGTAGCACAGTATATCAGCTCACGGCCGTCCAGAGAAATAGTCTGTCCCGGCTCTATGGTGCCTATTATTACCATCTGGTTATATAAAAGCAGGGCTGCATTCTCCACAGTCCATGGATAGTTGTTGGTAACCGTTCCTGTAACCGTTCCCTCAAAGGCCCGTATCTCCCCGGAAAATCCCTGTCCTGTTTCATTGGGCCGTGTTCGCTCCATCTGGAAATATCTTGAACGAAAGGCGCCCGGATCTCTTGCCTCAATACTGGTTTCATCTTCCTTATACCGGATAACCATATCCGGATCTCTGGAATCCACCAGAGCCGGAGCTGCACCCGGATTGTAATAAGAAGAATCACAGACCGGAAACAGCTGGTAAGAAGGGTCCAGAGATACACCATAGCTGTGGTTATAGGGAGACCGCATATTGATAAAAAGCGTTTCCGACATATCCTCTTCTCCTGCATCCTGAATAGAGGCATATGTAAAAAACGGACCGTTGAACCGTGTGGGAACTCCCATCAAAAGCACCATACCCGTACAGCACAGCGAGAGAACTGCCACTGCGGGCTGGTAGTACTGGCGCAGCTCCCTCTGCTTTAAAAAGAAGTAAAGCCCCGGCCCTGCAAGGGCAACATAAGCGACGGCCAGCGTAACGTAAAGCCCTACCTTGGGCAGGCGGTTTACATTTCCCGTATTAATCAGGCTCTGAATTTCCCAGTAGCGGCCCGCAGAAAAGCCTCCGTTCCCGCTGCTTAAAAGGTTCAGACGGTTTTCTCCCATAAGCTCTGTAAAAAGATGATCTACATAAGACGGATTGGAGACGCCATACTCCTCCAGATCGCCAAAATCATAAATCGCTGCCGCTGCCATTCCCCTGCCTACAGGGGTACTGGAGAGAACGGTCAGGGGGCCTTTTGTAATAATCTCCGTGCCACCCTTTAAATCCACCTCGGTACAGTTCAGAAGAATCCTGCTGTCTCCATAATCGGAAAATTCCTGACCGTTTTCCATATCCAGCTCAAATACCACCGTCTGAGGCAGAGGGCCGGCTAAGAGAGCCTCGGAAAAGGCTCCCAGGGTTTCATTTCCATGATCCCCTGTTCCAAACAGGAGAATACCCCCTCTCTGGGTCCACTCCCATACAGCCTCAAGCTGACGGCGGTTAAGAGACCGGGTATCAAATTCATTGATTAAAAGCACATCCAGCTGATCCAGCTCTCTCTGAGATTCCGGCATTGCATTCCGATTCAGCTCAATGAGACGGGTACGAAGAGTACTGTAATTGATTCCCATATGATCCATATAGGAAAGGCGTTCCGGATGCTCGCTTAAAACTCCAATATACATCTCTGCTGTGTTCAGGTTCAGATCCAGCTTTACTCTGCGGCTGGCAGCCTCCTTCCCTTCCTGGTCTACCAGCGACAAAAGAACCTGATCCACCTGAATACTGAGAGAAATCTGAACCTTTTTCTCTGCGCTTTCTCCCGACTTTATCTCCACCGGAAACTCATACCGGTAAGTGCTGTACTCTGAAAGATTCCCATTTCCATAAGGATTATACTCCGGTTCAAGGGTTGTCACCTGAAGGGTTCCCTTAAAATCCTCTTCCATGGAGTTTGTAAAATGAACCGTCATCGGAAGGATACGCCCGCTTCTGGCTGTGTTGTCATATCCATATACCACATCCATCTCTATTGGGCGGGGTGCAGCTGCATTCTGCAAAATTTCTTCTGTATGTCCCCCTTTTTCCGCCGCAGTCTCTCCAGGTCCTGCCACACCGCTTCCCGGACCATCTGCCGTAATCGCAGCATAAGACGAAAAAGAGGCAGAAAGAACAAGCAAAAGGGCAAAAAGGGCGCTTTTCAGCACCCGTGTATATCTGTACATCTGTATTTTCCTCTCTTTTTATGAACGGATCAAGATCCGAAGTGTTCTTTATCAATATCAAAATGCACCTGAAGCTTTACCGTAAATACTGTGCCGTTCAGATCGCTGGCAACCCGGATCGTTCCTCCGTGCATATCCACAATCTCCTTTGCAATGGCAAGGCCCAGGCCCGTTCCTCCGGTAGTTGTGGAGCGGGACTGCTCCACCCGGTAAAACTTGTTAAATAAAAGAGGCAGCTCATCGGCAGGAATTACACGGCCGAAATTCGTCACAGACACAGTGACTGTATCTTCCTCTCCATGAATCCTTACCAGTACCCGTTTCCCATCTGCCCCGTACTTAATAGCATTTCCGATCAGGTTCTCAAACAGACGGGCCAGCAGATTGCCGTCAGCGTTTATAATTTTTGCAGGCACATTGCTCTGAAGATCATAGGACAGATTTTTTTCCTCAAAATTCGGATACGATTCCTCTAAAAGCTGCTCTAAAAGCTTTACAATATCCAGCTGTCCTATGTGCATGGCGATTTTTCCGTAATTCAGCTTTGTAAAGCCAAAGAGGTCTTCAATCAGCTTTTCCAGCCTTCTTGATTTGCTGTAGGCAATCTCTATGTACTTATGCTGCATCTCCTGAGGGATCTGCGTATTGCCGGCCAAAAGCTCCAGATATCCGATAATGGAGGTAAGAGGCGTCCTGAGGTCGTGGGCCACATTTGTAATCAGCTCATTTTTCGTGCGCTCAGCCTCCCGTTCCTTATCCATAAGCTTACGGATATCTGAGGCCATTTTGTTCAGATTAGCTGCCATAGCGGAAAACTCATCGTCCCCGGTCACATCTACCTCTGTATTCAGATTGCCCTGG
>CAUCBQ010000190.1 GCA_958441075.1 uncultured Clostridiaceae bacterium | reverse complement strand
GGCAGAGGTGACCTTTTCCACCTCTGTCAGAGCTAAAAGCTCTCTGAGCGGCTCTGCAATATTCAGTGAAGGAAATACCTCCAGAAAATTCTTTGCCATAAAATTACTTCTTTCTTTCTGCGGCCATTGCCGTCAATTCCTCTTTCAGAACATCTAACAGCTGTTCTTCAGGCACCTTTCGGACAATTTCACCTTTCTTAATCAAAAGGCCTTCTCCAATTCCGCCTGCAATTCCGATATCTGCCTCTCTGGCTTCACCGGGGCCGTTTACCACGCAGCCCATAACAGCCACTTTTAAGCCGTCTAAACCCTCCAGCCCGGTAACCATTGTTTCTACCCGATTAGCCAGTCCGATCAGGTCAATGCGGGTACGGCCACAGGTAGGACAGGAAACAACCTCTACTCCGCCTTTTCTCAGTCCCAGCGTCTTTAATATCCGTTTGGCAGACTTGATTTCCTCTACCGGATCTCCCGTAAGAGATACACGGATGGTATCTCCGATTCCCTGATGCAGAATAATTCCCAGACCTACAGCTGACTTGATATTGCCGGACATAAGCGTACCTGATTCTGTAATTCCTACATGAAGGGGGTAATCTGTCTTTTTTGCAATCTCTTCATGAGCTTTTACACACATCATTACATCAGAGGACTTAATGCTGATTACCAGATTTTCATAGCCCATATCTTCAATCAGCTTCACCTTATCCAGTGCGCTTTCTACGATTCCCTCCGCTGTTACGCCTCCGTACTTTGCAATCAGATCTTTTTCCAGAGAACCGCTGTTTACACCTACGCGAATGGGAATTCGGCGCTCTCTGGCCGCATCTACCACAGCCTTTACCCGCTCTCTGCTTCCAATATTTCCGGGATTGATACGAATCTTATCGGCTCCGTTTTCTATAGCCGCGATTGCAAGGCGATAATCAAAATGGATATCTGCCACCAGGGGAATATGAATTTCCTTTTTAATCCCTCCAAGAGCCTCTGCCGCCTCCATTGTAGGTACAGCTACCCGGATAATCTCGCATCCGGCCTCCTCCAACCTACGGATCTGATCTACTGTAGCAGCCACATCCTCTGTCTTTGTATTACACATAGACTGGATCAGTACCGGATTTCCTCCCCCGATGACCCGATCTCCGATTCGGATCATCCGTGTATCGTTTCTTGTCATCTTACATTCTCCTATTGTATTAAGCTCATTCCTTACTTATCAAAACAGTTTTCTCATATCATTAAACAAAATAAATACCATAAAAGCCAGAAGAAGGGCCATTCCCGCCGTATGGATCATGGCTTCCCTTTCCGGATCAACAGACTTTCCTCGAAGAGCTTCCAGAAACAGGAAAAACAGCCTTCCTCCATCCAGAGCCGGAAAGGGAATCAGATTCATCACACCCAGGTTGGCACTTAAAAGAACCCCGAAATTTACCAGCGTCAGGGCTACTGCCCCCGCACCTGCCTCTGAGGCTTCATCTACAGTCTGGTCAATGGTGCTTACGATTCCTACCGGGCCGCTGATATCATTCACCGATACTGCCCCGTGAAACATCATATAAAACGTATCAAACACATACCTGATCCAGAACTGCACCTCATATACAGACTGTCGAATCCATTCCAAGGGCGTATCTACCGGTTCAATTCCCGGCTGAAACTGCACGCCAATGAGCTGCTGGCCATTTTTTGAAGGAACAGGCATCACAGACGCCTTAAGCGTTTCCTTTTCTCCGTTCTCTCCAGTTCTCTTCCAGGTCAGCTTAAGCTCCTTTCCAGGATGAGTAAACACATAGGTTGTAAAATCCCGGTAAGAATGGATGGAACGTCCATTGACATGGGTAATCACATCTCCTGTCTGAAGACCGGCCTCCTTTGCCGGAAAACCTTCCTCTACTCCCAAAACCAGTGGAACCGTATAGCCGCCGGAAACACCCACCAGAATCATTGCCAGTAAAAATGCCAGTATAAAATTAAATACAGGGCCTCCTGCCACAACGGCAATCCTGGCCCAAACCGTTTTATTTCCAAAGGCACTTTCATCCTCTGCTTCTTCGTCTTCCCCCAGCATGGCACAGGAGCCTCCAAAGGGAAAGGCCTTGAGGGAATATCTGGTTCCTCCCTTTTCTGTACTCAACAGTCTGGGACCCATTCCCAGAGAAAATTCCACTACACCAATACCGCATGCCTTTGCCATAAGAAAATGGCCCAGCTCATGAATCAGAATAATGGCCCCCAGAATCAGGATTGATAAAATAATATTCATCCGGCTAACAGTTTTCCTTTCTTAATGTCTCTCTGATAAAGTCATATGCCTCCTGCTCCGCTGCCAGAATCTGATCAACATCAGGGGCTTCTATCCTCTTATGATGTTCCATGGCCCCCTGAATCATATCTGTAATGGCAAGATATGGGATTTTCCGCTCCAGAAACAGCGAAACCGCCAGTTCGTTGGCTGCATTAAACACTGTAGGAAGAGAGCCGCCTGCTCTTCCGGCTTCATAAGCCAGCTTTAAGCCCCGGAAGGTTTCCATGTCCGGCTCGTCAAAAGTAATCTCTTTTAACTTTGTAAAATCCAGACGGTCTCCCGGAAGGAAGCGGCGTTCCGGATAATAAAGGGCGTACTGAATCGGAAGCTTCATATCCGGTGTTCCAAGCTGTGCAATCACCGCTCCGTCCTCATATTCAATCATAGAATGAATGATGCTTGCGGGCTGGATTACAACCTGAACCTGATCCATATCCACATCGAAAAGCCAGTGTGCCTCCATGACCTCCAGTCCCTTATTTACCATGGTAGACGAATCAATGGTGATCTTGCGGCCCATGGACCAGTTTGGATGCTTTAAGGCATCCTCTACCTGTACGCCAGCCAGCTGCTCTCTGGTGCGTCCCTTAAAAGGCCCGCCGGAGGCAGTGAGAAGAATTTTGTGAATCCTGTTTTCCCCAGCTCCCTGCAGGCACTGGAAAATGGCAGAATGCTCCGAATCCACCGGAAGGATCTTTACACCTTTTCTTTTTGCCATAGGCATAATGATATGGCCTGCTGTTACAAGAGTCTCCTTGTTTGCCAGAGCGATATCCTTTCCCGCCTCCATGGCTGCAATGGTAGGACGGATACCGATCATGCCCACTACAGCAGTCACCACAATCTGAGCCTCCGGCTCACAGGCTGCTTCCAGCAGGCCCTCCATTCCGCTGACCACCTTCACATCCAGATCACTGATGCGGCTTTTAAGCTCCCTGGCAGCTTCTTCTTCCCACAGGCAGGCGATTTTCGGCTGAAATTCCCGTACCTGTTTTTCTAAAAGCTCCACATTGGAACCAGCTGCCAGAGCTGTGATCCGGATATCCTGATTGTATCTTGCGATTTCCAGTGTCTGGGTGCCGATTGAACCGGTAGATCCCAGAACCGAGATCTTCTTTATCATAACTTATATTCTCCTACTACAATATATTTATGGTTAATATCCCTTACAGCCAGTAAGGAAT
>CAUCBQ010000189.1 GCA_958441075.1 uncultured Clostridiaceae bacterium | reverse complement strand
AGGAGATTCGCAGGGACCGCAGGGGAAGCGATGATCCATTCAGCCTTACCGTACCTTCCTGGATCGAAAAGCTGCGCCGCCTGTTTCCAAGGTCCACAGCAGAGATTATGGAGCGTCATGCTCTGGAAAAATACAATATGACGGAGCTTCTGACTGATCCTGAGGTATTAAAGCGCATGGAGCCCAACAGAGAACTGTTAAAGATAATACTGGAGCTGAAATCCATGATGAAGGGCCCTGTTCTTGAAATGGCCCGGGAGGTGGTGAAAAAGGTGGCCAGGGAGCTGGAAAAGGAACTGGAGCAGGAGATCCGGCCTGCCCTTACAGGCCGCAGGGACCGCTTTTCGGGCAGTCCGGTACGCTCTGTGCGGAATCTGGATATAAAGAGAACCATTCGGATGAATTTAAAGCATTATGATGCAGAAAAGAAACAGCTTATGCTTGATCAGGTTTATTTTTACGGAAGGCTGAAACGCCACAGTCCATGGAGAGTAGTGATCTGTGTAGATGAAAGCGGCTCCATGATGGATAGTGTGATCCACAGTGCGGTGATGGCCGGTATTTTTGCCAGACTTCCGGTGATGGATGTGAAGCTTGTGATTTTTGATACCAGTGTAGTGGATTTAAGCGGATATGTGGAAGATCCGGTAGAAACTCTTATGAGTATCCAGCTAGGCGGAGGAACGAATATCGGAGGCGCACTCAGATACTGCGAAACTCTGATTGATGCTCCGGCAAGAACCATAGTAGTGCTGGTGTCGGATCTTTATGAGGGTGTAAACCCTGGAAATATGTACGGTGCAGTGAGAGATATTGTGGAAAGCGGGGCCAGACTGGTGGCTCTTACGGCTCTGGACCGTCAGGCAGAGCCGGTATATGACAGAAATGCGGCAGAAAGGATGGCACGGCTGGGAGCCCATGTAGGGGCCATGACGCCGGAGCAGCTTGCAGAATGGATGGGAAAGATCATAGCATGACAGATTGGAAAATCATACTGGCCGGTGCAGATGATGAATATCTGACCGGACTCAGCAATAAGGGAACTGTAAAGCGGGCCCACAAAGACAGGGAAACCGTCCCCTTTCAGATTTTGGACACAGCAGATGACGGAATAGGGGTAAAAATCGGAGAGGAGACGGTTTTGGTGACTCCCGTACTGGCAGAGAGCAGGTGCAGCTGTCCGTCCAGATCCATGTGCAGGCATATTGTGCAGGCAGTTCTGGTTCTCAAGGAGCTGTATGAAACAGAAGAGAGAGAAAGAAAATCTGAGAAGGAGAAAACACCTGAATCCATGCCCTCAGAAGAGCTCTGGAAGGCCATTCTGGAAATAGGAGATCAGAAGATTATCCGGGCTCTGGGCGCCAGAAAACTGCAGGAGGTAATGGGCCGGGTCCGGGCAGGAGTCAGGGCAAAGATTACCCGTTCCACCACAGTTTTGGTGGAGCTTCCGGATTCCGATGTGCGGGTAAAATTTCTCCTTCCCCTGGAATATTCTTCCTGTACCTGTAAAAAGAAGGAATTTTGCGCTCACAGGGCTGCGGCGGCTTTATGGTGCCGCGCAGAGGAAGGAATTCTCCGTATGGAGGATTTTGAAAAGGGGGAGGAAGAGCCGGGGGAAGATCTGGACCGGATACGGGAAAAAGCCGGTGAGATGAAGGCTGCTCTGGAGGATATATTTGCGTCCGGGCTTTCACGAACCGCCAGTCAGAGTGCAGATACATTGGAGAGGCTGGCTGTGATCAGCCATAATGAGGGGCTGGCTGCTTTTGAGGATTCCTTTCGCAGTCTCCAAAATGGGTATGAGGCGTATTTTAGGCGTTCGGCCTCAGTAAATGCCCCAGGGCTGATGGATGAGAGTGTCCGTCTCTATGCCCGCATCTGTGGTCTGAGTCAGGTGAAAACAGCCGGAGAGCTTCAGATACTGGGCGGGGTCTTTCATATGGACTATGAGCCTGTGGGAGATATGGAACTGATCGGCATCACAGCAGAAGCCTTTCAGAGCAGAAACGGCTATCAGGGAGAAAGGGTATATTTCCTCGAAAAGAATACAAAGCAGTGGTATACATATACCAGTGCCCGTCCAATGTACTATGACAGTCGGAGAGGGCAGGGGAGGATGGAAAAGACAGCCGCGCCCTGGGGATTAAATGTATCTCTGGAAGATCTGGCAGGAACAGAGATTTGTCTTAAACAGGCAAAAGCCGGAAGAACGGGCCGTCTCTCATCTAGCCAGGATACAAAAGGCATGATAATAGGAAAGCACAGCTTTGGTCCGGAGGATGCAGGTCAGTGGTTTTATAAGGACTTTGGGGCGCTTTTTAAAGAGCAGTGTTTTTTGAAAAACAGCTGGATGAAAGAGAGAGAACAACCGCTTCGTATCGTGTGCGTTCAGGCTGCATCCTGGGAAGCAGCACAGTTTTCTCAGGCAGAGCAGAAATTTTCCATGAATATTTTTGATGCTGATGGGAAGGTGCTTTCCGCAGAGATATCATACAGCAGGCGGGAAGCTGCGAATATCCGCTATCTGGAACGGATCGCAGATCAGGTAGAAAAAGAGGAGATTCCCATTCCCGTGATTGTGGGAAAGGTGTATTTAAAAGATGGGAAAATGGTTCTTTATCCGTTGGAGATATTTCAGTGGAATCAGGATACTTTCAAACATGAATCTTTAGCAGATGAGAGCTCTGTAAATGTGATGGAACGGGAAACTATGCTGAAAATCCATATTATGGAACAGGTGTATTACCTGCTGGCAGAGGTCAGCCAACAGATGGAGGATCTGTACCAGAGCGGATTTGATGCCGTTCACCACAGCACTATTGAGATGTTAAGGCAGTGGGCAGACCGGGCAGAGGAGAGTGGTCTGGCCTTTCTTGCCAAAGAGCTTGGAAGTTTGTGTCAGGAGATTGAAATCTGTCGTCACAGCCTGCACCCGGTTCATGGGGCTCAGATGGAAATTTACGCAAATATAGTGGAATACCTCTGGCTTGCAAGACAGAAAACAGAGTTTGATCTGGCAGAGGCCTATTATACACAGTGATAAATAATACCGAAAAAGCCGGTAAAAAGGAGGAAACGCCTATGATACAGCCAAAGAAAACATATGCAGACAAGATAATGGAAAGTCTGGAGAAAATCGGTTTGTCTGAACAGGAAAGGGAGAAAATTTTTTCGTATGTTTCAGGCGAGAAGGAAAAGGAGGCTCTGCAGGGATTAACGGTAAGAGATTTTTACCAGCTTCCTCAGGCACATCTGGAGGCGGCGGGAGCATTGTTCTGCCATTTTTGCGACAGGCATACAGAGGAGGCTAAAAAGCTGATCCGGGTGCTTTTTGAGCTGGGCCATTCAACCTGCGGGGCAATGGCGGGAATAAATTATTCGTGGTATTACTGCTTTTTGAGGGAAGGCTGTGGGTTCTGGGGACTGGAACCGGGCCAGTGGCTTTCTGTTGCGGCAGAAATTGCAGGCAGGAGCACCGATATGCGTTTAAGCCATGTGATCAGCCGGATCAGAGAGCAGGCCGGAGGTTCGGAGGACCTTCTG
>CAUCBQ010000188.1 GCA_958441075.1 uncultured Clostridiaceae bacterium | reverse complement strand
AGTGAGCCATTCCTCCAGAAAGCGGCTGATCCCTGTGATGCTGCAGGCTCTGACGGGCCGCTTTAAGAAGCATAAAGGAGCTAGGATGTTTGAATGCAGAGAGATTTCCATTCACACAGACGCTCCCCTTCCAATTCATGTAGACGGGGAGTTTTGCGGAACCCAGACCGATCTGCGCGCAGAGTGTATTTCACGGCAGATACGGATGGGGATATAATGCGGCGATTGAGGATGGCTGCTATTGATATAAAGAAATAGAGGAGACAGAAAAATGAGAATCGGACAAGGCTATGACGTTCACAGGCTCACAGAGGGCCGTAAGCTTATTCTGGGGGGAGTGGAAATTCCTTATGAAAAGGGGCTTCTGGGACATTCGGATGCAGATGTGCTGGTTCATGCTGTGATGGACGCGCTTTTAGGGGCAGCGGCTCTGGGGGATATCGGACAGCATTTTCCCGACACAGATCCTGCTTATAAGGGTATTTCGAGTATAGAGCTTCTGTGTAAGGTGGGCAGCCTTTTGGAGAAACATGGCTATGTGATTGAAAATATTGACGCTACGATCATTGCACAAAGGCCCAAGCTGGCCTCCTACCGGCCTCAGATGGCAGAAAATATTGCAGGTGCTCTTCATCTGGATTCATCCAGAGTCAGTGTAAAAGCTACCACAGAAGAAGGGCTGGGCTTTACGGGAAGCGGAGAAGGTATTGCTTCTCAGGCAATTACATTATTGACGGAGACAGCGGATTACTGCTATGATAATAGGATAATGACAGAAGGCTGTCCGGGCTGTTCCGGCTGCGGCTGCGAGTAGAAAGGGACAGAAGTTCTGAATGATCATAAGCGAGGAGAAATGGTATGAAAATATTTAATACATTAACCAGAAGAAAAGAAGAATTTAAGCCTCTTACCCCTGGAGAGGTGAAAATGTATGTGTGCGGTCCTACAGTATACAACCTGATCCATATTGGAAATGCCCGCCCCATGATTATGTTTGACACCGTGCGCCGGTATTTTGAATACAAGGGCTACAAGGTGACATTTGTATCCAATTTTACAGATGTAGATGATAAGATCATTAAAAAGGCCAACGAAGAGGGAGTAGATGCACATACGATCTCTGAGCGTTATATTGCGGAATGTAAAAAGGATATGAAAGATATGAATGTAGAGCCTGCCACTGTGCATCCTCAGGCAACGCAGGAGATTCAGGGCATGATTGATATGATTCAGACTCTCATCGACAAGGGGCATGCATATGTGGCGGCGGACGGCACAGTATACTTTAAGACACGCTCCTTTGCAGGATACGGAAAATTGTCCCATAAAAATCTGGATGAGCTTCAGTCAGGCTTTAGGGAGATCAAGGTAACAGGAGAAGAGGGAAAGGAAGATCCTAACGACTTTGTGCTCTGGAAGCCTAAAAAAGAGGGGGAGCCTTACTGGGAGTCTCCATGGTGCCAGGGCCGCCCTGGCTGGCATATTGAATGCTCTGTGATGGCAAAGCGCTATCTGGGAGATTCTATTGATATTCATGCAGGAGGAGAGGATCTGATCTTCCCTCACCATGAAAATGAGATTGCCCAGAGCGAGTGCGCGAATGATAAGCCCTTTGCTGCATACTGGATGCACAACGGCTTTTTGAACATTGATAATAAGAAGATGTCCAAATCTCTGGGCAATTTCTTTACTGTTCGGGACATTGCGGAGAAATACGATTTGCAGGTACTGCGTTTCTTTATGCTCAGTGCTCATTACCGCAGTCCCCTTAATTTCAGTGCAGAGCTGATGGAGGCGTCCAAAAACGGACTGGAGCGCATCCTGACCTGTATGGATAAGCTGCGGGATCTGGAGGCAAAGGCGCAGGGTGGAGAGACGACAGCGGCGGAGACAGAAAGTATGGCAGAGGCTGACAGGCTCAGAGAAAAGTTTGAGGCTGCCATGGAAGATGATTTTAATACGGCAGATGCGGTTTCCGCTGTATTTGAGCTGGTAAAGCTTGCAAATTCCACATCAGACGCCGATTCTTCCAGAGCTTATGTAAAGGGCCTTGAGGATCTGATTTCCCGTCTGTGCCAGGTACTGGGAATCATCACAGAGCGCAAAGCAGAGGTTCTGGATGAGGAGATCGAAGCCATGATCGCAGCCAGACAGCAGGCCAGAAAAGAGAAGAATTTTGCTCTTGCCGATGAAATCCGCGGAAAGCTTCTGGATATGGGAATCGTGCTGGAGGATACCAGAGAGGGCGTAAAGTGGAAGAGAGCATAACATTAAAGGACTTCCTTGCATACTATAAAAAGACCATGAGACTGGAACCGGTAGACGCCGGTTCCTATTCTCCGTTGGTGCTTGCTTACATCGGAGATGCGGTATATGAAGTGATGATCCGCGCGAAGGTAATCAACCGGGGAAGTATGCAGGTAAATAAGATGCATAAACGCAGCGCCCTGTTAGTAAATGCGGGGACTCAGGCGCAGCTGATCCGTTCTATTGAAGGGGAGCTTACTCCGGAGGAGCACGCTGTATATAAGCGGGGCCGCAATGCCAAATCCGTTACCATGGCAAAACATGCTACTATGGCGGATTACCGTACTGCCACAGGCCTGGAGGCTTTGGCAGGCTGGCTGTTTCTGGAGGAACGCTTTGAACGCCTTGCGGAGCTGATCAGTATGGGGCTGGAAAAAATAGGAGCCTTTGAAGAAGCATAGAGGAGAAACATTCATGAGATACGAAGAACTGACCATCGAGGGACGCAACGCAGTGTTAGAGGCCTTCCGTTCCGGCAAGACCATTGACAAGCTGTTTGTTCTGGATGGCTGCCAGGACGGACCTGTGCGTACCATCGTAAGGGAAGCTAAAAAACATGACACTATTATTAACTACGTGGCAAAGGAGCGGCTGGACCAGCTGTCTGAGACAGGAAAACACCAGGGTGTAATTGCCTATGCGGCTGCCTACGAATATGCCCAGGTGGAGGATATGCTTAAGCTGGCTGAAGAAAAGGGAGAACCGCCGTTTTTGTTTTTGCTGGACGGCATTGAGGACCCGCATAATCTGGGAGCCATTATCCGTACAGCCAATCTGGCAGGCGCTCACGGTGTGATTATTCCCAAACGCAGGGCAGTGGGGCTGACTGCTACTGTAGCCAAGACCTCCGCAGGAGCCCTTAATTACACACCTGTGGCAAAGGTAACAAACCTGACAGCAGCGATGGAGGAGCTTAAGAAAAAAGGACTGTGGTTTGTTTGCGCCGATATGGGCGGAGATGTAATGTACCGCATGAACCTTACAGGTCCCATCGGTCTGGTGATTGGAAATGAGGGAGAGGGAGTCAGCAAGCTGGTGCGGGAGCATTGTGATATGACAGCTTCTATTCCCATGAAGGGAGATATTGATTCGTTAAATGCCTCTGTAGCGGCAGGTGTTCTGGCCTATGAGATTGTCCGCCAGAGGCTGGCAAAATAATGCGGCAGAAAGAGGAAGAGAACATGAACAGAATCCGGAAAACGAGAAGAAATTTCCGCGCAGCAGCTGTGCTTACGGCAGCGGCAGTGAGTGCCTGCAGTTTTTGGGGAACATTTCCGGCAGCGGCTGCCCAGACAGCTGTGATTGAGGATACACAGG
>CAUCBQ010000187.1 GCA_958441075.1 uncultured Clostridiaceae bacterium | reverse complement strand
GTACCGGGATAATTTGTCTGCTGTATCCATGGAATCATTTCCGCCGATATAGAATACAGCTCCGATGTCCAGTGCTTTGAATTTTTCAAATAATAAAGGGTATACGGAAGCGTCCAGATTTTCAGGAAGCTTATAACGGCAGGAGCCCAGGTATGCGGCAGGCGTCAGGCGCAGAAGCTCTAAATCCTCTTTGGAAAGCTCTGCGGAGAGATTCATGGTGCGGTCGGATAAAAAGCCTTCGATTCCGTTTATCATGCCGTACACAGCTCCAATCCGGTCGGGATGTGAAAGTCCCTCCTGGATTACTCCGTACAGGCTGGCGTTGATTACAGCTGTGGGGCCGCCGGACTGGCCTACAAGTATATTTTTTTTCAAGGGAAAACCCTCCTCTCATAATTTGTGGTGATAGTCTGGAGCTCCTGAAAGGGAGTCCATTTCCGTAGTAAGTATATCCGATAGAAAAGTGAAATGCAATCCGTTTGTGATATTGCATATAAAACCTGTATTTTTTTGTAACATATTTCCTATTGCATTTTAGGTGGAAAAATGATAATCTGTATACAGATAAAGAAGTTGTATACAAATTTTAAAAGTTAAATACAAATTTTTTAAAGGAGGAATCGGAGAATGGATATTCGCTATTCTGCCAACCAGAGAGATGTAAAGCGTTACACAACAGAGGAATTAAGAAATGAATTCCTCATCACAGATCTGTATAAGGCAAATGAGGTAGTTGCCGTATATTCTCATGTGGACCGTATGGTTACTCTGGGATGTATGCCTACTACAGAGAAGGTTTCCATTGACAAGGGAATTGACTGCTGGAAGAATTTCGGTACTCACTATTTCTTAGAGCGCCGTGAGATCGGTATTTTTAATATCGGCGGCGAGGGAACCATCACAGCAGACGGCCAGACCTTTAAGATGGGTTATAAGGACTGCCTGTACATCACAAAGGGAACAAAGGAAGTTTATTTTGAGAGCACAGACGCTGAGAAGCCTGCTAAATTCTACATGGTCAGCGCACCGGCTCATACTTCCTATACCACTACCTTTATTCCGATTGAGAAGGCTGCAAAGAGACCCTGCGGCGAGGCAGAAACCTCCAATAAGCGTACCATCAATCAGTTTATCCACCCGGATGTACTTAAGACCTGCCAGCTGTCCATGGGCATGACTGTATTAGAGCCGGGCAGCGTATGGAATACCATGCCGTCCCATACACATGAGCGCCGCATGGAGGTATATATGTACTTTGAGATTCCCGGCGACAATGTGGTATTCCACATGATGGGCGAGCCTACAGAGACAAGACATCTGGTTATGAAGAATGAGGAGGCTGTGATCAGTCCGTCCTGGAGCATTCACAGCGGCGCCGGCACATCCAACTATACATTTATCTGGGCCATGGGCGGAGAGAACATGGAGTTTGACGATATGGACACCATGATGCCAAACGAGATGATGTAAATAATATAATATGGAGGATAAAGAAATGGCTGATTATTTAAACAACTTTTCACTTGAAGGCAAGGTTGCCCTGGTAACAGGCGCTTCCTACGGTATCGGTTTTGCTATCGCAAAGGCTATGGCAGGCGCAGGCGCTACCATCGTTTTCAACGATATCAAGCAGGAGCTGGTAGACAAGGGTATCGCAGCATATAAGGAAGAGGGCATTGAGGCTCACGGCTATGTATGCGACGTAACTAATGAGGATGCAGTAAACGCTATGGTAGCTCAGATTGAGGCTGAGGTAGGCGTAGTTGATATTCTGGTAAATAACGCAGGTATCATCAAGAGAATCCCCATGTGTGAGATGAGCGCAGCAGAGTTCCGTCAGGTAATCGACGTTGACTTAAACGCTCCGTTTATCGTATCCAAGGCTGTTATCCCCAGCATGATCAAGAAGGGCCACGGAAAGATTATCAACATCTGCTCCATGATGAGTGAGCTGGGCCGTGAGACCGTATCTGCATACGCAGCTGCAAAGGGCGGCTTAAAGATGCTGACAAAGAATATTGCTTCTGAGTACGGCGAGTACAACATCCAGTGTAATGGTATCGGACCTGGCTACATTGCTACTCCTCAGACAGCTCCTCTGCGTGAGATCCAGCCAGACGGCTCCAGACATCCGTTTGACCAGTTCATCGTTTCCAAGACTCCTGCAGGACGTTGGGGCGAGGCTGAGGATCTGGGCGGACCTGCAGTATTCCTGGCATCTGATGCTTCCAACTTTGTAAACGGCCTGGTACTGTACGTAGACGGCGGTATTCTGGCTTACATCGGCAAGCAGCCTAAGTAATTAATTTCGGTAATTTAATCAATTAAATTAATCAGGGCCCGTCATGCCATGACCGCATGGCGGGCCCTGGTGCATCTGAGAGAAGGAACAGGGGTGCGGCATGGGAGAAGTGAACTTTAAAAACAGAGGGGAACTGGTTTTTGAAACATTAAAAAGGGAGATACTGGATCTGAAGCTGAAACCGGGATGCCTGATCAGTGAAAACGATATCTGCCAGCGTTTCGGTGTATCCCGGACTCCGGTGCGGGACGCCCTGCGCCTTTTGCAGGAACAGGGATTTGCAGAAACGATTCCCTATCGGGGAACGTATGTAACCCTTTTAAGTCTGGATAATATCAAGCAGATGATTTATATGAGAGTTGCGGTAGAAACTATGGTTCTCAGGGATTTTATGGAAATTCAGACGCCTATGGTTATGGAAGAGATCCGCCATGCCATTGCAGTCCAGAAGGCATTGATCCAGACTCCCGGGTTTGAACCGGAGCAGTTTTACCATATGGACGCCCAGCTGCACTCTCTCTGGTTTACGGCAGTAAAGAGGCAGAAGCTGTGGGATATGCTGCAGGCCCAGCAGCTTCATTACACCCGGTTCCGTATGCTGGATTTTATTACGGAAACGGATTTTCCGCGGATTATCGAAGAGCATGAACAGCTGTTTGGACTGATTCAGAAAAAAGATCTTTCGGGTCTGGAACAGGCGTTAAAGGATCATCTCTATTACAGTATGAATCGGATGCGTCATTCCATAGAGGTGGAGTATAGGGATTATTTTGAAGAAGAACCTGAAGAGAACCGGTTTGTCATTTGATGGCAGACCGGTTTTCTTTGGGGGTTATTTGCGGGAGGGCGTTATAAGATAGATCTGTTCCTCAGGATTTTCGTCCAGATATTCCTCCAGCTCCTCAGGAGACAGGCGGGACTGTACCTCTTTGAAAAATTCTTTTCCGCTCATGGAGGCAAAGCTTAAAAGGCGTTCCTGTACTTCTGGATTCTCTGCAAGCTGTTCTTTTTCCTTCTGCGTATAAAATTTCATAAACGATCCTTCCTTCCCTGGCCTCGTTTGGCGAAAAATGGTTAGAATAGTCTGATAATTTCAAAATATGCATCTGTTTACCTATAGTATATTCGCTATTCCGAAGATATTCAATATGCAAATTCTAACTTATGCTTACTTTAGGTAAAATAAGCATAGGAGCAATGAAAATATGATCGACTATTCGCCTTTCTGGGAGACTCTGGAGGCGTCAGAAGAAAGCTGGTATACGCTGACGAAGAAGCATAAGATTTCGGACAGCACGCTGCACCGGCTGAAGCACAATAAGGATG
>CAUCBQ010000186.1 GCA_958441075.1 uncultured Clostridiaceae bacterium | reverse complement strand
CGCCATATTCCACTGTATTTTCACTGGCGCCGAAAGCCAGAAGAAATTCCCGGTTCCACATTAAAAGAACAGCAGTAAGAACAGCGGAAATGATAAGCTGAACTGTAAAACAGTTGCCCAGTGTTTTCTCTGCTGTCTGTTTATCTCCCTGTCCCATAAAAATGGAAGCCCTTGGAGCTCCGCCATTTCCCACCAGGGCGGCAAATGCGGATACGATCATAATCAGAGGCATACAGACTCCCACCCCTGTAAGGGCCAGAGCGCCGTCGCCTGGAATATGGCCTATGTAGATGCGGTCTACAATGTTATAAAGCATGTTGATAATCTGAGCAGTGACAGTGGGAAGGGCCAGCTTTAAAAGAAGTTTCCCCACAGGTTCTTTTGCCAGAAAATCCTTGTTGTCATTCATGTGTGTTCCTGCCTTTCATAGCATTTTTTGCGTTGTCCATGAGCCGTTTTGAAAGCATTTGGTAAGAGGCAAACTCTTCTTTGGAAAATCCCTGAAACAGATATCCCCTGTATTCCTCCATGAGATCGTCTACTTTAGCTGTAATTGGCTGGCAGTCAGGCAGCAAAGCAAGATGAATCCGGCGCCTGTCATGGAGATCGGGAATCCTTTTTAAGAGTCCTTTCTGAATCAGGCTTTCTACGGCCTGTGAGACATTTCCTTTTGAAAGCATCCGAAGCTCTGTGATATCGGCTGCAGTGTCCTTTCCCGGATTATTGTGGAGAAAGGTAATGACATTTGCTTCGATCAAAGTCAGTCCATAGGTTTCGGAGAGGCGCTTAAGCAGTGTTTCCTGAAGCTTGATAGCGGCCCGGATACTTAAAAGAAAATCAGTGTTTGAGGTCATTGAATTCTCCTTAAAAAACAAAAAGTTCTAAATAGAAAAGTTTTAAAAAGAACTATTTCGGGAAATAATTATACACTCTATGGCCTGTTTGTCAAGAGGAAGAAGACATGATATAATAGGAGAAAACGCTAAGACAGGGAGAGATGGACAGCGTATGCAGACATTAAACCAGGATATAAGGGACCGTGCTTTTAAAAAAGTATACCTCCTTTTCGGAGAGGAAGCATTTTTGAAAACGAGCTACAAAAATCGTTTAAAAGATGCTGTTACAGCCGGAGATACCATGAATTTTAACCATTATGAGGGAAAGGGTATCGATATAAATGAGATTATCGGCATTGCAGATACGATGCCCTTTTTCGCAGAGCGCAGGCTGGTGCTCATAGAGAACAGCGGCTGGTTTAAGGGAGGAGCAGGAGGGGAAGAGATGAGCGCCTATATGGAGCAGCTTCCTGATACTGCCTGTCTTGTGTTTGTGGAAACAGAGGTAGATAAGCGCAGCAAAATGTTTAAGGCTGTGAAAAAGTATGGTTATGCTGCAGAGCTTGGCCGTCAGGATGCAGCCCAGCTTGGACGGTGGGCTGCGGGGATTCTGTCAAAAAATGGGAAAAAGATTACCGGGCGTACCATGGAAATTTTCCTGAGCAAAACGGGAGATGATATGGAAAATATCAGCTCTGAGTTGGAGAAGCTGATCAGCTATACCCTGGGCCGGGATGTGATTACAGAGGAGGATGTGGAGGCTGTTTGCACGACTCAGGTGAGCAATAAGATTTTCGATATGATTACAGCCATTGCTAACCGGCAGACGAGAAAAGCTATGGATCTTTATGAGGATCTGCTTACCTTAAAGGAACCTCCCATGCGGATTCTGTTTTTGATTGCAAGGCAGTTTAATCAGATTTTGCAGGTGAAGGAACTGATGGGCAGAGGCATGGATAAGAGCACTATTGCTTCCAGGCTGAAGCTCCAGCCCTTTGTGGTGGGAAAAATCATGTTGCAGGCAAAGACATTTTCAAGGGAACAGATCCTTTCCTATGTAAATCTCTGTGTGGATGCTGAGGAAAGCGTAAAGACAGGCCGGCTTACAGACCGGCTGGCAGTTGAGCTTTTAATTGCCAGAACATATTGAAGGAGAAAGATTGATTATGGAAGAATTATATTTAGAAGAGATAAGAAGACAGACAAAAGAGGTATTGAGAGAGCTTCTGGAAGAGGCGGGACTGAAGCAGGGACAGATTCTGGTTGTGGGCTGTTCCTCCAGTGAAATCGGAAGCTTTAAGATCGGTTCTCATTCCAGTGAGGAGATAGGACAGACTGTTTATGAGGCTCTTTATGAGGAACTGAAGCCCACGGGCATTTATCTGGCTGCACAGTGCTGCGAGCATTTGAACCGGGCGCTGATTTTGGAGGAAGAAGCTGCTTTAAAATACGGATATGAGCCGGTAAACGTGGTTCCCCAGCTAAAGGCAGGCGGTTCCTTTGCCACAGCAGCTTACCGTACTCTGGAGCGTCCTGCAGCAGTGGAGCATATCCGGGCTCATGCGGGCATTGATATCGGTGATACTCTTATTGGAATGCATTTAAAGGATGTGGCAGTGCCGGTACGGATTTCCAGAAGAGAGATTGGGAGCGCCCATGTAGTCTGTGCCAGAACCCGGGCAAAGTTTATTGGCGGCGAGAGAGCCCATTATGATAAAATGAAGCTGTAAATAAAAAATCCCTCCGGTGGGTTAATCCGGAGGGATTTTAAATAGTTCTATAAAATTAAGCCAGAGTGTTAACAGCCTTGGTCACGCGGGACACCTTGCGGGCAGCATTGTTCTTGTGATATACGCCCTTAGTGCAGGCCTTGTCGATCTCTGTGATAGCAGCCTGTAATGCAGTCTGAGCAGCAGCCTTATCTCCGGCAGCAACAGCAGCCTCTACCTTCTTGATCGCAGTCTTAACCTTGGATCTGATTGCCTTGTTTCTTGCAGCCTTAGTCTCGTTTACTAAGATTCTCTTCTTTGCAGATTTAATGTTAGCCAATGAAATACACCTCCGTTCTTCATATTATAATCTTTGTGTTTTCCATCAAAGCCTGGACACGGACAGTTCAATGTAAACATACTATTGTATTCTATCGAATGATTTTGGGAATGTCAAGCAGAATTTGGCGTTTTTTTGAAGTTTTAGGGAATATTTTTCAGGAAGAGGAGAAAAATAAGAGGAGATTGAGGAAAATGACAGGAGGAATGGAGATGGGAAGTTTCGAAAATGAGCAGACAGCAGTTCCATTTCAGGTGCGCACAGATCTGGCTCTGGAAGAGAGGGAAAGCTTTGAGGGAGACGGAGGTGAAATACCGGGTGTTGTATTAAAGGAAAGGACCAGAGAGGAAGGCACGGTCAGACTTACAGAGGTACGGATTCTGAATGCTCAGGGAGCCAGAGCCATGGGGAAACCAGAGGGAACCTATCTGACTGTGGAGGCGGATGAACTTCAGATGCCGGATGAGGATTATCACAGCCGGGTAGCAGATGAACTGGCAGGACAGTTAAGTGAACTGATGAAGAGGGCGGGGTGGGAGAAGAAGGAAAATCCATCCCTTTTGGCAGTAGGCCTTGGAAACCGGTCTGTAACACCGGATTCCCTGGGGCCCCGTGTAGTGGGAAATCTCAGAGTAACCAGCCATCTTCTTACAGAAAAAGGAAGAGAAAGCAAACAGCCCTATCCGGGTCTCAGCGCCATTGCTCCGGGTGTTATGGCCCAGACAGGAATGGAGACAGCCCAGATTCTGCGCGGAATAATAGATGAGACGGAGCCTGATCTGGTGATTGCTGTTGATGCTCTG
>CAUCBQ010000185.1 GCA_958441075.1 uncultured Clostridiaceae bacterium | reverse complement strand
CCCGTAGACACCTGCATCTCCGCTGCAGACCATAGCTACCCGCTTTCCCTTCTGTGCCTCCTCAAAGGCCATCCGGCACCGCCTGGTCTCCTGACGCATAGGCGTTGTCATATACTCCTTATCCGGAAACCGCGTTTTCAGAAGATCCACATAAACCGTATAGCCTACAATCGTATCACAGGCCTCCAGCGCCTGCAAAGCCTCTAACGTCATCTTTTCTTCCCGTCCCGGTCCCATTCCGATTACATAAAGCTCATGCTTCATCTGTCTGTACCCCATTTCTTTCCGCCCTGTTTTCCTGCAGCTTCTTTTTTTCCTTTACAAGAATCAGGGAATAGTATCCTTCCTGTCCTGTCACAGCCCCGGCGCCTCTCTGCAGCCGCTGTCCAGGCATTCCGCAGTTTTCTGCCAGAAAAACCTCCTGTCCCTCCTGTTCTGCTGTCTCCAGCTGCTGCCAAAACTGGCTGCTCTGCCTGCTGCTTTTCATAATCACCTTGGTTCCAGACAGGGCCAGACCTGCTTCTACCTGCCCCGGCTTTGCCAGAATATGAAACTGCTCATGTCCCTCTGCCAGTCCTGTTCCAAAAGCCGCAGCTACAGCACAAAAGGATGGAATTCCGTTAATCAGCTCTGCCTGAAATCCCCGCTTCTGTATCCGGCGGTGAACATGGAGATATGTGGCATACAGAGTCACATCTCCCAGATTCAGAAAGGCTGCCTTCTGCCCCCGGCAAAGCCTCTCTTCCACAAGATCCGCTGCCTGGTCATACGCCTGCTTCAGCTGTTTTCTGTCATGTACCATGGGGATCTCCACACAGACACAGTCCTTCTCCTCCAGCTCCGGCAAAGCCTGAACGGCAATCCCATATGCAGTACTTTCCATTCTGCTTTTTCCTGGTGTAAACACCACATCACATTCTTTTAAAATACGAAGTGCCTTTATGGTCATTAACTCCGGATCCCCTGGTCCTACGCCGATTCCATAAAGAATTCCTTCCTCTGATTTTTCCTGTCTTATTTTATCTGTCATCCTTCTGTCTCCCTATTTTTCTTTTATCAGCAGGCAGACTATCATATTAATGTTTTTCACTTATCATGTCAACCTTGCATTTTGTTTCTGTTATGCGGAGCATTTTTATGTCATAGGAAATTGCCGTCCTATGACATAAGAAAAAGATTCCTGCTTCAAGAACAGGAATCTCTTACTTTATTTTCCCTCATAAATAATAGCGGAATCCACATCATATCCAGACAGATTCTTTCGTCCCTGCAATCCTGCCAGTTCCATAACAAAGCATACCTTCACAACCACGCCGCCCAGCTGCTCTATCAAATCAATAATTGCCTCCACAGTTCCTCCTGTGGCAATCAGATCATCTACAATCACTACCTTCTGTCCTGGTTTAATCGCATCCTTATGAATCTCAATCTCCGCAGAACCATACTCCAAATCGTACTTTGCAGAAATGGTTTCTCTTGGAAGCTTTCCTTTTTTCCGTACCGGAACAAAACTTTTATGCTCTGCATAGGCAACCGGCACTCCAAAAATAAATCCTCTGGATTCCGGACCTACCACTACGTCAAAATCCAGATCCTTTACCATCTCTCTCAGCTTGTCAATCGCCATGTGAAGTCCGTCTGCATCCTGAAGAATGCTGGTAACATCACGGAAAATAATCCCCGGTTCCGGAAAATCCGGGATACTGACAACATACTCTTCCAATCTTTTCATTGTGCTCATTTTCTTTTCCTTCCTGTTTCATTTTATTTTCAGCGAAATACCTGGAGCAGATTCTCCACTTCCTTCTGACATGCCTCCTCCTGGAAGGAGCTGTAGGCATAAAAGCAGAAGCCGGATACCTGTCCCGAGGCTCTTCCTGCCAGCACCTGACGCTTCATAATATCATCATATCTGAGCCATTCCGGCACCTCATTGTTGTCACTGGAGTTCGAGCCGGTCTTATACATGGCAAGCCCCAGATACAGCTTTGCCTTCCCCTTCTTTTTCATCTCCAGCCAGGATTTCAGATTGTTTTCAAATGCAAAGGGAGCAGGACTTCCGCTGGAGGTTTTATGCTCAAAGCCCCAGTAAATCTGCGGCATAATGTAGTCAATATACCCTTCCTCAGACATCCATGCGTCTATATCTGTAAACAGTCTGGTATCACTGCGCAGGTGCGCCAGATATCCCTCCGGGCTGATTCCGAACTGGGCTGACGGCCTTGTTTCCTTGACTGTGCTGTAGACACTGCGAATCAGCTTGTTGACATTCTCCCTTCGCCAATCCGCAATGGACAGAGTGCTTCCTGACGCCTCATATTCCGGCTTATCAAACCAGCGGCTGGAATCCTCATCATCTACATCCGGATAAAAATAATCATCAAAATGAATTCCATCTACTGTATACTTCTGGACAATCTCCCGCACTCCGTTTACAATCAGCGCTCTCACCTCTTCCACTGCCGGGTTCAGATAATATGCGCCGTTCTGTTTCAGCACCCAGCGATCATTGGAAGGATCCCCGTCACTTAACCACTGCTTGACAGGACTGTTCTCCGACACCTGTTCCCAGGTGTTGTGATAACCTGTAACACGAAACGGATTGATCCAGGCATGAAACTGAAGTCCCCGCTCATGGGCGGCACGGACAAAATATGCCAGAGGATCATAGCCCGGATCCTGTCCCTGGGTTCCTGTTACAAAACGGGACCAGGGAAAATACTGAGACGGATACATGGCATCTGCATCCGGACGTACATGAACAAATACCGCGTTCATTTTTAATTCTGTACACCGGTCCAGAATCTTATCCACAGCAAGCTGGTAGGATCCCCGTTCGGCAGGAAGCTGTTCCCAGTCCAGATAGGAAACCCAGACTCCTCTCAGTTCATCGGATCGAATCACCGATGCCCCCGGCTGCGCGCCTGTATTCCCGGCTGTGGGAGCAGCCGCAGCCTGCTGCGGCCCGCTCATCACAATCAGAGCGCAGGCCACAAGCAGGCTGCACATTCTTTTCCATAGTTGTCTCCTGTTTTCTTTCGTTTTCTTCTCCCTCATAAAGCCTCTCCTGATTCTGCTTTTCCAAAAATATACATAACTATTCAGGACGGCGGACAAGAAGATACCCCGTCCTGAACAGTTAAAAATTTCCATATATAGCATAGTATAGCAAAACCACTGAAAAAGAACAACTGAAAGAACTCTTAAGATTCTCTGTCTTCCTCTGCCCGATCCCCACGGATATCCTTCACGGTACTTCGGATAATCAGCTTGTTTTCCAGATAAATACGGCTGTTGTCCACAATACCATCCTCCAGACGCCGCAGAAGAACTCTGGTTCCCTCCTTGGCAATCTCACCCATATTCCGCTCTACCGTTGTGAGCTTCATACTGTTGTACCCAGACAGATCCCAGTTATCAAAGCCAACCAGAGAAACATCATCCGGAACCTTCAGCCCCGCCTCTGCAATAGCTTCTCTCGCTCCAAAGGCCATTTCATCATTAAAACAGAGAATTGCCGTAGGCTTGTGCTGCAAAAGCAGCTTAGCTCCCTGATAGCCGCTGGCGTACCGGTAGGTTCCTCCTACAATAGGGATCTCATCCGGATCCAATCCATGCTTTCGCACCGAGGCCCTCCAGCCCTTGTGACGAAGTCTGGTGGAATCCAGATTCGGCCCTCCTTCGATCACGCATATTTTTCTATGTCCGTTTTCAAGCAGATA
>CAUCBQ010000184.1 GCA_958441075.1 uncultured Clostridiaceae bacterium | reverse complement strand
GTAGCCAGTGTGGCTCAGGTAGTGGAAGAGGGATATGAGGGAGCACAAATTCTGGGAATCCATTTTGAAGGCCCATATCTGGATATGGATTATAAGGGAGCTCAGCCTCCGGAGGCGATTGCTGTTCCTTCGGTAGAACAGTTTCAGATGTATCAGGAGGCGGCAAAGGGCCTGATTCGTTATATTACCCTTGCACCTGAGCATGACCCGGATCACAGTCTGACCCGGTACTGCGCTGCAAACGGTGTGGTGGTAAGCATGGGCCATTCTTCTGCTTCCTATGAGAAAGCACTTTTGGGAATTGCCAATGGAGCCACCTCCATGACCCATGTATATAATGGCATGACGCCTTATCATCACCGCAATCCGGGACTGGTAGGAACGGCCCTGCGGGTTCGCGATATCTATGGCGAGGTGATCTGCGACGGCTGTCATTCCCATCTGGCTGCACTGAATAATTTCTTTACAGCCAAGGGCCGGGATTATGCCATTATGGTCAGCGATTCCCTTCGTGCCAAACACTGCCCGCCGGGAGGCAATTACCAGTTAGGCGGTCATGATATTGAGATCGGTGAGGACGGACTGGCACGGTTAAAGGGTACATCTACCATTGCAGGAAGTACCCTTCGTATGAACAGGGGGCTGAGGATTCTCATTGAAGAGGCTATGGTGCCGGTGGATGCAGCCATCAATTCCTGTACCTTAAATCCTGCCCGCTGTCTGGGTGTTGACCGTACCAAGGGACGGATCGGAGCAGGCTGTGATGCAGATCTGGCGGTGCTGGATGGGGATTACAATGTAATCCAGACCTGGTGTCGTGGGAAGAAGATGCTGTAGACTGAGAAAATACCGGTATTTATTGCTGTTTTCGCAAAAAGGGCTTGCATTTCCTACGGTCTGATGGTATAGTGTAAATGATAACAGATAGTTTTACTGACAATAAGAGTGGGCGACGGTCCACTCTTTCGTATTGTAAAGGGAAAAGAAAGGTGGTGGAATGATGGCAAAGAGAGAAAGCTATGAGAGCAGAGTGGAAGCATTCCTCCTTCCGCTGATGGAAGAGAATCATTTTGAGCTGGTAGATGTAGAATATGTAAAAGAAGCAGGAACCTGGTATCTGCGGGCGTACATTGACAAGGAAGGCGGCATTGCCGTAGATGACTGTGAGGTCATCAGCAGACAGCTGGGCGACTGGCTAGATAAAGAGGATTTTATTTCCGAAAGCTATATTCTGGAAGTAAGTTCTCCCGGCTTGGGACGTCCTTTAAAGAAGGAAAAGGACTATGTGCGCAGTATGGGTAAGGAAGTAGAGGTGCGCCTTTATAAGGCTATTGACCGGCAGAAGGAATTTACCGGCATTTTAAGCGCATATGATGATAAGACGGTGACTCTGACCATGGAGGACGGAAGCACCCAGACATTTGAAAAGGCGGGGATCGCGCTGATCCGGCTGGCGTTTGATTTCTAAGGCATAGATAGGAGGATAATCATGAACAAGGAACTGTTAGAGGCGATGGAGATATTGGAGAAAGAGAAGAATATCTCTAAGGATACCATGATCGAGGCGATCGAGAATTCCCTTATTACCGCCTGCAAGAATCATTTCGGAAAAGCTGATAACGTAAGGGTTGCTATGAACCGGACCACAGGAGATTTTGCCGTATATGCGGAGAAGGAAGTTGTGGAAGAGGTAGAGGATTCTATTATGGAGATCAGTCTGGCAGACGCCCGTATGATCAGTCCGAAGTATGTAATCGGCGATACCGTACAGGTGCCTCTTGATTCCAAGAAGTTTGGCCGCATTGCCACACAGAATGCAAAGAACGTGATCTTACAGAAGATCCGCGAGGAGGAGCGAAAGGCTCTTTATAATGATTATTACAGTATGGAAAAGGATGTGGCTACCGGTATTGTGCAGCGTTACCTGGGCAGAAATATCAGCATCAATCTGGGCAAGGTAGATGCCATTTTAAATGAGAGCGAGCAGGTAAAGGGAGAAACCTTCCGCCCTACGGAACGTATCAAGGTATACATTCTTGAGGTAAAGGACACTACCAAGGGCCCAAGAATCTCCGTATCCAGAACCCATCCGGATCTGGTAAAGCGCCTGTTTGAAGAGGAAGTATCCGAGGTTCATGACGGAACGGTAGAGATTAAGGCAATTGCCCGTGAGGCTGGTTCCCGAACAAAGATTGCGGTCAAGTCCAATGAGGCCGGAGTCGATCCCGTAGGCGCCTGTGTAGGTGTAAACGGAGCCAGAGTGAACGCCATTGTAAATGAACTGCGGGGCGAAAAGATTGATATTATCAACTGGGATGAGAATCCGGCATACCTGATTGAAAATGCCTTAAGCCCTGCAAAGGTCATCTGTGTAGTGGCAGATGAAGAGGCAAGAGAGGCGCAGGTAATTGTGCCTGACTACCAGCTGTCTCTTGCAATTGGAAAAGAGGGACAGAATGCCAGACTGGCAGCCAGACTGACAGGCTTTAAGATTGATATCAAGAGCGAGACACAGGCAAAGGAAATGGGACTTTTTGAGCAGATGGGCTTACAGTACGGCGATGGACCGGCTCCTGTATATGAGGAAGAGGAAGGTGAGACTTCCGAAGAAGACGCGGTTCAGGATGACTACCAGGAAGAGAGCAGCGAACAGTAGGATTGGAGTGATAGAGAGTGAGTGTAAAGAAGATCCCGCTGAGGCAGTGCATCGGCTGCGGTGAGATGAAGAGCAAAAAAGAAATGATAAGAGTGATAAAAACCGCTGAGGACCAGATTCTGTTAGACGCTACAGGCCGCAAAAACGGCAGGGGCGCTTACCTGTGTCCCTCCATGGAATGCCTGAAAAAGGCCGTAAAGGGCCGGGGACTGGAACGCTCCTTTAAAATGGCGATCCCCAAAGAGGTATATGAAGCTCTGGAAAAGGAGATGGAAGAACTTGGTAAACAGTAAAAAGCTGCTGAACCTGATCGGTCTTGCCACCAGGGCAAGAAGGGTGGTCAGCGGAGAATTTTCAACGGAAAAGTCCGTCAAAAGCGGCAGATCCCGCATGGTGATCGTATCAGAGGAAGCTTCGGACAACACAAAGAAAATGTTCACAAATATGTGTGCTCACTATAAGGTCCCGATCTATCTGTTTGGTACAAAGGATGAACTCGGTCATGCCATGGGGCAGGAGTTTCGCGCTTCTCTCTCTGTGGAGGATGCAGGGTTCGCAAAGTCAATGGAAGCACTGATGAATGTAAATGGAGGTAGTTTGAATGAAAGTAAGTGAACTGGCAAATGAACTGGGTAAGACCAGTAAAGAGGTATTAGATATTGTAAAGCAGAAGGATCAGTCTGCCTCTCTGTTTGCTGCATCCAGCTTATCCGGCGACCAGGAAGCCATGGTGCGGGCGGCAGTGAACCAGAAAAAGGAGGCCCCAAAGGCTTCTGAAAACGGTTCAAAGGCAGAACCTGCAAAGAAGAAGCTGACCGCTGTATTCCGTCCCCAGAACGCGCAGCAGCAGTTAAAGCGTCCTGTTCCAAAGCAGGCTCCTAAGAAGGAGGCGCCTGTTTCTGCAGCAGCAGAGGCAAAGGCTCCTGCAGCTGCAAGAACAGAGGGTCAGGGTGAGGAGAGAACCGCATCAAGAGAGAACCGCAGCCGGGATACAAGGGGCGAGATGCGCAGCCAGAACCGTGACGGACGTACCGGAGCGGGAAGAGGCCGTGACACAAGAGAGGGCGGTTTTGGAAACAGAGAAGGAAACCGCGACGGAAGAAGCGGCGGCTTTGGAAACAGAGAAGGAAACCG
>CAUCBQ010000183.1 GCA_958441075.1 uncultured Clostridiaceae bacterium | reverse complement strand
TGTATAAAATTTTCAATGTTCTTTCAATTTAGCCTTGACTTTTTATTTGCAGGCTATATTGATATCTGATATGGCTCCCAGAACCTGCCCGATGCTGTCACTAATCACCAGATCCGCCTGAGAATCTCTGGACGTAGCAGAACGATTGATAAGGGCCAGTTTATTCCCCCTGTAGTAATCAATCAGCCCTGCAGCCGGATAAACCACCAGTGAAGTACCTCCCACAATCAACAGATCGGCTTTGGAGATATGCTCAATGGCACGGCGGATTACTGTATCATCCAGCCCTTCCTCATACAGAACTACATCCGGTTTGACCGTGCCGCCGCAGGCGCATCTGGGAACGCCTTCGCTGCGGGCCACATAGTCCAGATCATAAAACTGTCCGCAGCGGGTGCAGTAATTTCTGTGGATGGAACCGTGAAGCTCCAGCACCTCCCTGCTGCCTGCCATCTGATGAAGACCGTCAATATTCTGGGTAATCACAGCCTTTACCTTTTCCTCCTGCTCCAGCTTTGCCAGAGCCCTGTGGGCAGCATTGGGCACAGCTTCATTATAAATCATCCTGTCCTTATAAAAACGGTAAAATTCCTCCGTATTGCGCATATAAAAGCTGTGGCTGATAATCGTTTCCGGAGGGTATTTATAACTTTGATGGTACAGCCCGTCCACACTTCGGAAATCCGGAATCCCGCTCTCCGTGGAAACGCCTGCTCCGCCAAAAAATACCACATACCGGCTGTCCTGTATCCACTCCTTTAGCTGCTGCCATTTTTCCTTCATGGTTTTCCTCCTTTTGCCAGACTTTAAGTCCAGTATACCACGACTTTCATTCAGATTCATCATAAAAATAAAATCACATTCATCCGTTTACTTATGGCTTTGTCAATGGTATTATGGAAGAAAATAAATCCCTGTCCTGGAGATAATATATGAACCAGATAAGAAAAATCACAACCATCAAGCAGCAGGTATATGAAATATTAAGAGATGACATCTGCAGCGGCGTTTATGCGCCCGGCCAGCAGATTCAGGAAACAGAACTGTCAAAAAAACTGGAAATATCCCGAAGCCCCATCCGGGAAGCACTGCGGCAGCTGGTATCCGAAGGACTTGCCGTAGAGTATCCCAACCGGGGAGTATTTGTAAAAACCTACACCCCAAAAGATATAGAGGATGTATTCGATCTGCGAATCCTTCTGGAAAGCTATGCCATTATGCGTTCAGGCGCCTATCTGACCCTTGAAAAGCACCATGAGCTCAACGACTGCATGGAACGCTTAAAAACCTACCACAGTCAGAACGATATACAGCGCTATGTAGAAGAGGATACCCTTCTTCACCAGCTTTTGATCCAGCTGAGCGGAAATGACCTGGTAATCAGTACCTATGACCGGGTTTACGCCATGGTCCAGAGATTCCGAACCTATTCCTTAAAAAGCCGGAAGCGCTTCGACGATTCCCTTACAGAACATACCCAGACCATCCAGAACCTGCTGTCTGGAAATGTCAAAGAAGCAGACCGCATCAACCGGCAGCATCTGCTTCTTGCAAAGGATACGATTATCGCATATCTGGATCAGACAGAGCAGGAATAGACTGCCCCGGCGCCGGATATGCACCACTTTCAAAAAGAGCCGTCTCCCAGGGGAAACAGCTCTTTTTTTCACTTCATATCATATTGTGATCCATTTTCCATTAATGGATAAACATGGACAGGATACAGAAAATAAGGGAACCAAATGCAGGAACCAGAATAGATCCCATGGTCCAGGTTTTTAAGCTGGTCTTGATATCCATACCGGAGAAGTTGGTTACAACATGGAAATAAGAGTCATTTAAGTAGCTTGGGCACATAGTCGTCAGACAGAGAGACAGTGCTGCAAGATACGGATTGATATTCAGTGTGCTGATCATGGGGGCAATAATTGCGGAGCCGGTAATCATAGCTGTGGTTCCGGAGCCCTGTGGGAAACGCATAATCACACCGATAATAATAGGTACCAGAATGCCAGGAACGCCTGCTGCAACAATAGCGTCTGCCATCATCTTTGCTGCTCCTGTTGCATTGATTACTGCGCCGAGAGCACCGCCTGCTGCTGTGATGAACACGATAGGTCCTGCATCGCGGCAGGCTTCCTGCATCAGATCCACACAGGTCTTGCGGTCATACTCTGCACACAGAAGGAAAGCGCCCATGCAAAGGGAGATAAACAGCGCCATAACCGGCTGTCCAAGGAATTTCACCCACTCTGCAAATACCGTTCCCTGAAGTGACCCGATCTGTCCTACCAGAGTATTGGCAAAGATCAGCACGATGGGAACTAATAACGTAGCAAATGATAAAAATGCGCTTGGAAGCTTCTCTGCTGCCAGAAGATCTGCGAAATCAGAGGTTACAAGATCTTCATTGCGGCTCTGTTTTTCCTGAATGCGGTCAAGAACCTTTAACTGGCTCTCACTGTACTTGGAACGGTCGATCTCATAAGGCACAACCAGATCCGGGTATTTCTTTCCAAAATAACGGAACAGGAATACGGAGAATATAAACAGCGGAACGGAAATGAGAATGCCGTAGATGATATACATTCCCAGATCCAGGTTATAGCCATTTTCCTGGAAGGTTCCTACGACTGCCAGAGGACCCGGTGTAGGCGGAACCATGAAGTGGGTAATGTAAAGTCCCATACCAAGAATGCCGCCCAGCCATACCATGGATTTCTTGGTAAGGCGGGAAAACTCTTTTGCCAGAGAGGACAGGATAACGAAACCGGAATCGCAGAATACGGGAATGGAAACTACGAAGCCAGTAAGTCCAAGAACCACATCGCAGTTCTTTACGCCGACCATTTTAAGGATTGTCAGAGCCATACGCTTGGCAGCGCCGCTCTTCTCCAGAAAAATTCCCATGATACAGCCAAAGCCGATTACGACGCCGATACTTGCCATGGTATTTCCAAAGCCCTTGGTTACGGTACTTATACATTCGGACAGAGTTGCAACTGTAGCGCCCTCCGGGCCAAAAGGCATTGCAAGCACCGCAATCAGGATTGCGGAAATAATCAGCGACGGAAATGCATGCATTTTTGTGAAAATAATCAGTACCATCATCACAACGATACCAATTGCCATTGCTAATACAGGATTCAGCATAAATAATTACCCCCTCACATTATTAAACCCCAAACATCAGATTACCGGACCCAGACAGAAAATATCCATAGAACCGTAATATCCCAGAGCCTCATTCTTTGTCATCTTGCCGGAAAGCACATCCAGCATCAGCCGGAATGCCTCTTCCCCGACTTCTTCAATGGTCTTTTCCCCCTGAATAATACGTCCTGCGTTCAGATCCATGTCATGCTGCATTCTCTCATAGGTATGGGGATTGCCGCAGACCTTAATAACAGGCATAGACGGGAAGCCCTGAGGCGCTCCTCTTCCGGTGGAGAACATCATGAACTGGGCGCCGGTCGCTGCCATTCCCGTAAGAATCTCAGGTTCTCTTCCCGGAGCATCCTTAATCCACAGGCCCTTCTGACCGTCTACACGGTCGCAGTATTCAAGTACACCCTGAATCGGACGGTGACCGGATTTAACAATTGCTCCCAGGCTCTTTTCCTCAATACTGGAAAGTCCGCCGGCAATATTGCCCGGAGTAGGCTGTCCGCCTCTCATATCCTCTCCTACGGACTTAGCCCGCTTTTCCATCCGGTCTACAATCTCATATATCTTCTGGCCCACAGGACCGTTCTCACCGCCTACAGCTCTTCTGGCAAGAATGTGTTCGCCACCTAAAAACTCTGTAGTTTCCCCAAATAC
>CAUCBQ010000182.1 GCA_958441075.1 uncultured Clostridiaceae bacterium | reverse complement strand
CTATGATCACGGCGTTTGGAACAGGAATTCATGAGGATTTTGATATTTCCAAGCTCCGCTACCATAAGATTATTATTATGACAGATGCGGATGTAGACGGCGCCCATATCAGTACTCTGATGCTGACCTTCTTATACCGGTTTATGCCGGAGCTGATCCGTCAGGGACATGTTTATCTGGCGCAGCCGCCTTTATATAAGCTGGAGAAAAATAAAAAGATCTGGTATGCCTACAGTGATGAGGAGCTGAATCAGATCCTGAAAGAGGTAGGCCGCGACACCAATAATAAAATTCAGCGGTACAAGGGTCTGGGTGAAATGGATGCAGAGCAGCTTTGGGAGACGACCATGGATCCGGAGCGTCGGATTCTGCTTCGCGTAAATATGAATGATGATGTGGCATCAGAGTTGGATCTGACCTTTACAACCCTGATGGGGGATCAGGTAGAGCCGCGGCGTGAATTTATTGAGGCCAACGCAAAATACGTACAGAATCTGGACATCTGATTGTAAGGAGAAAATTATGGAACCAAATATTTTTGATAAAGTTCACGATATTGATTTGAAGTCAACCATGGAAAAATCATATATCGATTATGCCATGAGCGTAATTGCCGCCCGGGCGCTTCCTGATGTGCGCGATGGCTTAAAGCCTGTTCAGAGAAGAGTGCTGTTTTCTATGATCGAGCTGAACAACGGACCGGATAAGCCTCACCGGAAGTGCGCCCGTATTGTGGGCGATACCATGGGTAAATACCATCCCCATGGAGACAGCTCTATTTACGGAGCCCTGGTCAATATGGCTCAGGAATGGTCTACCCGGTATCCGCTGGTAGACGGCCATGGAAACTTCGGTTCTGTAGACGGAGACGGCGCTGCAGCCATGCGTTATACAGAGGCAAGACTGAGTAAGATTTCCATGGAAATGCTTGCAGACATTAACAAGGATACCGTAGATTTTGCTCCAAACTTTGATGAGACAGAGAAGGAGCCTACCGTTCTTCCTTCCCGTTTCCCAAACCTTTTGGTAAATGGAACTACCGGAATTGCCGTTGGTATGGCCACAAATATTCCGCCTCACAATCTGCGTGAGGTTATCAGCGCTGTGGTAAAAATCATCGATAACCGGATTGAGGAAGACCGTGAAACTACAATGGAGGAGATTCTTGACATTGTAAAGGGGCCGGATTTCCCCACAGGAGCAACAATTCTTGGAAAGGCGGGCATTGACGAGGCATACAGGACCGGTCGCGGAAAAATCCGTGTGCGGGCTGTGTCTGATATTGAGACTCTTCCCAACGGAAAGAGCAGAATCATTGTGACAGAGCTTCCTTATCTGGTAAACAAGGCGCGCCTGATCGAAAAAATAGCAGATCTGGTAAAGGAGAAGCGGGTAGACGGAATTACCGATCTGAGAGATGAATCGGATCGCCAGGGTATGCGGATTGTAATTGAGCTGCGCCGCGATGTAAATGCCAATGTGGTTCTGAACCAGCTGTTAAAGCATACGCAGCTTCAGGATACCTTTGGCGTGATTATGCTGGCTCTTGTAAATAATGAGCCGAAGATCCTCAATCTTCTGGATATGCTGAAATATTATCTGAAGCATCAGGAAGAGGTTGTTACAAGAAGAACCAGATATGATTTGAATAAGGCAGAGGAGCGGGCGCATATTTTGGAAGGCCTGCTGATCGCACTGGATCATATTGACGAGGTTATCCGGATTATCCGCGGATCTGCCAATGTGCAGTCTGCAAAGCTTCAGCTGACAGAACGGTTTGGTCTGAGCGATGCTCAGGCTCAGGCAATCGTAGATATGCGTCTGCGGGCTCTGACAGGTCTGGAACGGGAGAAGCTGGAAAATGAATATCAGGAGCTGATGGAAAAGATCAGCGAGTTAAAGGCAATTCTGGCAGATGAGAAGAAGCTTCTGGGCGTGATTAAAGAAGAGATCACAGTGATTTCCGGAAAATACGGAGATGACAGAAAAACATCGATCGGATTTGACGAATTTGATATGTCCATGGAGGATCTGATTCCCAATGAAAATACCATTGTGGCAATGACAAAGCTGGGCTACATTAAGAGAATGAGCGTAGACAATTTTAAGAGCCAGAACCGGGGCGGCAAGGGAATTAAAGGAATGCAGACCATTGATGAGGATTACATTGAAGATCTGATCCTGACAAAGACCCATAATTATATCATGTTCTTTACTAACAAGGGACGGGTATACCGTCTGAAGGCTTATGCAATTCCGGAAGGAAGCCGCACAGCCAGAGGAACGGCAATTGTGAATCTGATTCAGCTGCAGCCGGGTGAGAAGATCACGGCTATTATTCCTATGAAGGAATATCAGGAGTCAGATTATCTGTTTATGGCAACTAAGGACGGAATGGTGAAGAAAACACCACTAAGGGAATATGGAAATGTCCGCAAAAACGGACTTCAGGCTATTGTGCTGCGTGAAAATGATGAACTGATCGAGGTAAAGGTAACAGACGATACCAAGGATATTTTCCTGGTAACGCAAAAGGGGCAGTGTATCCGTTTCCATGAAACCGACGTTCGCGTAACCGGCCGCGTATCGATGGGCGTGATCGGTATGAAGCTGAACGAAGACGATCAGGTTGTTGCGATGCAGATGCATACGCAGGGAGAAAGTCTTCTGGTTGTTTCTGCCTATGGAATGGGCAAGCGGACTCCGATTGAGGAGTTTACGGCTCAGAACAGGGGCGGAAAGGGCGTACTCTGCTATCGGATCACGGAAAAAACAGGAGATCTGATCGGTGCCAAGCTGGTTCATGATGATCATGATATTATGATGATTACAACAGAAGGCGTTGTGATCCGGATTTCCGTAGATGATATTTCCGTAATCGGAAGAAATACCTCTGGCGTAAAGCTTATGAACGTGGATCAGGATTCTGATATTCGCGTGGCCAGCATTGCCAAGGTAAGAGATGACGGAAAGAAATCAGAGGGAGACGGTATTGAGGAGCTGCATCTGGAGGAAGAGCCGGAGGAAAACAGTATAGAAAACGAATAATCAATTTTGATATACGGCTGACTTTCTGAGACGGCCAGGCACGCATCAAAACAGCCCGGTTTTGCCGGGCTGTTTCTGGTAGAAGCAGATTTGCAGACAGGAATAAAAAAAGAAATCATAAAGGGGAATTTCGGAGGGAAAATATATGTTAAGAACCATTGATACAGGTGTAATTTCCAAAGCCATTGAGGAAATGTGCATAGAAGCCAATCATTTTTTGTCAGAAGATATGAAGGAGTGCCTGGGATGTGCGGCAGAGAATGAGAAATCTCCCCTTGGCCGTCAGATTCTCAGCCAGCTCCAGGAAAATCTTCAGATTGCCGGAGATGAGATGATTCCTATTTGCCAGGATACCGGAATGGCTGTGGTTTTTGTAAAAGCAGGGCAGGATGTCCATTTTGAAGGCGGAAGTCTGACAGAAGCTATCAATGAGGGTGTGCGCAATGGCTATGTCAATGGATTTCTCAGAAAATCTGTAGTTAATGATCCAATTTATCGGGAAAATACAAAGGACAATACTCCAGCTGTTATTCATTATGAAATTACAGAGGGGGATCAGGTTGAAATCACTCTGGCACCCAAAGGATTCGGGAGCGAAAATATGAGCCGTGTATTTATGCTGAAGCCGGCAGATGGAATTGAGGGGGTAAAGGAGGCTATTTTAACGGCTGTAAGAGATGCAGGCCCCAATGCCTGCCCGCCTATGGTGATCGGTGTGGGAATTGGAGGTACGTTTGAAAAATGTGCTCTTATGGCAAAACATGCCCTGACAAGAAATCTGAAGGAGGAGTCTCCGGTT
>CAUCBQ010000181.1 GCA_958441075.1 uncultured Clostridiaceae bacterium | reverse complement strand
CTATCCGCGTTACCTGTTCGAAAGGCACTTACATACGGACTCTGTGCGACGATATCGGCAGAAAATTGGGCGTAGGGGGATGTATGGAGCATCTTTTGCGGACAAGGGTGGACCGTTTCGCGGCAGAGGACAGCCTGAAGCTGGATGAGATTGAAGCGCTGAGAGATGAAAACAGTCTGGAGAGCAGGATTTATACCGTAGAGGAGGCTCTTGGGGCATATCCGGCTGTCTATACCCTTCCGGAGGGGGATAAAAATCTGAAAAACGGAAATCCCTGTTTTAAGCAGCACCTGGATTTTCTGCGGTCCGGCGTGACTGGAGAATGGAAAGACGGGGAGCGGTTCCGGTTTTACAACAGTGAAGGCAGATTTAAGGGGGTATACCAGTATCAGGAGGAAAAGCACTGGTGGAAGCCGTGGAAAATGTTCGATCTGGAGCCGGATACTTTTAAGGGGGCAGTCAGACCATGAAATACATCGCAGATACCACAGAGTTTCAGATTACAGAACCTACGATTGTAACTCTGGGAAAGTTTGACGGCAGGCACAGGGGCCATCAGAAGCTTTTATGCACCATGAAGGAGCTGAAGGAAAAAACCGGCTGGGCCACAGCAATTTTTACCTTTTCCATTGCGCCTGCTGCTGTGATGAAGGGCGAGCCGGAAACGGTTATCACTACCAGCCTGGAACGCCGCCGGAACATGGAAAAGATGGATATTGACTATCTGGTGGAATATCCTTTTAATGATCAGGTGCGCCGTATGGACCCGGAGGACTTTGCAGTACAGATTCTGGCAGGCCGAATGAAGGCAGCTGCCATTGTAGTAGGGCCGGACTGCAGCTTCGGTTACAGAGGAGCAGGAAATACAGAGCTTCTCAGAAGTCTGGCAGGGCCCTGTGGCTACAGTCTTTATGTTATAGAAAAGGAACAGGATGAAGACAGGCACAGGGATATAAGCAGCACCTATATCAGAGAGGAGCTGGACCGGGGAAATGTAGCCAAGGCCAATGAGCTTTTGGGAGAACCCTATGCTATTCATGGGAGAGTGGTTCACGGGAATCACATTGGAGGCTCTGTTCTGGGTTTTCCCACAGCAAATTTGATTCCCCCGGCTATAAAGCGTCTGCCCAGATATGGCGTTTACGTCTCAAGGGTTTTGGTAGATGGTATTTTTTATCAGGGAGTTACCAATATTGGGGAAAAGCCTACTGTAAAGGGCGACAATCCTCCCGGGGCCGAGACCTATATCATGGGACTGGACCGGGATATTTATGGAAGCACCATTGAGGTGCAGCTTCTGGATTTTATCAGAGGAGAAAAAAAATTTGCTTCCCTTGAAGAACTGAAGGAACAGATCAGCAGGGATAAAGAGGCTGCAGCGGAGTATTTCAGGGTAACAGTTCAGCCATGCGAAGATTCAGACAGAAAAAAGCGTTGAAAGCTTGTTTTCATAAGAATTTTTCTGTCTGAATCTTCATAGGGCGGACGCCCGACGTTTCTTGCGCGCTTACAGCGGGCAAGAAGATGCATGGCTGAATTGATACATTTTAGGGAAAATTTCAAATAAAAAACAGTTTACAATCCCCGTACCCTATGCTATACTAAATCGGTATGAACAGACGCCGATGCCCCGTTGTCCGGTGACTCCAGCCGGCAGCCTGGTTTACGGTGAGATTCAGTAAAATTATTTTAACAGGAGGAAATTACCATGATTTCTAAGGAAAAGAAGGCACAGATTATCGCAGAGTACGGCCGTAAGGCTGGAGACACAGGTTCACCAGAGGTTCAGATCGCAATCCTCACAGAGAGAATCACAGAGCTGACAGCTCATCTGCAGCAGAATCCAAAGGATCATCATTCCAGACGCGGTCTGCTGATGATGGTTGGTCAGAGAAGAGGTCTTCTGGACTACTTAAAGAAGACTGATCTGGAAGGCTATCGTGCACTGATCGAGAAGCTGGGCATCAGAAAGTAATTCAGGAAACACCAGGGTGGAGCGCAAGTTCCACCCTGTTTTACACCGGGGCGCAGGGATGGCCGCAGAAGGTTCACTCCGGGACCGCTGATGTGTTCCAAGGATTTTCTTGGCCCAGATCAGTAGTTTCGGCGTCTTTCTGCACCTGTGCCGGGAACTGGTGGTGCTATTAATTAAGAAAAGGAGACAAACCATGTTTAAAAGTTTCAGTATGGACCTGGCTGGCCGTAAGCTGACCGTAGAGATCGGCAGGGTGGCAGCTCAGGCAAACGGCGCTGCATTTATGCATTATGGCGATACCGTTGTTCTTTCTACCGCAACTGCATCCTCCAAGCCCAGAGAGGGCATTGATTTCTTCCCTTTAAGTGTAGAATATGAGGAGAAGCTTTACGCAGTAGGCAAAATTCCGGGCGGATTTAATAAGAGAGAGGGAAAGGCTTCTGAAAATGCCATTCTGACCTCTCGCGTGATCGACCGTCCCATGCGTCCTCTGTTTCCAAAGGACTACCGCAATGATGTAACTCTGGACAATGTAGTTATGTCTGTAGATCCGGACTGCAGCCCTGAACTGACTGCAATGCTGGGTTCTGCGATTGCAACCTGCATTTCTGACATCCCCTTTGACGGCCCCTGCGCAACCACTCAGGTAGGCTTAATCGGCGGTGAATTTATTATCAACCCCACAGCGGATCAGAAGCGTGTATCCGATCTGGCTCTTACCGTAGCTTCTACCAGAGAAAAGGTAATCATGATCGAGGCCGGCGCAAATGAGGTTCCCGAGCAGACTGTGATTGACGCTATTTTCAAGGCTCATGAGGTAAATCAGGAGATCATCCGCTTTATTGATACCATTGTGGCAGAGTGCGGTAAGGAAAAGCATACCTATGAGAGCTGTGCCGTACCGGAGGAGCTTTTTGCTGCGATCCGTGAACTGGTTCCCCCGCAGGAGATGGAAGAAGCTGTATTTACCGACGATAAGCAGACTCGTGATAAAAACATGGATGCCATCACAGCCCGTCTGGAAGAGGCATTTGCAGAAAATGAAGAGTGGCTGCCTTTAGTAGGAGATGCCATTTATCAGTATGAGAAAAAGACAGTCCGCAAGATGATCTTAAAGGATCACAAGCGTCCGGACGGCCGTGCCATCGATCAGATCCGTCCTCTGGCAGCTGAGGTTGATCTTCTGCCCAGAGTACACGGCTCCGGTATGTTCACCCGCGGTCAGACCCAGATTTTAAATGCCTGCACCCTGGCGCCTTTATCTGAGGCTCAGAAGATTGACGGAATGGACGTAAATGAGACAAGCAAGCGCTATATGCATCACTATAACTTCCCGTCCTTCTCCGTAGGTGAGACAAAGCCAAGCAGAGGACCGGGCAGAAGAGAGATCGGACATGGTGCTCTGGCTGAGAGAGCGCTGGTTCCCGTTCTTCCAAGCGAGGAGGAGTTCCCATACGCAATCCGTACTGTATCTGAGACCATGGAATCCAACGGTTCCACTTCTCAGGCAAGTATCTGTGCCTCCACTCTGTCCTTGATGGCAGCAGGTGTGCCGATTAAGGAAATGGTAGCCGGTATTTCCTGTGGTCTGGTAACAGGGGAGACAGATGATGATTATATCGTTCTCACGGATATTCAGGGTCTGGAAGATTTCTTCGGCGATATGGATTTCAAGGTAGGCGGTACAAAGAACGGTATCACGGCGATCCAGATGGATATCAAAATCCATGGCCTTACACGTCCTATTATCGAGGAAGCTATTGCCAGAACAAGACAGGCCAGAATGTACATTCTGGATGAGGTGATGAAGCCTGTCATTTCTGAGCCGAGAAAGCATTTAAGCCCATACGCTCCCAAGATCAAGCAGATCACCATTGATCCGCAGAAGATTGGCGATGTGGTAGGAAAGC
>CAUCBQ010000180.1 GCA_958441075.1 uncultured Clostridiaceae bacterium | reverse complement strand
GACTTTATGTCCAGGCTGGACGATATTGGTGTGCTACCCGTCAAGAGGACAATGAAAAAAATAATTTTTCTTCCGTCAGCCAGTATGAATGTGGTTCTTTTTGGCTGTACAGCAAAAGCATGGCGTGAAGCAAATCCGGAGCTGGCTAAAAACCGCAATATTCGAGACTATGCCTCGATTCCGGAGTTAACGGTTCTCTCCAATTTAGAGACACATAATGCGGAACTCATCAAACAGGGGTACAGCAAAAAGGAACGCTTTGAGATGCTTCAGCAGATCGCACAGTATCAGCTGAGGGTACTCGCTGAAGCTGAGCAGATAAAACGGCTTCCGGAAAATACAGAAGATAAGTAAGTAAACGGGCATGATATAGAAATATCGTGCCCGCTTTTTCGTACTGGGAAAGTTGACCTCCGCGGCTATGCAAACCCAGCCTTAGAAAGAATATACTCCCCAAGCTCCGTGATCCGGCAGCCCTGTTTTGTCTTCAGGATTTCGATGTATCCGTCGTCGGAGAGCTTTGTCAGGATGGAGCGGATCTGGTGGGCAGTGAGGGCGTGGCCGGACTCGGATAGCAGGACGGAGATCCGGTTGCGGCCGCAGTGAGGGTGGGAACGGATGAGAGACAGGACTTCCTTTTCCCGGAAGGAAAGCACTGCGCCGTCTTCACCAGGAACATAGCGGATATACGGCGGCAGACTGTCCAGAGACAGCTTTTTCCCTTTGTATATGCAGGAGAAATATCGAAACAAGTTCTCCATCTCCTGAAAATTCCCCGGATAATCATAAGATTGAAGAAAAACAAGAAGCTGCGGAGAAAAGAAGTCCTCCAGGGAGCCGCCGGTATCGGAAACCATGTTTTCAAAATAGAATCGGAAAAAGGCCGGAATTTCATGCTTCAGCGTTTTGAGTCCGGGAAGGCGCAGGGTCAGTGGATTCAACTGATAAAAAAGCTCTTTTAGGAACTGGCCGGAGGCGATCAGACTGTCAAGCGTTTCCGAAGCGGAACATACAATTTTTTGCGGGGGGGGGTATTCTGACTTCGGTTTTTCAAATAAGAACATAGCGCATAATGGAAGGGCAGAGATGCTGCTTCCAGATTGTCAACGAAAACAGTACAGCCAGTTTCTCCTGACTGCATCTGGAGAGCATGAGGATCAAAAAGGGCAGAACTGTCCCCCGCATTCAGGTAGATAAATTTTCCTGAAGAACAGGAAGACGCGTGAACATAATGAGCCAATGTAAGCTGAAAAAGACCGGCATCCCCGAGAAAGAGGATCGGCAGGCCTGCTTCTGAGAAAATCCGGACACGCTCCAGAATCTCCGAAAAAACCGCACTTTTTTCCAGCATTCGCAGAACGGAGGAATCGTACTCCGATATGGCGGAGGGCTGTTTTTTCTGAATCAGAGAGGCAGGCTCATTTAAGGGTTTTGCAGCCTGATGCGGTACTGCAAAAAAGAGGTATTTGGTTTCCTGAAAAGAGGAAACATAACTTCTTGAAAAATAGAAATCAATCAATTCCTTTTTCTCGTTCTGAATCAAAATCGGAGCTCCGTCAGTCATTTCTTCTATTCTTAAAAAATATCCCCATTCTCTGAAAATATCCGTTAGGTATCTGCCTGACATAGCCGATTTTTCCATGCAGAAAAGCCTGCAAAATGCAGGATTCACCTGAAAAACAGTCCCATCTGTCTCGGAAATGCATATGCCGAAATCAAGATAGTCCAACAGCTTATTGCTGTCATAAGAGCGGGCCGTAAGCTTTTCCATCTGTGCCGTGATAATCCGCATGAAATTTCCGATGTAGCCGGCAAAATTGGACGTAATCTGGTTAAGGATGGTTTCCGGTAATTGGAATACAGAAACAATGTGGCAGAGCGTGGCAATATCGACGTTCCGATTCCCGATATCAACGATATATTTAATCCCGGGAGGTGAAAATCTGGCCTCTCCGGGCGTGATGGCATACTGGACGTCTGCATCGACAGAGGGGCCGCCCGGATAATAAATACAGTATTTGTAGTGGGAAAACCCGAGGGACAGCAGACTGTTTTTTATGGCTTCACAGTTCTTTTTGCGGTCATTGACGATGCAAACCGATGCACCGGAAGGAATTTCCAGGATTTTATGCAGATAGGTGTAATTGAGTTCCCGACGGCACTGGTACATAGGGATCTGGAGATGGCGCAGTTTTTCATATACCAGCGTCCGGCAAAGCTCTGAGGAAAAAAGAATCATCTGATAGTCGGATATTTTTTCGGGATCTACCTGATCGAATAATAGACAGTCAAAATCCAGATAAGAATGGAAAATCGTCGAAAGGTAAGGAAAAATCCCAAGTTTTGCAGACTGATCAATATAGATTAGAAGTATTTTGGGTTTCATATCATGCCTCCATGAGAAATATTGGGATATTATTGTTAATAATAAGATATTTTTGGGATAATTGCAACCCAAACGAGAAAAATCGACAAAATAGAAGTTTTAGGCCGCACAAGAATTTGAAATTTTGTTGAAATCAGAAAAATATTTGGTATTTTATAGATATCAATTCAAAGTTCGTGATTATATACGGAAGATTTTGAAAGAAAGGTCGGATCAGATGAAGGCGATTATTCATGGAACCATTGTAACAGTAACTCAGGGGACGATTGAAAATGGATGTATCCTGATTGAGGCAGGGAAGATAAAAGCCGTTGGAAGAGATCTTCCTTTGCCGGAGGGAACGGAGATCATTGATGTCCAGGGCGGTGTCGTAATGCCTGGTCTCATCGACTGCCACACGCATATCTCCACTTTCGGAGAACCCAAAACAATGCCGGGGCTCCAGGTAGACGGAAATGAGGGCTCCGATCCGATTACCCCGCAGGTACGGGCTCTGGATGCCATTTATCCGGATGATCCGGCCATTGCAAAGGCCAGGGCAGCCGGCTTTACAACCGTTTATACGGGGCCTGGTTCCGCCAATGTGATCGGAGGCACTGGCATTGCTATGAAGCTTCGCGGCCATACGGCAGAGGAAATGGTGATACCGGGAACAGAAGCCATGAAAATGGCGCTGGGAGAAAACCCGAAGCGTTTTTATGGGCAGGAACAGAAAAAAGCCCCATGGACAAGAATGGCGACGGCGGCCATGTTAAGGGGAACTCTCCGCCGGGCCCAGATCTATGCGGAAAAGCTGGAACAGGGGAAGAAGGATCCCTCTCAGCTTCCGAAACGGGATTTCAAACTGGATTCCCTTGTGAAAGCCGTAAGGGGAGAGCAGAGAGTCAGGATCCACTGCCACCGTGCAGATGATATTGTGACAGCAATCCGGATTGGAAAAGAATTTCACCTGGATTTTACCCTGGAACATGCAACAGAAGGGTACCTGGTGAAGGATGTAATAAAAGAAAACCAGCTTTACTGTATTGTTGGCCCTTTGCTTCTGGAACCCGTCAAACAGGAAGTGTGGGGACTCAAGCTGGAAAATGCCGGTATTCTGGCAGCAGAGGGGATTAAGGTTTGCCTTACCGCGGATACCTCAAGCGGTACGGAATGGCTGCCGGTGGAAGCCGGGCTCCTGACAAGGAGAGGGCTTTCTCAGGAAGATACATTGAAAGGTCTTACGATTTATCCGGCTGAGGTTCTCAAACTGGAACACCGCATCGGTTCCATTGAAGCAGGAAAGGATGCTGATCTGGCTGTCTTTGACGGGAATCCGTTAAGCAGCCTGACACGGTGCAAAATGACCATGATTGACGGAGTGATCGAATATCAGATGGGGAGGGAATGTGTATGATCGCCATAAAAGCAGGTACCATCAATACCATAACCCAGGGGATTGTAAAAGACGGGGTGATCCTGATTGAGGGCGGAAAAATCCTTGCTGTCGGAGCAGACGTTCCAGTGCCGGAACATGCAAAGGTTATTGATGCCGGCCC
>CAUCBQ010000179.1 GCA_958441075.1 uncultured Clostridiaceae bacterium | reverse complement strand
AAATTTCCATGACCGTCTACCAGAGCCATCCCCTTTTTAAACTCCTGACTCATGACCACCAGGGTATCGTAAATGGAGCTGTCTCCGTGGGGATGGTATTTACCCATAGTATCGCCTACGATACGGGCGGATTTCCTGTGCGGCTTATCGTGATCCAGACGCAGCTGGCTCATATCATAAAGCACCCGGCGCTGAACGGGCTTTAATCCGTCTCTGGCATCAGGAATTGCTCTTGCAGTAATGACGCTCATGGAATAATTCATGTAGCTGCGCTGCATTTCCTCGCTGTATTCTGTCCGTAATATCTTTTCTGCCATTTTGTCCTCTCCTGTTATGCGTCGATCTGAGCCTCGTCGGCATGCTCATAGATAAACTGACGGCGGGGACCTACCTCGCTGCCCATCAGCATCTCCGTTACCTCAGAAGCCAGTCTTGCGTCCTCAATCTCCACCCGTTTCAATACCCGGCGCTCCGGGTCCAGAGTGGTTTCCCAAAGCTGTTCTGCATCCATTTCACCAAGGCCCTTATAGCGCTGCAGAGTAAACTCACCTTTATGCGTCCTTCGGTAGCGTTCCAGTTCCTTTTCATCATACAGATACTGTTCCTCCCCCTTTTTGGGAATCACCTTAAACAGCGGCGGCATGGCAATATATACATGGCCGTCGTATATCAGCTCCGGCATAAACCGGTACAAAAAGGTGAGAAGCAGCGTATCAATATGGCTTCCGTCCACATCCGCATCAGTCATGAGAATAATCTTGTCGTAGCGCAGCTTTGTGATGTCAAAGTCATTTCCATACCCTTCTGAAAAACCGCAGCCAAAGGAATTGATCATGGTTTTGATCTCCGCATTTGCCAGTACCTTATCCATAGAAGCTTTTTCTACATTTAAAATCTTTCCACGGATAGGAAGAATAGCCTGATACTGCCGGTTTCTGGCTGTTTTGGCAGAGCCGCCGGCGGAATCTCCCTCTACGATGAATATCTCGCATTTAGAGGCGTCCCGACTCTCGCAGTTTGCAAGTTTTCCGTTGCTGTCAAAGGAAAAACGGGATTTGGTAAGCATATTTGTTTTGGCCTTTTCCTCTGCACGGCGGATCTTTGCAGACTTCTCCGCGCAGCCGATAACGCCCTTTAATACTTCTACATTCCGGTCAAAATACAGCTGCAGCTCATCCCCTGCCACAGTAAATACCGCCTTGGTGGCATCTGCACTTGCCAGCTTTGTCTTGGTCTGCCCCTCAAAAATAGGGTCCGGATGCTTCACTGCGATTACCGCCGTCATGCCGTTTCGTGTATCCGCTCCTGTAAAATTGGGGTCCTTCTCCTTTAAAATACCAAGCTCTCTGGCATAGGAATTGATCATTGCCGTAAAGCGTGTCTTAAAACCGGCCAGATGGGTGCCGCCCTCCTGGGTGAAAATGTTATTGCAGAAGCCCAGAATATTTTCCTCAAAGGTATCTACAAACTGGATGGCCGCCTCTACCTCTACCCGGTCAACCTCTCCTCTAAAATAAATGGGCTCATGAACCGGTGTTTTTCCTGAGTTCAATTCCTTCACATAGGCAATAATTCCCTCCGGCTCATGATATGTAATGGTTTCATCCTCTCCTGTCCGATGATTCTCATAGAAAATTGTCAGATTCGGATTCAGATATGCTGTTTCGTGAAGACGGCTTTTCAGCCAGTCTGCCTTAAACCGTGTCTTTTCAAAAATTTCTCCGTCCGGAAGAAAATTAATCTCTGTTCCAGTCTCCTTTGTCCTTCCCAGAGTAGGAAGAAGGCCATTTTCCAGGGAAATTACCGGAATCCCCCTTTCATAGGCATCGTGATGAATATAACCGTTTTTATAAACCTTCACATCCATCCGGGCAGATAAAGCGTTCACCACAGAAGAACCTACGCCATGAAGTCCTCCGCTTGTTTTGTAGGCGTCATTGTCAAATTTACCTCCTGCATGAAGCGTAGAAAGAACAATTCGCTCTGCAGATACACCCTTTTTATGCATTTCAACAGGAATGCCACGACCACTGTCCCTTACGGTGCAGGAACCGTCCGCCTCCAGCGTTACCCAGATCTGGCTGCAGTATCCGGCCAGGTGCTCATCCACCGCATTATCTACGATCTCATAGATCAGATGGTTCAGTCCCTTGGTGCCTACGCCTCCGATATACATGCCGGGCCGCTTGCGGACTGCCTCCAATCCTTCCAGCACGGTAATACTGTCTGCATTATATTGTGTCTTTGCCATGATATTCCTCCATTATTTCCTGTAATCCCATGCTATTATAAACAAAATGCCAGGCAAATTGCAAGCCTTCCTTTAAAAAAAGTTCGAACATATGTTTTATTTTATAAAAATTCCCTGTTCCGTCACAGCACTTTCCTGTAACAGAAAAAACCTGCGGAATCCGAAAGATATCGGATCACGCAGGTTTTTTGATTATAAAACTTTATTTAAGAAGCTGATGGTTCTCTCTTCCTTTGGATGAGAAAAAATTTCCTCTGGAGTTCCTTCCTCCACAATATAACCACCGTCCATGAAGATTACCCGATCGGCAACCTCTCTGGCAAAGCCCATCTCATGGGTTACAACAACCATGGTCATTCCCTCTGCTGCCAGCTGTTTCATAACCTCCAGCACCTCTCCCACCATTTCCGGGTCAAGGGCGCTGGTTGGCTCGTCAAACAGCATAATATCCGGATTCATTGCCAGAGAACGTGCAATAGCTACCCTCTGCTTCTGTCCGCCGGAAAGCTGAGCCGGATAAGCATCCGCTTTATCTGCCAGCCCTACCCGGGAAAGAAGATCTCTGGCCTTTTCCTCTGCTGCCTTCTTATCCATAATCTTCAGCTCAGTAGGAGCCAGCGTAATGTTATCCAAAACAGTCAGATGGGGAAACAGATTAAAATGCTGGAATACCATACCGATGTTTTCCCGAACCTTATTAATATTCACATTCGGATCTGAGATGGGATGGCCGTCTACGATTACCTCGCCTGCTGTAATCTTTTCCAGGCGGTTTAAGCACCGCAGAAAGGTACTCTTTCCAGAACCAGAAGGACCAATGAGGCAGACAACCTCTCCCTCCTTCACCTCCAGGCTGATTCCCTTTAAAACCTCCAGCTTTCCAAAATTCTTTTTTAAATGCGTAACGGAAATTTTACTGTTTTCCATAAGATACCTTCCTTTCTACTATCACTGCAATCCTGGAAAGGATGGTGCAGATCACCAGGTAATACAGGGCAACTGCCACCCAGATAGCCATAACCAGAGAAGCCGAGTTGGCGGCAATAATCTTACCGTTCTGAGTCAGCTCCCGGATTCCGATTATAGAAATCAAGGAGGTATCCTTCATGGAAATAATAAACTGATTGATGATGGAGGGCATCATGGTGCGGAATGCCTGGGGAAGAATGATCTTGCTCATAGCCTTTCCATAAGGAAGTCCCAGACTGCGGGCCGCTTCCATCTGCCCTTTGTCAATGGCTTCAATACCGCCACGGATAATCTCTGCCATATATGCGCCTGCATTGAGACTTAAAGTCACGGCGCCTGCCGTAAAATTCCCACCGATGGCGCCCCAGCTAAAGCCATAAGGACGCAGCACCTGGCTGAGACCATAGAAAATAATCATAGTCTGAACCATCAGAGGGGTACCGCGGATAATGTCAATGTAAATATTGGCAATTACCTTTAAAGGCTTTATGCCGGAAACTTTAAACAAGCCGAAGATTACACCCAGTATCGTAGCAAAAAACAAAGATACTGCCGTAAGCTTCAGGGTTTCGCCCAGTGCAACGTTAAAGGACGGAAAATATTTAATCAGTACGTCTATTACAGCCATTTCATCATCACCTTATTTGTCATTATTTAGAGATATAAGTATTTAAAATCTCATCGTATTTGCCACTGTCCTTGATATTCTTA
>CAUCBQ010000178.1 GCA_958441075.1 uncultured Clostridiaceae bacterium | reverse complement strand
CCTCGTCATATTCTTACATAGAATGGCAAAGAAGTCAAGTGGAATTTGGACGGATCGTAAAAAATATTTAAGGAACTTTAAAGGAAAAAGGGACAGCAGCTATTGACGTTTTATGGTATACTGTCTAAAGACAGAGAATACAACCATGCCGTTTACAGGCAGGTAAAGGAGCAGTTCATTGACAGAAGCAGAGAAGAAAGCGCCTGCGCCCGTGATCCGTGTAAGAAATCTGTATAAGATTTACCGGGTGGGAGAAACAAAGGTACGGGCATTAAACGGCGTGGATTTTGAAATATATAAGGGAGAGTTTGTTGCCATCGTAGGAACCTCGGGTTCCGGCAAATCTACTCTTTTAAACATGTTAGCCGGACTGGAAAAGCCTACAAAGGGTGAGATCATCATAGGAAAGGTACATATAGAAAAGCTGACGGAAAAACAGCTTGTGGCATTCAGGAGGGAAAAGGTGGGATTTATTTTCCAGTCCTATAACCTTTTAAATACCATGAATGCGGTTGAAAATGTTGCTCTTCCCCTGTCCTTTCGGGGCGTGGCTAAAAAAGTGCGGCTAAAAAAGGCCAGAGCATTTCTGGCTCTTATGGGGGTGGCAGATCAGGAAAAGCATATGCCTAATCAGATGTCCGGAGGACAGCAGCAGAGAGTGGGTATTGCCAGAGCTCTGGTGGTAGACCCGCAGATCATCTTTGCTGACGAGCCTACGGGAAATCTGGATTCCAGAACCACAATGGAGGTACTGCGGCTGATGCAGCGGATTGTAAAGGAGCAGAAGCAGACTCTGGTGATGGTTACACATGACAATAATCTGGCTTCCTACGCAGACCGCAGAATACGGATTGTGGACGGAAAGATCACAGGCATAGAGACCGGAGGGCGATCTGCCTTAGATGAGACGGAGGAGAAAACAGTATGAAAGCATGGAAAAAGGCAAAAGCCCTGCTTATGCTTGCAGTGGCTTTTATGGCAGCGGCGGGAGGCATCCCGTCTATGGCCAGTGATTTTAAAACAGGCTATAACACCAATGCCAGTGATAATGATTACATATTTACCACCAAGTCTCCCAAGGGAAATATCGGTAAATCCATGAGTATTTCATTCCGGGTCCGGGCGACGGATGAGGATATGGATAATTTAAAAATAAGCCTTCTTGAAACCACAGAATTTCAGCAGATCGAGTCCAAGGGTGAAAGCGATTATACCATTGATTATTATCCCTTTGAAATTATGGAAACAACCTTTGTGGGAAAAAATGTGGGAAACATAAAGGCAGGCAATGTAAAGAGCGTTTCCCTTTCTGCCAGAGTCCGCAGGGACGCCGCCCAGGGCTATTACAGCATTCCCATTCAGCTGGAATGGGATGGAGGATATGATGTAGATTACATCAATATCTGGATTTCCACAAGCTCTACCACCTCAGAGGATGATGAGGAGGATAAAAAGGAGGGAAACTATTTTGTAATCGGTGAAAATCAGTCTACTCCAAGAGGGGTTTATCCCAATGTAATTGATTTTGGCGTGAATTTCCGCAATAAAAGAGAAACCACCGCCCAGGATGTAACCATTTCCATGGGACTCTCTGAGGATGACGCCAAATTCCCCTTTGAGATCAATGACGGCAATTATGACCGCACGTTCGAGCGGGTCAGTCCGGGAGAAACTGTGACTGCGCCCTACAGCATGGCGATCCGTGAGGACTCCTACACAGGCTATTATCCGATTAAATTTACTATTACCTTCCGCTTAAGTTCTGAGGGAGACCTTCACACAGAGGAAAATGTTTTTTACGTTCATGTGGTATCCAAGGACAAGGAGGATGATCTGGGGGAATTTGACGCCAATGACAGGGTTCGGGCCAGAGTAATTGTAGAGGGGTATCATACGGTACCGGAGGAGGTTTATGCGGGCAATGAATTTGAGCTTGTATTAAATATGAAAAATGCATCTACTACGGTTCCTGCTTCTAATATCCTGTTTAATCTGGAATCGGAAAAGGTTTCTGACAGCGCAGTCTTTACCACTGAGTCAGGTACGGCCTCTATGGTTGTGGATTCTCTGGCCCCGGGCCAGACAGCGGAGATTCGAGCCAAATTTACAGCCAAGGCAGGCGTGGATCAGCGTTCCTACGGGATTACTGTAAAAGAAAAGTACGACAGCCCGGAGTTTAAAAATGCAGAAGAAAGCATTATTGTGGATATTCCCGTAAAGCAGTATGCCCGTCTGAGCACCAGCAATATTGAGGTAATGCCGGATACGATGCCGGTTGGCTCCGAGTCAAATGTAATGTTTGGAATCAACAATACGGGAAAAGTGGTGCTTTATAATGTAAACGTTACCTTTGAGGGGGATTCCATCAAACCGGTAGATACCTATGTAGGTAATATTAAGCCCGGAGAAACGGGGAATGTGGATACAATGCTTACAGGGATTGCTCCTACTATGGATGACGGTACGATCCGTATTCAGATCCACTATGAGGATGAGAACGGACAGGCGGCAGAGCCGGTGGAAAAGGAACTGAATCTGATGGTGACAGAAGAGCCGGAAACAGACTTTGATCCATCTATGTCTATGGATCAGGAGCTGATGGAGCCGGAGGAGCCATCCTTTTTTGAAGCCCATAAAATCTGGATTCTGTCGGGAGGCTCAGCTGCGGGCGGTGCTGTGATTTTTATCACAATCCGTCATATCCGCAAAAAGCGCAAAGCGGCGAAGGAGCAAGAGGAGATAGAAGATGAAATTTCCTGATCTTCTGATCATGAGCATGAATAATTTAAGGCGCAGAAAGCTGCGGACGGTACTGACGGTACTGGGAGTAATCATAGGAACAGCGGCTATTGTGGTTATGGTTTCCCTTGGAATCGGTTTAAATGAGATGACCGTGGAGCAGATTGCCTCCTGGGGAAGCCTGACAACCATTGAGGTGTACGGTCAGAACTCCGGGGGAGGAATGGGGATGATAGGCGCAGTGTCATCCGCTCATAGCGGTGAAGATGAGCCGAATTATATCACTGATAAAGTAATAGACAGCTTTAAACGTATTCCTCATGTAACAGGTGTTTCCCCTGTTTTAAATATGAATGTGGTGATGCGCCAGGGGGCTTACATCTCTACTTTTGTCCAGTTAAAGGGCGTCAGCCAGTCCTACTTGGAGCAGCTGGATCTGGGAGAAGGGCGGATTCCTGAACAGGGAGAGCTGGGACTGGTATTCGGAAATGGAGTCATCAGGGATTTTACAAACGCCAAAACAGGAAAGGGCTTCTGGGATACAGGAGAAATGCCGGATGTGGACCCTATGGGAAAACCCATGTTTGTCATTTTTGACATGGATGCGTATTATCAGAGCCAGGGTTCCGGCAGCTCTTCAGACGGGACTCCCATAAAGCCGCCTAAAAAGTACATGATAGAAACCACAGGAATGACGGCAGGAGGAGAAGGCAGCTACAGCAACTATTCCTGGTATGTATTTACGGATATTGACGGCTTAAAAGCCCAGTTAAAAAAGGTATTTAAAAAGGGTACTCCTATTCCCGGACAGCCCACCAATAAAAAGGGAAAGCCCTTAAATGAGCTGGTTTATAACAGTGCAGAGGTCTTTGTGGACGATATGGAGAATGTAACCCAGGTGCAGGAACAGCTGGCGGCTATGGGATATCAGGTCAACAGCCAGATGGACTTTCTGGAAAGCTCCAGACAGCAGTCCAATATGGTTCAGGCTGTTCTGGGCGGGATCGGCGCGGTTTCTCTCTTTGTGGCAGCCATCGGTATTGCCAATACGATGATGATGTCGATTTATGAGCGTACCAAGGAAATCGGCGTAATGAAGGTTTTAGGCTGTGATATGGGAAACATTCGCAATATGTTTCTCATTGAATCAGGCTTTATCGGCTTTATGGGCGGAACAGTGGGAGTAGCCTTAAGTTACGGTGTTTCTGCCATTGTAAACCGCTTTGTAAATATGTCCCTTTCAGGAGACCTGTCCCGGATTCCTCCCTGGCTTTCCCTTGCA
>CAUCBQ010000177.1 GCA_958441075.1 uncultured Clostridiaceae bacterium | reverse complement strand
CTTTTTCTCAAAAAGGGTCTCCTCCACCGTATCCTGGATTGTTTCTATGTCCCAGATTTCCTCCTTGAGGGCCTGCAGCTTTTCTGTTACTGCCTGAGTGATACTTGCGATTTCCTCCTCGTCATGCTCTCCTGCTGCGGCAGAGGCCAGAGATATAGCCCGTGAAATGAATTCCGCGTTAAAGGGAACCACTTTGCCGCTTCGTTTGCGAACGTTCATGCTGTAATCCTCCAATTTCCAAATAATTACTTCATATAGTATTCAATTATTAATGATAAACGCAGCATCTGTTTGGTTCACTATTTACATTATGAAAAACTACAGATATAATAAATGGCAGAACAGCCTGCTTTTCCGGTGAGATGGGAGACGGGAAAAGATACTTTATATTAATGACCGTAAAAAATAAAAGTTTATTTAAAGTGTCGCAAAATATAAAAAGTTGTGGTATACTGAATTGACATATTTTGAGAACTCTATGCTTGGGAAAACGGTTTTCCGGGCATATAATAAGGAGCGTTCCTATGCTGAATGAAGAAAAGGTCCGCTATATGACAGAGCTGGCCATATTTGAAAAGAATGAGGGCAGAAAGATTTTTCCTGTAAACCGCTTTTTTAAGGGCGACTATGTGGGAGGTCAGATGTTCAGGAGCTTTTTCGGTTATACCTTCAGCTTTCTGCTGATCGTCATTACCTGGGTTATGTACAGGCTGGATGTGATTATGGGCGGAGCTGGCACGGATACAATTTTAGGGTGGATCAGGAACGGGGCTCTTACATATGTGGGAGGGCTGGCTCTGTATCTTGCCATTACCTGGAAAATCAGTTCCAGGCGCTACGAGGTGGCAGCCAGAAGCCAGACGATGTTTACAGCCCGTTTAAAACATTTGATCAGGCGCTATGGAAAGGATCAGCCTGATACAGGCAGAGAGAACCGGGGAGGAAGAACCATATGACAGTACTGCTGCTCTGGAAGGAGCACCTGAAAGAATTTTATCAGAAATATAATCAACTGGTTTATCCATTGATTCGCTTTCTGTTTGCTTTATGCACTGTTTTAAGCATTAATTCTACCATTGGGTATATGGCAAAGCTTAAGAACCCCCTGGTGGTTCTTATGGTCTGCCTGACAGGGGCACTGCTTCCCAATTGTATGCTGGTACTTCTTATGGGGGGGATTCTGACCGCCCATCTGTATGCGGTGTCCGTGGAAATGGCGCTGATTGCAGTGCTTATGATGGTTACGGCAGGCATCCTTTATTATGGCTTTAAACCGGGAGACAGCTGGCTTATGGTTCTTACGCCGCTGGCATTTCTGTTTAAGATCCCCTATGCAGTTCCGCTTCTGGTAGGACTGGGAGGAAGCTTAAGTTCTGTGATCCCTGTAAGCTGCGGTATCTTTTTTTACTATCTTGTCATGTATGTAAAACAGAATGCAGGAGTTCTTACAGGAGAGGCTGCTGCGGATATGGTACAGCGCTACAGCCAGATTGTGCGGTCTGTTTTTTTTAACCAGACCATGATGGTTATGATTGTTACCTGTGCCATAGGTATCCTTGTGGTGTATGTGATCCGCCGTCTGTCCATTGACTATGCCTGGCTGGCAGCCATTGTATCAGGGTCTGTGGCAGAGCTGGTGGTAATCTTTATCGGTGATTTTGTGTTTGGCGTGCCCGCAGCTCCGGTTCAGATGGCTGCAGGAATGCTGGTATCGGCAGCTCTGGCGGCTGTGTATAATTTCTTTATTTTTTCAGTAGACTACTCCCGCACGGAATATGTGCAGTTTGAGGACGATGACTATTACTATTATGTAAAAGCAGTTCCCAAGATGACCATGAGTACTACAGATGTACGGGTAAAAAAGATTAATACCCGCAAGCGCAGTGTGAGGGAGCGGGAACAGGGCGGAACAAGACAGCCGTAGGCTGTGGTATCATATGAGAGGAGGGCGATAGAAGATGGATATTTTACTGGAAGTACTGGATAAGCTGTCATCCTGGCTGTCTCTGCTGCCCAGGATCTCAGCCAAAAACATAGTGGAGATTGCGATTATTTCCTTTCTGGTTTATGAACTTCTGGTATGGATCAAAAATACCAGGGCCTGGACTCTGTTAAAGGGACTTCTGGTAATTTTTGCTTTTTCAGTGGTAGTTGTTCTGTTTAAGCTGGATACCATTCTATGGATTCTGAAGAATATTACTGCTATTGCAGTAACGGCTCTTCTGGTTGTGTTCCAGCCGGAGCTCAGAAAGGCTCTTGAACAGCTGGGAAGTCAGAATATCATTGCTAATTTTCTTCCGATGGATTCCTCAGATAAGGAAGGAAACGGATTTAATGAACGTACCGTCAATGAACTGGTCCGCGCCACCTTTGAGATGGCAAAGGTTAAAACCGGAGCGCTGATGGTAATTGAGCGCGGTACCTCCTTAAGGGAGATTGAACGGACGGGCATTGAAATCAATGGACTTATAACCAGCCAGCTTCTGATTAATATATTTGAGCATAATACGCCTCTTCATGACGGAGCAGTGGTGATTCGCGGAAACAGGGTGGCGGCGGCTACCTGTTATCTGCCTCTGTCGGATAATATGTCCATTAATAAGGCTCTGGGAACACGCCACCGTGCAGCGGTAGGCGTCAGCGAAAGTACAGACAGCCTGACGATTGTAGTATCCGAGGAAACAGGGCGGGTATCTGTTGCTCAGGAAGGACGTCTTCAGACTGTATCTGATGCGGAAACACTGAGGACAATTCTGTCCGGTATCCGGGAAACGGCTGAGCCGCAAAACGGCCGGTTCAGGTTATGGAAGGGAAGGCTGATCAATGGAAAAAAAGCTGATAAATAATCTAAAACTGAAAATACTTTCCGTATTTATCGCTTTCTTTGTATGGCTGGCAGTGGTAAATATTTCAAATCCTGATATTACAGGAACTCAGGTTGTTCCGCTGGATGTGATCAATGAGTCTGTGCTCTCCTCCAGCAAAAAGACCTATGAGCTCTTAGATGACAGAAATACAGTAGCTGTTTCCTACAAGGTCCGGACTCTGGATGCGGGAAGCGTTTCTCCTTCAGACTTCAGGGCCTATATTGATCTGGCGGATATGTATGAGCCTACAGGGGCGGTTCCTGTAAAGATAGAGGTAAAAAACAACCGTGTGGATTCTGTGGAGGCCAAGCCGGGTGTGATCCGTGTAAGGACAGAGGATCTGCAGGAAAAACCATTTGAGCTGGTTCCCAAATATCTGGGTAAGGCAGAGGAAGGCTATCGTCAGGGAAGTATAAGCCTGTCGCCGTCTAAAATTGTGGTAAGCGGCCCACAGTCGCTGGTGGGACAGATCAGCAGTGTGGGAATTGAGATTGAATTAAACGGGGCAACCGAGGATCTTACAGGCACCAGGCCCATTAAGTGCTACGATGCCAACGGTGAGGAGATTGCCCTGGATGAACGGGTGATTTTAAGCCGTACAGAGGCAGATTACGACCAGTCTATTCTTAAGGTAAAGAATCTGGGGCTGAATTTTGAAACTGAAGGCCGTGTGGCAGACGGATACCGTTATACGGGGATTGAGTCCAGTATTAATTCGGTGGAGGTAGTAGGCCTTAAATCCGATCTGGCAGGAATCAATTCCATCACCATTCCAAAGACGGAACTGAATATGGACGGAGCCGATTCCGACCGCAGGGTAAATATCGATCTGAAGCAGTATCTGCCGGATGGAGTATCACTGGCAGGAGAGGAAAGCCAGATTACTGTGACTATTAAGATAGAGCCTCTTGAAATTAAGGATATTGTACTGGGGGCAGACGCCATTCGCCAGGTAGGAGCATCCAGCCGCTACAGCTACCAGTTTGATCAGGATCAGATTACGGTCAAAATCAAGGGATTAGCAGAGGATCTGGATCAGCTTACAGAGGAAAGCCTGGAGGCAGAGGTGGATGTAAGCGAGATGGGGCCCGGAACCCATACGGCGGAGATAACGTTCCAGCTGGGCGCTGCTTATGAGCTGGTAAGCAGTGATCCCCTTCAGATCATTGTCCATGACC
>CAUCBQ010000176.1 GCA_958441075.1 uncultured Clostridiaceae bacterium | reverse complement strand
ACCTTCTTACCAGTGCAAAGATCGTCGCTCAGGTGATCGTGGATCTGTGCTGTTAACCGCCGTTTGGAGCCGGATGGGAGGAAGCCGGAAAAAAATCTTGACAAACAGGTACAAGTGAGGTATCTTTAAAACTGACATTATTCCTACCGGTATTATAGGAAATGATTACCAGTTCAGGCAGGAGGAGTTCCATGAATCAGTTCAAAGCCATGCAGAATATGGATATGATGAACAGCATGTACATGTGCTGTGTGTCTGTGTGCTTTGAAAACTGAATTGGAAACGATCTGTATGGATTTGGAATCATGATATAAATATATTTAGAGAATGTATCATTCGGGGTTGCAGGTCCGTGCAGGACTGCGGCCCCGTTTTGCTGTACCCGTCTAATGGATGGACGGAGGGGAAAGAATGAGAGAAAGGAATGAAAACATGGATCAGAATAAGGAAGAGGCCATCATCCGTCTGGAAGGCCTGGGCAAGCAGTTTGCCACGTCAAACGGAACCGTGACCGCTTTAAGCGATATCAATCTGGAGATCCGGCGGGGAGAGATTTTTGGTATCATCGGTCTTTCCGGAGCTGGCAAGAGTACATTGGTGCGCTGTATCAACTATCTGGAGGAGCCTACCTCCGGCCGTGTGATTTTTGAAGGGAAAAATCTTTCCGCCATGAAGGAAAGGGAGAAGCGTCTGGCAAGGCAGTCTATGGGAATGATCTTTCAGCAGTTTAATCTGCTGGCCCAGAGAAATGTTCTGCAAAATGTATGTTTTCCCATGGAGATCGCCCATATGGACAGCAGACAGGCCAGGGAGCGGGCTAAGGAGCTGCTTAAATTAGTAGGACTGGAAGAGAGGATGAAAGCATATCCGGCCCAGCTTTCCGGCGGACAGAAGCAGAGAGTCGCCATTGCGAGAGCTATGGCAACCAATCCCAAGGTTCTTCTGTGCGACGAGGCTACAAGTGCTCTGGACCCCAATACAACCAAGTCCATTCTGGAGCTGTTAAAAAAGATCAACCGGGAAATGGGAATTACAGTGATCGTGATTACCCATGAAATGGCTGTTATTGAGGCAATCTGCGACCGGGTGGCTATCATCGACCACAGCCATATTGCAGAATCAGGCAAGGTGTCTGATATTTTTTCCGGCCCTAAATCTGATATCGGCCGCCAGCTGATTCTGGGAGATACCTCTGACCAGAAAAAGAACTTTGGAGGTTCCCGCATGATCCGCGTGATTTTTGACGGACGTGAATCCTCAGAGCCGGTGATCGCAAATATGATTCTGGCCTGCAAGGCTCCGGTCAATATTATGCATGCAGATACCAGAGATATTGAGGGGAAAGCCATGGGCCAGATGCTTCTGCAGCTTCCTGAGGATACAGTAGATGCAGACCGGATCTGTAATTATCTGAAAACAGCCGGCGTGACATTTGAGGAGGTGCGATAGAGATGACCTTTGATCAGACAACCATCGATATGCTTTTAAAAGGAATCTGGGAAACTGTATACATGGTTTCGCTTTCCTCGTTTTTATCCTATGTAATCGGCATTCCTCTGGGAATTGCCCTTGTAGTTACAGACCGGGACGGAATCCGTCCTTTCCCTCTGTTTAACAAGGTACTGGGGATTGCCATTAACCTGCTTCGTTCCATTCCTTTTATTATCCTTCTTGTAATGGTAATTCCATTTACCCGTATCATTGTAGGAAAAATCATTGGCCCCAATGCAGCCGTGGTTCCGCTGGTGATTTCCGCTTTCCCCTATATCAGCCGTATGGTGGAATCCTCTTTAAAGGAGGTTGATGCGGGTGTGATTGAGGCAGCCAAGTCCATGGGCGCTTCTACAGGACAGATCATATGGAAGGTTCTGCTGCCTGAGGCAAAGCCGTCCCTGTTAGTGGGCGCCGCCATTTCCATTACAACTATTATCGGATATTCTGCCATGGCAGGCGCTGTGGGTGCAGGCGGTCTGGGAGATATTGCCATCCGTTACGGCTACCACAGATATGAGACAGAGATGATGCTCATTACCGTAGTGCTTCTTGTAATCATTGTACAGATTATTCAGGAGGTATTTATGCGTGTATCACGAAAGAGCGATAAGAGGATTCGGTAAAACGGATCTTTAGCGGTTATAAAACCGCAGAATAAATATCAGGGCCAAGAGTCCCAAAAAGAGGAGGAACCATTATGAAAAGAAAGGCATTAGAAACAGCAGTAATTACAGCAGTATTAGCAGCATCTCTGTTAACAGGCTGCTCCAAACCGGCTGAGGAGACAACTGCGGCTGCACAAAAGCAGGAGAGCAAAGCAGATGCAAAGGAAGAGGGAAAAGAGACTCCTGAAAAGCTGGAGGAGCTGACCGTAGGCGCCAGTCCTGCTCCCCATGCGGAGATTCTGGAGGCTGCCAGAGAGGTTTTAGCTTCCAAGGGCTATGACCTGAAGGTTGTGGAGTACACGGACTATGTACTTCCAAATAATGCATTGGATTCAGGCGATCTGGATGCAAACTATTTCCAGCATCAGCCCTATCTGGATTCCTTCAATGCCCAGAATGGTACAGAGCTTTCCGGTGTGGCAGTAGTCCACTATGAGCCATTCGGCATCTATGCGGGCAAGAGCGCTTCCCTGGACGCAATCCCTGACAAGGGAACCGTTCTGGTTCCAAATGACCTGACCAATGAGGCAAGAGCCCTTCTTCTTTTAGAGGCTCAGGGACTGATTTCCTTAAAGGAAGATGCAGGTCTGGAAGCAACAAAAAATGATATTGTAGAAAACCCAAAGAATCTTGATATCGTAGAGATCGAGGCGGCCCAGCTTCCGCGTTCCTTACAGGACGGCGATGTGGCAGTTATCAACGGAAACTATGCCATCGAAGCAGGCTTAAAGGTAAGCGATGCCCTGGCAACAGAGGATGCAGAGTCTCTGGCAGCTCAGACCTACGGAAATGTGATTGCTGTAAGAGCCGGTGAAGAGGAAAGCCCTAAGACAAAGGCTCTCATTGAGGCCCTTACAAGTGATGAAGTAAAGACATTTATGGAAAGCACCTATGAGGGTGCGGTTGTTCCTGTATTCTAAATTTGGACAGCAACAGTAAATATATTTCATTTTCAGTAAGGCATCTTCCCTTTTTTCTGAAAATGTGATAGTTTTTATTTAGTGTTTCCTTACGGAGTACCGGTTCATCCCCCAACAGCTCCGGTACTCCCTTCCAAATATAAAAGCCCGCATAAGCTTTTCATACAGCTTTTTTCATAAAAAGGCTGCCTGCCAGTGATCCCCCGTCACTGCAGGCAGTCTTTTTAACCTTTTATGAATGCTCTCAGGAGCATTTGATTTTTTCTTCTACATTCTTTTCCTTTACATCTACAAGAATAATATCATTTCCAACCTGGCAGATATCACAAAAGGGAATTACATACTCCTTTTCCCGTCCAAGAAAACCGCAGATGCATCCGGGACCGGGAACGATTAAAGCAGTCATGCATCCTGTTTCCATATCAAAATCCACATCTCCTACAAAGCCTAGGCGCCTGCAGTCTTTTATATTTATGACCTCCTTCTGCTTGAGATCGTAAATTCTCATTCTTCCCCTCCTGGAAGGCAGTTTTATTTCTTAAATATATACGCAGAAAGAGCCATAGTTATTCTTTTGAAGATAATTATAAATTATTATGAAGGATATCCAGCACACATTTTAATTCTCTGGCGTCAATCTGACCGGGGGCGGAGGCCTGTCCCGCAAGGCCGAAGGTGAGGCAGGAGCCAAATATTTCTCCCCAGACCCGGCTGATCAGTCCTGTTCCTGCCATAGACATGGTGATTACAGGGCAGCTGAGCTGGCGACGGGCTGTAACAGTGGCGGTAAGAAGAGTAAGCACATCCTCCGGACACCGGGGCATCACGGCGATTTTTGCAATATCTGCCCCCAGCTTTTCCATGTGGCGCAGCCGTGAAAGGAGTTCGCCGCAGGAGGGGGTGGAGTAAAAGTCATGGCTGGAAAAAACAGTTTTTACTCCCTTTTCCTTAGCCAGGGCGGTAAGCTCTGC
>CAUCBQ010000175.1 GCA_958441075.1 uncultured Clostridiaceae bacterium | reverse complement strand
AGCACATCCGGCATCTGAGTCACTGTGGTGGGAAGAATAGAAGTCACGCCTTCCTCCGGAATCCGCCGCATCCACTCCCGCAGTCCTTCCGGTCTGGCATCATTGGTATCATACCCGTAAGCGCCATGAGTATGAATGTCAATAAATCCCGGAAGCACACGATTGTCTTTGTAGTCTTCATCTGCCTCCTCAGCTCCATAGGGAAGAACCTGGCGGATCACGCCCTCCTCAATTAACAGCTGTGCAGCCATAAACTGGCCTGCAATCCATATCTTTTTTCCCTGAATACGCATTGTCGTCTCCTTTTCTGATCCCCTGCCCGAAACCGGGCCTGAATCTTTCCTGTTATTCCAGCAGTTAAACATATTACCAGTATATCACATGAGAATATTTTTTCAAGTTTGCATTATATATGAAATTTTTTTCTTTTATTATCTTATCCACCGCAGCTTACATAACCGCCGCCAGCACCCACAGCACCGCCAGAAAGACTACATTCCATAGTGTAAACATTCCCAGATAGGCCGTTTTCTTTTCCGGATAACCTGCAGCGATCTGTTTATAGGAAATCAGACTGGCCATAGATGCGATCAGCGTTCCCAGACCTCCAAGATTGGTTCCCACAATCAAAAGCTTCCATTGTTCCGTAAAATTGGACAAAAGAAGCGCCGCCGGCACATTGCTGATTACCTGGCTCATAATAACAGAAACCGGCAGCTCATGGCCTGAAATCACCCTCACTGCCAGCCGGCGAAAGGGATCAAACCGGTTTATATTCCCAATAAATACAAAGAAACATAAAAATGTCAAAAGCAAAGAATAATCCACCTGTCCAAACAGCTTTCTGTCACTTACAGCCACTGCTGTCAGTATAAGGATCAGGAGAAGTCCTGCCGGAAGCGTTCCATTTACAGTCTGAAGACAGAGCAGAAATAACAATACATAAAAAGCAGTCCAGAGGAGGGCCGGCCTTCCGGTTCTTTCTTCTATCCGAAGCCGGATTTTTCCCTTTTCCGACCGGATTGCCACACAGATCACCAGAAGCAGAGCCGCTGCCAGGGTATAGGGAAACATAAGGGACAAAAATTCCAAAATGCTCATTCCGGAACGGCCATACAGATAAAGATTCTGTGGATTTCCCATAGGCGTCAGCATACTGCCCAGGTTGGCCCCAATCGTCATCAGTGTAACTGTATAGCAAATTTTTTCTCTCATACCTGCCATTTCAAGAATCATAATCCCAAAGGGCACAAAGGTAATCAAAGACACATCATTGGTAATACACATACTTCCAAAAAAACATAAAAACACCAGAAGAAGCATAATTCCCCTCTGAGACCGGATTCGTTCCAGAAGCATTTCCCCCAGATACCGGAACACCCCCAGGCTTCCAAGACCTGCCACCACTGCCATCAGGCAGAACAGAATAATAATCGTTCCCATATTGGAGGAAAAATATCCAAGATACTCTCTGTCCGGTTTTACCAGAAAGCAGGATAAAAGAGCGAGTATAAAAGAAACCGTCAAAATGGTTTCCTTCTTTATAAATGATATTACACGCAGCTTCATATTTTTCTTTCCATTCCTTTCTCATCTGCTTATATTTTCTGATCCCTTCTGTACAAACAGCCAGAACCGCGCTATAATACTTTTTATCACAAACTGGAGGTATTTTTCAATGACATTTACATATCCTGCTGTTTTTACCCCCCACAAAGAGGATAAAGGCTTTCATGCATATTTCCCGGATCTGGAATGCTGCGTGGCTGACGGACCGGATCTGGAGGATGCAGTAGAAAATGCAAGGGATGCTGCCAGAGACTGGATCACCGTAGAATTAGAGGATACCTGCGATATTCCTCCCTGCAGCCATATGGATGATATTGAATTAAAAGAAGGGGAGTTTATCAAATTTATCATGGTAACTATTAAGCTTTTGCCGGATAACGACTGATCCATTCTGCAAAAAGGCTCTGCCCTGAGCTGTGATCCATTTCACACAGCCCCGGCAGAGCCTTTTTATCTTCTGATTTTATTCTCCAATCATAATCTTTATAATCTCTTCATTGGTGGCCTTCATTCCCTCTTTTCCCAGACGCCCCACATTTTTAAGGGTTTCCTCAACTCCCTTTGTAACAATGCCGTCACCGCCATAGAACTGCTGGCCTCTGATATACATCTGATATCCCAGAATACCCGCGTCTACCGCAGAGGCAATCTTGGCTGCACAGGAAGCCTTTGCACCGTCGCAGACAATACCGGATACAATGGCAAGTGCATTCACTACCGTATGTACAATTTCCTTATAGCCGCCGCCGTGCAGATAGGCAATTCCCGCTCCTGCTCCTGCTCCCGCGCTGACGGCTCCGCAGTAGGCGGACAGTCTTCCAATAGAGGTCTTCTGATGGATTGCCGTAAGATTGGAAAGGGTTAAAGCCCTCAGCAATGTCTCATGGCTTACCTTCATGTCTCTGGCATATACAATCACGGGAACAGATGCCGTGATTCCCTGATTCCCGCTACCGGAATTGATAATTACAGGAAGTTCACAGCCATTCATTCTGGCATCAGAGCCTGCCGCTGCCATAGCCTTTGCCCGGACACGGACACTCTCCCCTTCCATATCCAAAAGCACGCTTCCAATATTGGCTCCGTAATTTCCTCTGATTCCTTCCTCAGCAATGGCCCAGTTATATTCAATCTGGCGCTCCAGTACCTCTCTCACGTCCTCTATGTCCACAGTCTGGGCAAAATCCAGAATATCCTTCATATTCAGAAGGCTTCTGTCTGTAAGTCCCTCCTCCGATTCTCCGGCTACCGTCTTCTTTTCCAGAATCTCTCCGTTTTTCTCCACAAGAACAATATTGGTATGGTAATTGGCAATACGAACCTTCACCCAGGAATCGCCTTTGTAAAGCGTTATTATAATATCAAAGGTAATTCCGTTATCAATATGCTCCACCGTAATAGGAACCTGCTCCATAAATTCCTTCATCCAGGCGGTCTGCTCGCTGCTGACCTCTGCAATTACCTCCAGTTCCTTTCCTGCATCTCCGGCCACAATCCCGGCGGTTGCCGCTGCCGGAATTCCCTTCAGATGATCCGTATTAGGTACAATTACAGATTTTACATTTTTAATAATACTGCCGCTGGCACCTACTACCACCCGGTCCGGCATCTCCCCCAGCACTTCTCTGGCCTTTGCCGCTCCATAAGCAAGGGCAATGGGTTCCGTACACCCCATAGCCGGAACCAGCTCCTCCTTTAATGTCTGAACATAAGCTGCATATCTTACATCTGCCTTCTCCATTGTTTCTCTTCCTCCTGAACTTTTTTACGGTTGTGAACGTTCTGAACTTGATTTCTCTTTTATTTTACTGTATCATATCCATATGTATTTGTAAAATTTAATGTTTTAAATATATAGTTAAAATATTTTTAATCAACAGAAAGGAGCGCCTAATGGAATTTCGGGAAATCGCCACCTTTTTGCAGGCAGCCAAGCTTCAGAGCTTTTCAAAGGCAGCACGGCAGCTGGGATACTCTCAGGCTGCTGTCACCATTCAAATCAAACAGCTGGAACAGGAGCTGGGGGTACATCTCTTTGACCGCATCGGAAAGCAAACCACTCTGACCCATCAGGGCCAGGTCTTTTACAGCTATGCTTCTGTTATTATGCGGGATCTGGCACAGGCGAAGGATGCCATGGCAGATCCTGTGGAACTCACCGGACAGCTGTGTCTGGGAACCATAGAATCCATATGCAGTTCCATTTTCCCGGATCTTCTGACCGAATACCACAGGCTGCATCCCAAGGTAAAAATCAGTATTGTCACTGATTCGCCGGATTATCTGCTGGAACAGATGAATGCAAATGCCATTGATATTGTGTATTTTCTGGACAAGCGGATCTACGATCCAAAATGGGAAAAGGTAATGGAGCAGCCGGAACAGATTCTTTTCGCCGCTTCTGCAGATCATCCTCTGGCAGATAAAAACGAAGCGCTTTCTTTAGATGAAATTCTCTCCTACCCCTTTGTTCTCACAGAAAAAA
>CAUCBQ010000174.1 GCA_958441075.1 uncultured Clostridiaceae bacterium | reverse complement strand
GAGAAGGAAACCGCGACGGAAGAAGCGGCGGCTTTGGAAACAGAGAAGGAAACCGCGACGGAAGAAGCGGCGGCTTCGGAAACAGAGAAGGAAACCGCGACGGAAGAAACGGCGGCTTCGGAGGAAACAGAGAAGGAAACCGCGATGGAAGAAGCGGCGGTTTTGGAAACAGAGATGGCCGTCAGGGCGGTTTCGGAAACCGTGACGGAAGAAGCGGTGGTTTTGGACAGGATAAGGACAGAGATTCCAGAAGCGGAGGAAACCGTGACAGCCGCAGAGGAAGCGGAAGAGACGCAGGACGTTCCTCCTCTTTTGACAGCCCGATCCAGACAAAGCCAAGCAGTACCCGTCAGACCAACAAGAATGCTCATAAGAATGACCGTTTTGACAAGAGAGACCGGGAAGAGGACGGCAAAAAGGCACCAAAGACCGGTAAGGGAGCATTCATTATGCCTCAGCCCAAGAAGGAAGAGGCCAAGGTGGAGGATATTAAGACGATCACTCTGCCTGAGCGCTTAACCATCAAGGAGCTGGCAGATAAGATGAAGCTTCAGCCGTCTGTTATCGTAAAGAAGCTGTTCTTAAAGGGACAGATGGTTACCTTAAATCAGGAAATCGACTATGAGCAGGCAGAAGAGATTGCTATGGAGTTTGACGTACTCTGTGAGCAGGAAGAAAAGGTAGACGTGATTGCAGAGCTCTTAAAGGAAGATGAGGAAAAGGCGGAAGATATGGTTTCCAGACCTCCGGTAGTCTGCGTTATGGGCCATGTTGACCACGGTAAGACTTCCCTTCTGGATGCGATCCGTAAGACAAATGTAACTGCAAGAGAGGCAGGCGGCATCACCCAGCATATCGGTGCTTCCGTTATTGAAATCAATGACAGAAAGATCACCTTCTTAGATACGCCGGGACATGAGGCGTTTACCGCCATGCGTATGAGAGGCGCTCAGTCTACGGATATCGCTATTCTGGTGGTAGCAGCAGACGACGGCGTTATGCCTCAGACGGTAGAAGCGATTAACCATGCAAAGGCTGCGGGCGTTGAAATTATTGTCGCAATCAACAAGATCGACAAGCCAAGCGCCAATATCGATAAGGTGAAGCAGGAGCTGTCCGAGTATGAGCTGATCCCTGAGGACTGGGGCGGCAGCACGATCTTCGTACCGGTTTCCGCACATACCAGAGAGGGTGTAACAGACCTTCTGGAAATGGTGCTTCTGACAGCAGACGTACTGGAGTTAAAGGCCAATCCAAACCGTAAGGGAAGAGGACTCGTGATTGAGGCCGAGCTGGATAAGGGCAAGGGCCCGGTTGCTACTGTACTGGTACAGAAGGGTACTCTTCGTGTGGGTGAAACAATTGCAGCCGGAGCCTGCTACGGAAAGATCCGTGCGATGATGGATGACAGAGGACGCCGTGTAAAGGAAGCAGGACCTTCCACACCGGTTGAGATTCTCGGCTTAAATGATGTTCCTCAGGCGGGAGAAGTATTTGTTGCAACTGAAAATGAAAAAGAGGCAAGAAGCTTTGCAGAGACCTTTATTTCCGAGGGCAAGAACAAGCTCATCGAGGATACGAAGGCAAAGCTGTCTCTGGACGATCTGTTCAGTCAGATCAAAGCAGGAAATGTAAAGGAACTGCCTCTGATTATAAAGGCAGACGTACAGGGCTCCGTAGAAGCTGTAAAGCAGAGCCTTACAAAGCTCTCCAACGAGGAGGTAGTGGTAAAGGTAATTCACGGCGGTGTCGGTGCCATCAACGAGTCCGATGTTACTCTGGCATCTGCTTCCAATGCTATTATCATTGGTTTCAATGTGCGTCCTGACGCTACAGCCAAGTCAATCGCAGAGCGTGAAAAGGTAGACGTTCGTCTCTACAGGGTCATCTACCAGGCCATTGAGGATGTAGAGGCAGCTATGAAGGGTATGTTAGACCCTGTATTCGAGGAAAAGGTCATCGGTCATGCAGTAATCCGCCAGCTGTTTAAGGCTTCCGGAGTAGGCACCATTGCCGGTTCCTATGTACTGGACGGAAAGTTCCAGAGAGGATGCAGCTGCCGTATTACCCGCGAGGGAGAGCAGATTTACGAGGGACCGTTAGCATCCTTAAAGCGATTCAAGGATGATGTTAAGGAAGTAGCCACAGGCTATGAGTGCGGTCTTGTATTTGAGAAATTCAACGACCTTAAGGAAGATGACGTAATCGAGGCTTATACCATGGTAGAGGTACCAAGGTAAGAGCTGTTTCGGGCCATGCATACCGGAAAGGAAATATAAATGCGTAAAAACAGCATCAAGAACACAAGGATTAACATAGAGGTTCAGAGGGAATTAAGCGAGATCATCCGTTTGGGCATTAAAGATCCGCGCATCCATCCCATGACCAGCGTGGTTGCCGTAGAAGTGACCCCTGATTTAAAGTACTGCAAGGCATATATCAGTGTTCTGGGCGATGAGGAAGCAGCGAAGGCTACTGTCGAGGGCCTTCGCAGCGCATCCTCCTATGTGCGCAGAGAGCTTGCAAGAAGAGTGAATCTGCGCAATACGCCGGAAATAAAATTTATTCTGGACCAGTCCATTGAATACGGTGTAAATATGTCAAGACTGATTGATGAAGTGACAAAGGATCTTCATGACGAGGATGAGGAGGGACTGTAAATGACGGTTCTGGAACAGATGCTGGAGGGAACAGGCTCTGTTGCCATTCTGGGCCATGTAAGGCCGGACGGCGACTGCCTGGGGTCTACTCTGGGACTTTATCACTATCTTCAGATTAACTATCCCGCCATCCGGGCAGCCGTTTATCTGGAGGAAAGCTCACCGAAGTTCGGCTATCTGCAGGGATATGAATCTATCCGCCACGAGACAGATGATGAAAGCTATGAGCTTTGTATCTGTTTGGACAGCGGAGATGAGGAACGGCTGGGAGCCTTTGGAATTTATCTTAAAAATGCTTCCAGGAGCCTGTGTCTGGATCACCATATCACCAATACCCGCTACTGTGAGGTGAATCTGGTAGCTGAAAATGCAAGCTCCACCTGTGAAGTCCTTTTTGAACAGCTGGATGAGGAAAAGATTGATAAGGCTGCCGCTGAGTGCCTCTATACAGGACTGATCCATGATACGGGTGTATTCAAATATTCCTGTACCAGCGCACGTACCATGGAGATTGCGGGAAAGCTGATGGCGAAGGGGATTGATTTTGGTTCTATTATCGACAACAGCTTTTATAAAAAGACCTATATTCAGAATCAGATCCTGGGCCGGGCCCTTCTGGAAAGCATTACTTTTTTAGACGGGAAATGCATTTTCAGCGCTCTGCGTCAATCTGATATGGAATTTTACGGAGTGAATGGAAAGGACATGGACGGTATTATTGACCAGCTGCGTTTGACAGAAGGTGTAGAGGTGGCCATTTTCATGTACCAGACCGGACCTCAGGAGTTTAAGGTCAGCCTCCGTTCCCAGAATCAGGTAGATGTAAGCAGGATCGCATCTTATTTCGGCGGCGGCGGTCATGTGCGTGCGGCAGGCTGCACAATGTCGGGAAGAATCCATGATGTGGTGAATAACCTGTCGCTCCATATTGCCAAGCAGTTGGAAGCATCCGGCGTTCGGGAGGAATAAATGTACCACGGAATTATCAATGTATATAAGGAGCCGGGCTACACATCTCACGATGTAGTAGCCCGGCTCAGAGGAATTTTAAAGCAGAAAAAAATCGGACATACCGGAACCTTAGATCCGGCGGCAGAGGGTGTGCTTCCGGTCTGTCTGGGTATGGGCACCAGGCTGTGCGATATGCTGGCAGACCGGACCAAGACCTATGAGGCAGTGCTTCTTTTGGGGTGCTCCACAGATACACAGGATACAACAGGAACCATTCTCTCAGAAAACAGGGAAAAGGCCCTGGCTCTGGAGCATGAATCGGTAGAGAAAGCCATATTGAGCTTTAGAGGGGATTATGATCAGGTACCCCCTATGTACTCCGCTTTAAAGGTAGATGGAAAAAAGCTCTGCGATCTGGCCCGTGCGGGAAAGGAAGTGGAGCGAAAGGCCAGAAGAGTACAGATTCTGGAGATATCCATTTTGAATATGGAGCTTCCAAG
>CAUCBQ010000173.1 GCA_958441075.1 uncultured Clostridiaceae bacterium | reverse complement strand
TAAAAGCCTCAAACCGTCCGGCTCCCAGACTCTGGGCTGCCTCCATCATGTCATCATCTATATTTTCCATTACGCCCGTAACCGTAACAATCATCAATGGAAGGAACAGATACACCGAACCGATGATAATGGCAAAATCCGTATAAAGAAGCTTCACGGGCTTATCCGCCACATTGAGAGCCATCAGAAGACGGTTGACGATACCATTGCTTCCTAAAATATTGATCCAGGCAAAGCTTCGGATCACAGAATTGGTCATCATGGGAAAAATGGAAGCTGCCAGAAGAATACCTCTCCACTTTTTATTGCACCGGCTGATAAAATAGGCGGTGGGAATTCCTCCTGCCATACAGATTCCCGTGGTAATAACAGCAATCTTCAGGGTACGAAACAGAATTTTCCTGTAATACTCATCCCGAAAGAACTGCACATAGGCACTGAGCGGATATTCTCCCGCTGTAAATGTGGGCGCCAGCACGCTTACAAGGGGCAGGGCCAGACACAACAGCAAAATGATCAGCCCCGGAGCCAGCATCATCCATGTACTGCTTCTCTTCATCTTCTTCCTCCATTCTGGATATATTCATTAATTATACTAATCTTTAGTTCTTAATTTATTATAAAAAATAATATACATTCCGTCCAATACATAATTCCTATATTTTTTATGCAGTAAAGCTATGATATACTGATAGAAAAGGAGGTACGTTCATGGATTTAAAAGAAGCTCGCTACATTCTGGCTATTGCACATTACAAAAGCATCGGCAAAGCAGCAAAAGCCCTTTTTATCTCCCAGCCTTCTCTGAGCAAATATCTCAAAAATCTGGAGCAGCAGCTGGGCGCTCCCCTCTTTTCCCGTCTGGAGCAGGGATATATCCCTACTTATATGGGAGAACGGTATCTGTACTATGCCGAACAGATCGCAGCTTTTGGACAGGAATGGGATCAGGAGTATGAGGATATTACCAGAAGAGCCCACGGACGGCTCAATATCGCCATTCCCATTATGCTTGGAAGCACTCTGCTGCAGCCTACCCTGATGGAATTCCACCGGCGTTATCCCCATGTAACGGTTAATATTATGGAGGAAGTCAGCTTTGTAGCCGAACAGACCCTGAAAAATACCTCCATTGATCTTACCATTTATAATGTACATACATTTCCGAAATTATTAGATTATCAGGTGATCCGAAGGGAAGAAATCGTGCTGATCCTTCCGGAAGGCCATCCTCTTGAGAAAGAGGCGGAAAAAAAAGAGGGCTTTTCTCATCTGTGGCTGGATTTAAAAAAGCTCTCTCATGAAAATTTTATTCTTTTATATCCGGATCAGAACACCGGAGGCATTGCAGGGGATCTCTTTGCCCAATATTCAATTAATCCTCCTGTGCTTCTGCACACACGCAACAGCCAGATGTCTATTCAGCTGGCCATGGACGGAATGGGAGCCGCCTTTGCACCTGAAAGCTATTTCAACTATATGGCTTCCCTGCGTTCAGACCGGCCCGGCTGCTACTGTGTGGGGGAAAAGCCAGTCGTTACCACAACCATCGCAGCCTGCCGCCCCGGAAGGTATATGCCAAAGCATGTAAAGGATTATGTGGATCTGTTAAAAACCTATGGAAACAGCTCCTCCTAAGCTTCTTTTCCGTAGACCTCGATCTGAGTTAAGGCCGGGAATGGAGATGGATCGTCTGCCTTAATCAGATCTGACAGGCGTACCCAGGTAATCCCCTTTTTCGTAATGGAAAAGGAATGGGCCTTTTCGCTCTTTTCCATCTTTACTACCTCTCTGGTGCCGTCTGAGAAGGTAAGGGCTGCGCTGACCCACCAGTTATCATGAGGGAAGTCAGCTCTGGTCCACAGGCGTACCTGATCGATATCCACCGGACGGCCAAATTCCAGTAAAAGCTCCGCATCATCTCTGCGGTTAATGCCCCAGGACTCGTAGGGCCATTTTCCGTGGCTTAAGGTAGCTGTCACACCGTCAATGGCATTGCGGGCTGCAAAAACAGACTCTCCTCTTGTTTCTACATTTGCTGAAGCATGAGGATAGCAGCCTCTGTCACCGTGCTGATCCAACACATTTTTTGCCAGATTGCGGTAAATACCGGTCTCCCAGGAGGCAGCCTTCCGGCAGGTCAGATAATGGCGCACCCCGGTAAAGCTTTTGGGATTGTAGGAGTATTTCTTCTCAGCAAAGGGCACCTCAAAGGTCAGATCCTTCTTTGTCATATATACCAGGGCCTCATCCATGGTATCATCTACACGGACCATGTAATAGCCTTCTGTTTCAGGAAAATGAAACTGAATGATATCTCCCGGCTCATATACATCCTTAAATGCCAGAGTGCTCTCCTCCAGATCCTGTGCAAATGCCTTTGTACGTCCCTGCCAGTCTGACACCCGGATGGAAATCTGATCCTCCTTTGTCTCCTTTTCCTCCTGCGGAATCCAGGAACAGATAAGGGTCATATTTCCCTCAAATTCACAGACATTGTGGCCCGCAGGAACGATAAAGTGAGTTCCCTTCTTCACAGGAATTCCATCTACAGTTCCCTCGCCCTCCAGAACGCTTACATTGGCAAATCTGTCCGAAAACTTGTGCTGCCAGCAGCCGTGAACCTCATACTTCTCCACTGTATAGAAGCCGCAGGTTTCCAGATGCTCCAGATCTGCTGCCTCTGTATGGTAGGATCTTCTCTGATCCTGCGCAGGTACAAAGGGAGTCTGTATTACATCCAGGCTTTCCTTTACATGAAGCTTTCTGGGCTCTCCGTTCCACCTTCTGTCATAGTCGTATACACGGTAAGTCACATCACTGGACTGCTGTGTTTCCAGAATTACGGTTCCGCCCTTGATCGCATGGACACAACCCGGATCAATCTGGAAAAAATCTCCCTTATGAACCGGAATCTGGCGGATCAGCTGAGAATAATTCCCCTGTTCCACCATGTTCTTTAACTCTTCCTTATCCTTTGCATGATGACCGATGACGATAGACGTATCCGGTTCACAGTCCAGAATATACCAGCACTCTGTTTTTCCCAGAGAACCGTTTTCATTGGCCCCGGCATACGCGTCATCGGGGTGAACCTGGATGCTTAAGTCGTCCTTTGCGTCAATTATCTTTATAAGAAGGGGGAAACGGTCTCCCAGACAGCCATCCTCATTTCCAAACAGCTCCGGATGCTCTGTCCATAACGCAGACAGACGCTGCCCCTGATATTCTCCCTCTGCCACTTCACAGTCTCCATTTTCATGAGCGCTGATAGCCCAGCACTCACCGGTATGGCCGCTTGGAATCTCATAGCCAAACTGATCTCTCAGCCGGCTTCCGCCCCATACGGCCTCCTTGAAAATTGGTTTCAAAAATAACAGTTCGTACATTTTCCACACACCTTTCTCTCATTTTACAGTCCTCCTGAATTTGGAAACCTGTAAATTTCATATTCATCTTAGCGGTACCGGGAGCATCCGTCAAGAGTTTTTGGGGAAAATCTCCCCGGCCCGCCGCCGCCCTTTCCTTAAACGCCTTCTGTCAAAGCTCCTTTGCAAGACGGATAAATTCCTCCATCTCAGGCGTTTTCCATTTATTTTTGTGATAAAAAATCTGACGGTACATCTGAAGCTTAAATTCCGGCACATTCAGAATCGTCAGCTTCTTTTCTTCCATATTTTTCTGTACTGCAAAATAGGGGAGATAGGTAATTCCCCTGTTTTCACAGACCATTTCTATAATAAACTCCGTATTGCTGATCTCTAAAAAGGGAGTCAGGGACATTCCCCTTGATTCTAAAAAATGATCCAGCTCTCTGCGGTAGTTCTCATCCCTCTCTGTAAGAAACATGGGTTCTGCCAGTAATTCTTTCAGCGTGATCTCCCTCTTACCTGCCAGGTGGAATTTTAAAGAAGCGGCAAATACAACCGGTTCAGGCACCTCCATCACTTTCTCCCATCTGTCGCTGTAGCGCGGACGGTCCAAAAGATAGATCAGATCCAGCTGGTTATGTTCCATCCGGTCAATAAGCTCTCTGGGAGAAGCTGTGGTAATGCGGATGGGAACTTTGGGATAATGTTCTCTGAAATACTGCAGAATAGGTGGAAATTTT
>CAUCBQ010000172.1 GCA_958441075.1 uncultured Clostridiaceae bacterium | reverse complement strand
CGGGCATTTTTACTAGGCATTCCTTAACATGGAGGAATTTCCTATTATACAAAAATAAAATTCTGTGGAATTTCCTGTTTTCAGGATATCGAAATAGCCAATACTCTGTTACCAGATTACATCGGCTTCGTATTTGTTCCCAAAAGCAGACGGTATGTAACACCGGAAATGGCAGAAAAACTGAAAGTCAGGTTGAATCCCAAGATTCAGACCGTAGGTGTATTTCTAAATGAGGAACCGGAAATAATGGCGGAGCTGGCAAATCAGAACATCATTCATATGATTCAGCTTCACGGACAGGAAACGGAACAGACCATAAAGGCTCTCCGCTCCCTGTCCGCCGCTCCCATCATCCAGGCGTTTACCATACAGACCGCCGATGATATAAACAGGGCTGAGACCAGCAGCGCCGATCTGATTCTTTTAGACTCCGGAGCCGGTACGGGAATTGCATTTGACTGGTCTTTGATCCGCCGCCGCATAAAGCACCCCTTTTTTCTGGCAGGCGGATTAAATCCGGAAAATGTGACCGCAGCCATCCAGACGCTTTCCCCTTATGGCGTAGACGTAAGCTCCGGAATCGAAATAAATGGAAAAAAAGATAAACATAAAATGGCGGCATTTACAGCCGCCGTAAGAAAGGAAGAGATGCAATGACAAATCCTAACGGACGCTTTGGCATTCATGGAGGGCAGTACATCCCGGAAACCCTGATGAATGCAGTAATCGAACTGGAAGAAGCATATAACCATTACAAACAGGACCCTGATTTTAACAGAGAACTCTCCACACTTTTTAATGAATATGCCGGACGTCCCTCCCGCCTCTACTATGCTGAAAAAATGACAAGGGATCTGGGAGGAGCCAAAATTTACCTCAAACGGGAAGACTTAAACCATACTGGAGCTCATAAGATCAACAATGTATTAGGCCAGGCCCTCCTGGCAAAAAAAATGGGAAAAACACGGCTCATTGCCGAAACCGGCGCCGGTCAGCACGGCGTAGCTACTGCTACTGCCGCCGCCCTGATGGGAATGGAATGTGTGGTATTTATGGGAGAAGAGGATACCATCCGTCAGGCATTAAACGTATACCGGATGCGGCTTTTAGGAGCCAAGGTCATTCCTGTGACCACCGGAACTGCTACCCTGAAGGATGCTGTCTCAGAGGCCATGCGGGAATGGACCTGCCGCATCTCGGATACTCACTACTGTCTGGGTTCCGTTATGGGACCCCACCCCTTCCCAACTATTGTAAGGGATTTTCAGGCTGTGATCTCCAGAGAAATCAGGGAGCAGATTTTGGAAAAGGAAGGCCGTCTTCCCGATGCCGTCATCGCCTGTGTGGGCGGCGGTTCCAATGCGATCGGAAGCTTCTACCATTTTATCGGAGATAAGCAAGTGCAGTTAATTGGCTATGAAGCGGCTGGAAGGGGCGTGGATACTTTTGAGACTGCAGCTACCATCGCTACCGGCAGTCTTGGTATTTTTCACGGAATGAAATCCTATTTCTGTCAGGACAAATATGGGCAGATTGCCCCGGTTTACTCCATTTCTGCAGGGCTTGACTATCCCGGAATCGGACCGGAGCACGCTTATCTTCACGATATAAAGAGAGCCAGATACGTTCCGGTAACAGATGTGGAGGCAGTTTCAGCCTTTGAGTATCTGGCAAGAACAGAGGGAATTATCCCCGCCATCGAATCAGCCCATGCTGTAGCCTATGCCAGAAAGCTGGCTCCGTCTATGAGCAAAGATCAGATTATCGTTATTACGATCTCCGGAAGGGGAGACAAAGACTGTGCTGCCATTGCGCGCTACCGGGGGGAGGATATTCATGAGTAACATTAAAAAAGCATTTGAAAACAAAAAAGCATTTATCCCGTTTATTACCTGCGGCGATCCAGATCTGGAAACGACTGCCTCAGCTGTCCGCGCCGCAGTTTCCAAAGGGGCTGATCTGATCGAGCTTGGGATTCCATTTTCCTACCCCACAGCCGAAGGGCCGGTAATCCAGGGAGCTAATTTAAGGGCGTTAAAGGGAGGGATTACCACAGACCAGATTTTTGAGTTTGCAGAAAAACTGCGTCAGGACATAACCGTTCCCATGGTTTTCATGACCTATTCCAATGTGGTATTTTCCTATGGGGCAGAGAATTTTCTTTCTGCCTGCAGCCGTGTGGGTATGGATGGCCTGATTCTTCCCGACCTGCCATTTGAAGAAAAGGAAGAATTTCTGCCTGAATGCCGGAAATATGGCATAGATCTGATTTCCCTCATCGCACCTACCTCCAAAGACCGTATTGCAAAAATCGCAAAGGAGGCAGAAGGATTCCTTTACATTGTATCCAGTCTGGGGGTAACGGGCGTACGTTCCGAAATCCAGACGGATCTAAAGGCGATCGTGGAGGTTGTCCGTCAGAATACATCCATTCCCTGCGCCATTGGTTTTGGTATCTCCACACCGGAACAGGCCAGGGAAATGGCCGGACTGGCAGACGGCGTAATCGTCGGCTCTGCTATTGTAAAATTTCTGGAACAATACGGTTCCAATGCACCGGAGCACATTGGTGCCTATGTAAAATCCATGACAGATGCTATATCAGGCCTGTAATGTCCCAAAGCATTTGACGCTGCCGCACAAAGTAAGAAAGGCCGGTTCCGCAGTCTGCAGAACCGGTCCTTTTTTCTGTATATTTTTTAAAAATGAAGAACTCCAAGAGCTACGCCTGAACACAGGCAAATGATGCTGACTCCCCAGATCCATAAAAAACAGGTTTTTATATGATCCTTAATCTCTACACCTGCAAGTCCGATTCCCAGAAATGTAGCAGGAACCACCGGGCTGATAAAGGTTGCACAGTTTCTGCAGACAACCATCGTAATTGCCGTATGAGCCGGATCTACCCCAAATTCATTTCCAATTCCAATCAGTACCGGAAGCAGTCCAAAGAAATACGAATCGGTACAGAACATTAAGGTCAGCGGTACGGACATTACACCAATGATCAGCGGGAGAAATCTTCCCATGGACTGAGGAATAAACTGTGCCAGTACATTGGCCATGTGTACCATGATCTCACTTTCTTCCAATACACCTAAAAATACGCCGGCTGCTAAAATCGTGGACGCCATCATTAAAGCAGGCGCTGCATGGGATTTGATGATCTGATTTTGAACCTTAGCTCCCGGATAGTTTACAAACAGGGCGGCGGTACAGCCAATCATAAATACATAGTAGGACGGTACCTTCAGGAAAATCAGACATACGATAACAGCAAGGGTTAAAAGCACATTAAACCAAAACAGTTTCGGTCTTGTCAGATTGCTTTCTCTCGTCTCCCTGGTTTCCGTCTCCTGTCCAAAGTCCGCCTCTTGTGCCAGCGTTTCCGGATCCATCTTACTGATCCGCTTTTTTTCGATATTTCCCCAGATAAAAGCAGTCAGAAATGCGATCACGATACCGACAGCCTGCATGGGAAGCAGCTTCATCCAGAGGGCATTTGGTTCAATTCCCAGTACGGTAGCAGACCGCATCGTTGGCCCTCCCCATGGAAGCAGGTTCATAACGCCCATTGCAGTTACACAAATCAGCAGCAAGGTAGTCGGACGCATTTTTAACCGTTTATATACGGGAAGCATAGCCGGAATCGTAATCAGGAAGGTTGATGCTCCGCCTCCGTCAAGATGTCCGATCATGGCAATAATACAGGTTATCATAGCAACACCCACGATATTGCTTCCAACCTTTTTCATCAGAGCATTAATAATCTTATCGAACATCCCCACATCTGTCATAATTCCAAAAAACAAAACGGAAAAAATAAACAGGGCTGCCGTAGAGTGTACGCCTGAAACACCTGCGCCGATAAAACCCCCCATTTCCTGAATGGTAAAAGTTCCTGTGGCTACCAAGATCCCTGCTGTCACGGTTGATACCCCAATAAATGCCAAAGCAGGTACTGTTACATTTTTGAGCAACAAAACAATAATCATGATGATCGTTGCAAAACCTAATACTGCAAGCATTGTCTCATTCATTGTCTGCCTCCTCCTTTGATTGATTTGATGCTTACAGTATAAGAAAAGAACCTTACAGCATTACACGCTCATTCTTAAAATTCGTTA
>CAUCBQ010000171.1 GCA_958441075.1 uncultured Clostridiaceae bacterium | reverse complement strand
TCATATACGGCCACACCGGCTGAAAGCGTACAGTAATTCTCCAGCCTTTCTTTTACGGCAGCATAAAACCCGCACACCTCTTCTTTTGTTTTTCGGGGAAAAATCACAGCAAAACAGTCTCCAGCCAGCCGGTACAGCCGCAGAGGATACTCTCCTGCCTCTTCCAGAACCTCTGCAGTCTGTTTTAAAATATAATTTCCATAGGTACGCCCGTTTTTTACATTAATATGCTTAAAATCATCAATGCCCAGAACCATGAGACAGCCGTCTGACTGATCAAGGCATTTCCCCATATCATCCATAAATTTATCGTAGTTCCAAAGCCCTGTAAGGCTGTCTACGCTGTGACCGGATGCCATTTCGCATACATTTCCCAAAAGAACGGACGGACGGCCCGAAGAATCCCGCTGAAGGGTCCCTCTGCACTTAATCCATACCAGATTTCCCTGACGGTCCATGATCCGGTACTCCATATCGTGCGTCTGACCGGACCCTGTTCTTATTCTCTCCATGTCCGCTTCCAGCTGCCGGCGGTCCTTGGGGCAGACCATCTGTTCCCAGTCCTTTAAGCGGATACCTCCGTCCTTTGAATCGGGAAGAGGATATTTCTCCCGTATTTTTTCCGTAAAATAGAGGCAGTCACAGGAAAGATCATATATGTAAAAATATCCATCTGTTGTTTGATCCAGCGAGCCAATCAGCTTCCTGTACAGCTTCAGTTCTTCATCGTTTCCCATATGCCTGTTTTCTCCTTGTGTCTCTCATGCCGGCACTTTGCCATCTCAGATTTTATCCCTAGGGGAATTGGGTAAAATACCACGGAATTCCTCTGAAAGAAGGCTGCCGTAGGGTTCTCCCAAAGCTTTTAAGCCCCTTGCCAGAAATCCTGCCATAAGGACAGCGCCTTCGTATCTTAAATGTGTGTTATCTGTGGGCCATACGAACAGGGGACGGCTCCACAGCTCCCCTGTCTCTGAAAGGTAGGCTTCCGTAACAGACGTAAGGTCTACTACCGGCAGCTTTGCCTTTGCCGCCACAGCCTTCATGGCTTCGGGATATGCTCCGTGGCTTCCCGGCTTAAAACTTCCCGCCTCATCAAACAGCCTTCTGGCGATAGGGGTGATAAACACAGGATACGCGCCTCTGGATACCGCCGCCCTGGCAAAGATCAGAAGATTTTTCTGAAAATCTCCCGCAGGGTCCGTATGGCGTTCGGGGTCCTCTTTGGAATCGTTATGTCCAAACTGGACAAACAGGTAATCACCCTTTTTTATCTGCCCTTCAATGGCCGCCAGCCGGCCCTCCTCGATAAAGGACTTTGTGCTGGCGCCATTTTTGGCAAAGCTGATTACCTGAATATCATCTTTTAAATACAGAGGCAGCGCCTGGCTCATACCGGTCTGGGGATAGGTATCAATTTTATTAAAAGCCACCGTGCTGTCTCCTGCGTAAAAAATCCGTTTCATCTGTATTCTACACTCCTGTTATGCTTCCTGTAAAATAATTTTTAACAAAATTATACCTGTTTTCAATCGGAATGTAAAGTACACAATCCCACAGCTTCCCGGCTCATCTTCTTATGCGGAATGCCTCCCGGCCCGCAAAGGACGCGCCCTGCCCCAGTTCTTCTTCAATTCTTAAAAGGCGGTTGTATTTTGCCACCCGTTCGCTCCGGCTGGGGGCCCCCGTTTTAATCTGCCCCGTATTTAAGGCTGCTGCCAGATCGGCAATGGCTGTGTCCTCCGTTTCCCCGGACCGGTGGGAAATAACCGCCCGATAGCCCGCTCTCTGTGCCATCCTGACCGCCTCCAGAGTTTCGGAAACGGTCCCGATCTGATTGGGTTTAATCAAAATGGCATTGCCGCAGCCCATGCGTATCCCTTTCTCCAGACGTCTGGTATTGGTAACAAAAAGGTCATCTCCCACCAGCTGAATCTTATCTCCCAGCTGATCTGTCATATGGCTCCAGCCTTCCCAGTCTTCCTCATCCAGACCATCTTCAATGGAATATATGGGATACTTCCCGCACAGCTCCTTCCAGTGCTCCACCAGCTCCAGGGAGGTGAACTTTTTTTTGCATTTGGGAAGAATGTATTCTCCTTTTCTCTTTCCCTTCCATTCGCTGGCCGCCGCATCCATAGCCAGGACAAAATCCTTTCCAGGTTCATATCCGGCCCGGTTTACCGACTCCAGAATATAGAGAATCGCTTCCTCATCGCTTTCAAGATCCGGGGCAAATCCCCCTTCGTCCCCCACAGCTGTAGTCAGCCCTCTTTCTCTTAAAAGAGCTGCCAGAGTATGAAACACCTCCGTACACCAGCGCAGCCCTTCTCCAAAGCTTGCTGCTCCTGCAGGCATAATCATAAATTCCTGCACATCTACCGTATTGGCTGCATGAGCGCCTCCGTTTAATATATTCATCATCGGAAGGGGCAGACAGCCTGCGTTGGCGCCTCCGAGAAAACGGTATAAAGGGATGCCCAGAGCATTAGCCGCCGCCGATGCACTTGCCATGGATACAGCCAAAACCGCATTGGCTCCAAGTCTTGATTTGTCATCTGTACCATCTGCCCGAATCATGGCATGATCTACTGCGAACAAATCAGAAGTATCCATCCCCTTGAGCACTTCATTTATTTCTGTATTAATATGCTCCACTGCCTTTAAAACGCCCTTACCTCCAAACCGGCTTTTGTCGCCGTCCCGCAGCTCCAGTGCTTCAAATTCTCCTGTAGAGGCGCCGCTGGGGGCCGCTCCCCGCCCGACCGTTCCGTCTGTAAGACGAACCTCCGCCTCTACTGTTGGATTTCCTCTGGAATCCAGAATTTCTCTTCCCGTAACAGCTGCAATTTCCAAACGCTTCATATCATTTTCCTTTCCTGCCGTATATTCTGCAGACATCATTTACAAAATCCCCAGCAAACCTCCAAGCCAGCAGACTGCTCCCAACGCCCAGCTTGCAAGGACGCCATAGAGAATCACCGGACCTGAAATGGTAAAAATCTTGCATCCTACGCCAAACACTTCTCCTTCTGCATGAAACTCAATGGCCGGCGCCGCTACGGAATTGGCAAAGCCCGTAATAGGAACCAGAGCGCCAGCCCCGCCAAAGGTAACCAGTTTTGGATAAATATTAAATCCTGTAAGCAGAACACTGATTAAAATCAGGGTCAGAGAGGTCCATGCTCCGGCTGCCTCCTGCTCCATTCCCCGATAATTTATCAGCCAGTTGTTTACAAACTGCCCCAAAGTGCAGATCAGACCGCCAGTGAGAAAGGCTTTTGCCAGCGCCGGCCAGAATGCATGAACCGGCGTAATGGTCTTTACATATTCTTCATACTTCTTTTTATCAATTTCCATAATCATTTCCTCCTATCTGTCTGACCTATGCAGCCATCCCCTTCCAGAAATAGAGAAACGCCCCTGTAAGCTTTCCCGCCGCAATCCCAAAAATCAGATACTGCAGTCCCACTGCCAGTCCAATTCTGCGGCTTACAGCAGGAAGGGCCTTTAGGGTTTCTGCCAGCGACATAGCCAGACAGCCAACGAAAACACCGATTGACAGACCGGCTGCTGCAAGAAAAAGTCCCCCAAAACCTCTGCCCGGCACCAGAGGGATTTCATACAGATCAAATATATTCCCCAGAATCCCCCCTGCCATGATAAAGTCTTCATACAGGCGTGCTTTTTTACCCGTTCCCGTCCGCCCCATAAGCCGGACAAACACACCGATCATAGCTAAAAAAGCGTATACGCCTGCAGCAATCACACCTCCTGCACAGATTCCGAAAAAGGCCAGAAAGGAATTTTTAAGAAATATCAATCTTTTTCTCCTTCCTCTGTGCATTGTCAATCAGAGTTTTACTGATGTTTTCCTCATAAAGCCGCATCTCCACCTCCAGGGGAGTAGGATCTGTATTGACCTTCTTTACAGAAATATGGTTAAAAAAGATCACAATACCCAGAGCCAAACCCACGCAGTAACTGGCCTCCAGCACGGTAAATCCATTTGCCTCATATCCCATCACCAAACGGTAGATCTCATCAAATACGCTGGTGACGCTCACATCATTATTAAAGGTCATGATGGCAAAGGCTGCTCCAAAAAAACTGATCAGGCAGACACAGGCCGTCTTAAACCACTGCCAGCCCCAGACAGGAG
>CAUCBQ010000170.1 GCA_958441075.1 uncultured Clostridiaceae bacterium | reverse complement strand
GATGGATGCCTTAGAGCCCAAGCTGGAACGGCTCACAGAGGAAGCGGTTCGGGAAACGGGTTATGGAGATCCGGGGGATCAGCTACTCCAGATAAAGCTTCTGATTAAAAAAATGAAGGAAGCCCTGGAGCCCATGAAGTGCGTAGGAGTTTTAAACACAGATGCGGATCAGGGAGTTTTGGAAATCGGCGTTCCTATGGGTGTAATTGCCGGAATTGTACCGGCTGTAAGCCCGGTGGCTGCCGTAGCCAGCGCTGCGGTATGTGCGGTGAAATCAGGAAATGCTATTGTCTTTGCGCCCCATCCCAGAGCAGTGAAAACCACTGTGCGCACGGTACATATCCTGGAGGAGGCGGCTTTTGAGGCCGGACTGGTTCAGGGAGCCGTATCCTGTGGTGAGACGGCGGCAAAGGCGGGAGCTGTTGAGCTTCTTTCACACCCGGAGGTAAATCTGATCCTGAATATGGGAGAACGGGCTCTTTTAGAGGCGTGCAGCCGCACCGGACGTCCGGTTTTATACGGAGGGATTGCCCCCGGTCCTGTATTCATTGAAAAAACGGCGGATATAAGCAGGGCGGCGGCCTGTATTACAGCCAGCAGGGGCTTTAACTGCGGAACCGGAGCAGGAAGCGAGCAGTATGTGGTGGCAGACCGTCAGATTGCCGCCCAGGTAAAGAAAGAACTGATCTGTCACGGAGCATACTTTATGACAGAGGCAGAGCAGAAGCTGCTGACTGCACTGTTGGGACTGGAAAAAGGAAATGGGCTTCCTGATAAGGAATTTATCGGAAAACCGGCTGTATGGCTGGCAAGAAAGGCTGGATTTTCAGTGCCGGAGCATACAAAGATCCTTGTATCCGAGCAGTCCTATATAACGGATTTTAATCCATATGCCAAAGGGCTTTTATGCCCGGTACTGGCATTTTATATTGAAGAAGACTGGATTCACGCCTGTGAAAAATGTATTGAGCTCCTGGTAGGAGAAAGCCGGGGAAATACGCTCACCATTCATTCCCGGGACCCGCAGGTGATCCGGCAGTTTGCCTTAAAGAAGCCCGTAGGCCGCGTGCTGATCAACACGCCGGCTGTATGGGGGGCTATGGGAGTTACAACAGACCTGTTCCCTACAGTGATCCTCGGAAGCGTGACCTCTAAGGAGGGGATCACTGCAGAAAATGTATCGCCTCTTCACATGATTTACAGAAGGAAAGCGGCATTTGGGATTCATGAACTTGGTTCATAAACAGGCAGCCAGAAAGAGAGGGATTTATTTTGGATATTAGAGAATTTTCAAATAAGCTTGCAGAAGCAACAAAAAATATGTCTCCTGAGGAGAAAGCTTCTCTGATGAAAATGTTTGAATCTGTTTCACAGGAGATTGGAAAAGAAGATACACAGAAAGAAACAGCAAAGAATCTGTGCGAGTATCCTTCCGAGGGAACTCAGATTCCCGACGGTATGACAAGACGTTTAAAGCTGTTAAAGGAAAACTACTTAAAGCAGAAGCCATCGATCACTACCTACCGCGCAAGGGCAATTACAAAGATTGCTTCCGAGAATCCAGGTATGCCAAAGATTGAATTAAGGGCAAAGTGCTTCCGCTATTGCTGCGAGACAGCTCCTCTGGTTATTCAGGACAACGAGCTGATCGTAGGCGCACCCTGCGGAGCTCCAAGAGCCGGCGCATTTTCACCGGATATCGCATGGAGATGGATGGTAGATGAGATTGACACCATCGGAACAAGACCTCAGGACCCATTCTACATTTCCGAGGAAGATAAGAAGATCATGCGTGAGGAGCTGTTCCCATTCTGGAAGGGCAAATCCGTAGATGAGTACTGTGAGGATCAGTACCGCGAGGCAGGCGTATGGGAGTTATCCGGCGAGTCCTTCGTATCTGACTGCTCCTATCATGCTTTAAACGGCGGCGGTGATTCCAACCCCGGCTATGACGTAATCCTTATGAAGAAGGGCATGCTGGATATTCAGAATGAAGCAAAGGAGCATTTAAAAGAGCTTCATTACGAGAATCCGGATGATATCGAGAAGATTTACTTCTATAAATCCATTATCGAGACAACCGAAGGCGTTATGATTTATGCCAGAAGAATGTCCGAGTATGCAAGAGAGCTGGCTGACAAGGAAACCGACCCAAAGAGAAAGGCAGAGCTTTACAAGATCTCCGAGATCAATGCCAAGGTTCCTGCTCACAAACCTGAGACCTTCTGGGAGGCAATTCAGGCAGTATGGACCATCGAGTCCCTGTTGGTTGTGGAAGAGAACCAGACCGGTATGTCCATCGGCCGTGTAGACCAGTATATGTATCCATTCTACAAGGCAGATATTGAGTCCGGCAGAATGAACGATTTCCAGGCATTCGAGCTTGCAGGCTGTATGTTAATCAAGATGTCTGAGATGATGTGGATTACCAGCGAAGGCGGTTCCAAGTTCTTTGCAGGCTATCAGCCATTTGTAAATATGTGCGTAGGCGGCGTTACAAGAGAGGGACGGGATGCAACCAATGACCTGACCTATCTGTTAATGGATGCAGTTCGTCATGTAAAGATTTACCAGCCATCTCTGGCCTGCCGTATTCACAACAAGTCTCCGAGAAAGTATTTAAAGAAAATCGTAGACGTTGTACGTTCCGGAATGGGCTTCCCGGCCTGCCATTTTGATGATACGCACATCAAGATGATGCTTGCAAAGGGCGTTTCCATCGAGGATGCAAGAGATTACTGTCTGATGGGCTGTGTAGAGCCTCAGAAGGCCGGCCGTCTCTATCAGTGGACATCTACCGCTTATACACAGTGGCCCATCTGTATCGAGCTTGTGTTAAATCATGGTGTTCCGCTGTGGTATGGTAAGCAGGTTTGCCCGGATATGGGTGACTTAAACAGCTTTAAGACATATGAAGAGTTTGAAGCTGCCGTTAAGGAAGAGATCAAATACATCACAAAGTGGACCAGCGTTGCTACGGTTATTTCCCAGAGAGTTCACAGAGAACTGGCTCCAAAGCCACTGATGTCTATCATGTACGAAGGCTGTATGGAAAAGGGAAAGGACGTATCCTCCGGCGGAGCTATGTATAACTTCGGTCCCGGCGTTGTATGGTCCGGACTTGCTACCTATGCAGATTCCATGGCAGCTATCAAGAAGCTGTATTTGATGATAAGAAGTATACATTAGAGCAGTTAAACGAAGCTTTAAAGGCAGACTTTAAGGGATATGAGCAGATCCGTACCGACTGTCTGAACGCTCCCAAGTACGGCAATGATGATGACTATGCAGATAATATTGCAGCAGATCTGATTAACTTTACCGAGCATGAGCACAGACAGTACAAGACTCTTTACTCCATCCTGAGCCATGGTACTCTGTCTATTTCCAACAATACGCCATTCGGTCAGATGACCGGTGCATCCGCAAACGGACGCCATGCATGGCTGCCTCTGTCTGACGGAATCAGCCCAAGCCAGGGCGCTGATTTCAAGGGCCCGACTGCTATCATCAAGTCTGTATCCAAGATGTCCAACGACAGCATGAACATCGGTATGGTACATAACTTCAAGATCATGGCAGGCCTTCTTGATACTCCGGAAGGTGAGGAGAGCTTGATTACTCTGCTGCGTACGGCCTGCATGTTCGGAAACGGCGAGATGCAGTTTAACTACCTGGACAACAATACCCTGATTGAAGCGCAGAAGCATCCGGAGGAGTACAGAGACCTGATTGTCCGTGTAGCCGGATACAGTGCCTTCTTCGTTGAGCTTTGCAAGGACGTTCAGGATGAGATCATCAGCCGTACCATGCTGACAAAGCTTTAATGCAGATGCAGGGCAGTTAGGAGAGAGATCATGGAAAGAAAAGCTCTGATCTTTAATGTTCAGAAATACAATATGTATGATGGACCGGGAATCCGCACCATCGTATTCTTCAAGGGCTGTCCGCTGCGCTGCAAATGGTGTGCCAATCCGGAGGGGCTTGAGCGGAAGATTCAGGTCATGTTTAAGAAAAATTCCTGTGTCAACTGCGGCCTCTGCGTGGACGCCTGTCCGGTGGGAATCCATGAGATTACGCCGGAGGGCATCCACCGGGTACGCCGGGATATTGACTGTACAGGCTGCGGAAAATGTAAATCCGTATGTCCACAGTCTGCTCTGGAAATC
>CAUCBQ010000169.1 GCA_958441075.1 uncultured Clostridiaceae bacterium | reverse complement strand
GGCCAGTATTTCATAAATACGATAGGTTCCCGGATGAGGTGCATGGAAAATAAATGTGCCCTCTCCCTCCGGGTTTGGTCCTGACATCCCCTCCTGTATGATCTGCTCTGCCCCTGTCTGTCCGTCAACGCTCCGTATCTGCAGGGCCGCTCCGTTCAGGGCTTCTCCTGTATCTCCGTCCAGCTTTCTTATAATTACCTTCATTTCCCGGTCTGTTATCTCATATGCCCCCCGGTATATCTCCCCCTGACTGACTGTAAAGCTGTGAAGGGAGGGTTCTATTCCATAGCCCTGAGGCGCTTTTGTTTCCCGGAAGGTATAGGTTCCGTCAGCCGGTTTGGAAATGGAAAAATATCCCTTCTCATCACTGACTGCCCGATCCATTACATTTCCCCACTGATCATAAAATGTAAATTCCGCTCCTGCCAGGGGCAAACGGTTTGTATCTGTCTTTTTAAAGGAAATATATTCCCTGCCCGGTTTACCGCCGCCGCCGGAGGAAGTGATTCTGGTATTTGCAAAGGAAAATTTCTGAATTTCCGCAGAATGATCCCTGATTTCAATTTCCATATCCTCTGCTTTTTCATAGCCTTCCGGTGCATAGACCTCATGAATCCGATAGCTTCCCGGCTTTAAGCCCACAAAGGTTTTGGGAGTCTGTTCCTCAGAAGTCCATTCCTCTATCACCTCTCCTGTATCTGTCTGAATCAGCTGCAGTCGGGCTCCAGCCAAAAGAACTTCCAAATTTGCCTCTGTCTTGGCAATCTGTACAATAACCGTATAATTTTTCATCACAAGCTGCGGAATCTCCTTCATGCCGTCTGTGATGGTAAAATAAACCGGTTCTGCCAAAACACTGCATCCCTCTGGCGCCTTCTGTTCCGTAATACGGTACTCTCCTTCCTTAAGTCCTTTTTCCAAATGGGGCTGGTCTCCGGTTATCCACTCAGCTACTGTTTCCCAACCGGTTTTATCTGTCTGATCTCCATCCCCGGCTGCTGCCCTTCTTTCTAACCGAAGCAAAGCGCCTTTTAAATATTCTCCCGTATCTCCCAACTGTTTTTCCACTATCACACGGCTGCTGTCATTTTCCGGATCATACTGTATTTCCAAAATTCTCGTTTTTTCGTCCTTATATTCAAACTGAAATTCAAAATCCGGAGCCGAAAGCATATATCCGGGAGCCGCCTTTGTCTCTCTGCATACATACGTATAGGGAGCAAAGCTTCCATTCCGGTTCAAATATCCGGCAGGCTGTTTTCCAAACACAGCCCGTCCTTCTGAGTCGGTTGCTGCCTTCTCACAGGAACGTCCCAGTGTTTTATTAAAGAGTTCAAATTCTGCTCCCTCCAGTAAAAGCTCACGGTTATCCCCATCGTGTTTGATAACCGTTAACACTCCCTCAGGGATCTCATCCCTCATCTCCATTTTCTGGATCACTCTGGAGTCTGCAATGGAGAACGGCAGATCCACAGACTGCAAAAAGCCATAGGGCGTCATCTCTTCTCTGAGAATATAGTCCCCATCCGGAATGTATTCAACAAAATGAGGCTTTAAATCCCCCTCTTCAAAGCCCTCGGGAATGGTTCCCTCTTCGGCCTCCTTCCGTGTATACGTTCCGTCATTTCCCGAAATCCACCGTGCCTCTTCCTCCCGGCAGCTTCCATCCTTCTCCGGGATATGGAGGGTTAATACCTGACCGGACACGGTTCCGTCCTCCAAGACCGGATATATGGAAAGTCTGGCCCCGGCTGCCTCCTTTCCTCCGGAAATCACATTTTTAGATACAGAAAGCTTTAGCGGCTCATCCTTCATGAACCACTGTCCCACAGATACCATATGGCCTTTGTCGGGAATTTCAATAAGTATGGGATCTGCTGTAGCATACCCTTTGGGCGTCCGGGTTTCCGCCAGCACATAGCTGCCCACCGGCAGGTATTCCATACGGACAGCTGCCTGTTCCGTATAATAATACCTTCCCTGAAAGGTTCCCGGAATATCCTTATACTGGTAGTCATATTTCATAATGGGATGCAGTCCTGCCGCATCCGTTTCCACACGTCCGGTGGCAGCTACCTCCTGTCCATCCTTCCAGGTTGCCGCACGGAAGGTAAATATGGCCAGATCCTCCCGGACTGCCGGATGGCCGTTTTCCATTACAGGACGGCCTTCTGCATCCAGAAGAGCCCTGTAAAGGGTAAGCTCTGTTTCTGTGTCTCCACAGAGAATCTCTTCCCGCTTTCCATCCAGCTTCTGAATTTCAATGGCAGTAAAATCATCCTCCATTTCAAAGCTCTGTACATGGCCTGTTTCCCGTATTTCCACATTGACAGCTTCTGACTGTACATAGCCCTGATCATATGGGCAGAGAGTTTCCTCCAGCACATAAAATCCGACGGGAATATGATCGATCCAGTGGGGCTGATCCGTAGGAACCGGTTTTCCCTGTGAATCCTTTTTCATTACTCCTCTATCGTCATACTCGTATCCGCTGATCCAGGAGGCCCATGGTTCCCCTTTTTTATAAATTCCTGTTTCTTCTGTTTCCGGTCTTCCCTCCTGATCCACAAGTGCCCTGTAAAGGGTCATTTCAGCTCCCCTAATTTCCTTTTGTGTACGGATATCAATTTTCGCAAAAGCGGCTTTTGTAAATTCATTTTGATGGAAAAATTTCTGAGGTTCCCTGATATCCTCAAGAATCAGGCCCTGATAAGGAGCCTGGACGTAGCCCTGTTCCAAAGGAACGCCTTCCTCCTGTAAGATATAGGCTCCAAAAGGAAGACGGGTAATCACATGAGCAGCCTCCGGCCCCTCGCCCTTCCCATCCGGGCCTGCGCTTTTTCCCGTAATCCAATGCTCCTCCTTCCATGTCAGCTTCCCATTTTTATAATATACGGGTAGCCCCTTTTCATCATCTGCACTCTGCTTATCTCTGTAAATAGAAGACGCTCCTCCATTTTCTCCCACGCAAATGGAACGCACCGGGATCTTTTCTCCCCTTTCATCTGCCCGGTAGGCAATGATTCTGCCATAATCGTCCCTGACATATGCCATACCGGAAGATGGATCTGCAAAGCATATAAAATTTCCTCTTTCATCCAGTACCTGCAGCTCTCCTGTATGAATATCCTCCCGCAGCCGGCCCCGGCTTTCCTCTTCCTCTAAATCGTAAAAATACAGCTCTGCCGGCTCATTGGGCAGCCTTTGATCCTCCCAGATATCAAGTCTCCCCGGACCCGGATCTGTGCCGCTTTTTAACAGCTCTCTGTGGGTACCTGTATGTGTATTTACAATTTTTTCCGTTTTTCCCTCATGGTTCTGAACCGTAACGCCCTCATAGCCCCCTTCTTTCTTTGGTTCCAGACATATTCCTTCATAAAGCACCAGCTCTGCCCCGGCAACAGACCTGTCAAAGCGGATGCCTTTTCCTGTAAATGTGCCGTCCAGCTCATACAAAAGCTTCACCCGGTCCATAGCCTTTAATTCCTGCTCTGTTCCATGGATTATCTGTTCGGAATATGTATCAAATGCCTTTGTTACATAACCGGTCCATGTTTGCCTTTCCCGGTCAAAGGTAATTTCTCTCACATCACCTCTGGCTTCCAGCTTTTCCTTTCGCCCGCTGACCTTATATAAGAGCAGATCTCCCTTATCATTGACAAAAATCCCCTCCTGGCTGCCCGTAAAACCGCCGCTTGATTCTGTCTGACCCTGAGCATCTGTCTTCTTCAGTCCGTTTCCATTTCCAACCAGCGAGTCACCGTCCTCTGTCTTATAAATCCAAAGCTCGGAAGGATTGTCCTGTACCGGGACTGCACTTACGGTCTGAGTACCCTTCCTGTTTGATTCTCCTGTTACAGGAACTGCATATTCATACTGTCTGGCCGGTTTTCTCTCCCATCCTCCCCCTTCCTTTAAGCAGTTTTCCTCGTAGTAAAATACCTGATCCCCATAGATTTCAAAGGCTATGGGCCTGCTCTTTGTATACCCCTTCGGAGCCTGAACCTCTACCAGCACATAAGCTCCCGCTCCAAGAGGATGCTCCGTCTCAATATAGCCCACAGGAACCTCGCGCAGCTGACCATCAATCACCAGCTCCTTTAGAGTAGAATAGGATCTGAAAATCCCCTTTTTTACCCCCTCTTCATCCAGCTGGCTGATCCTCTGGCTTTCATCATAAACAGGAATTCCATCCTCATCCAACCGGATGGGGAGATCTGTTTCCAAGCTGTTGTCCGCCCCCACTCTGGGATAAAGAATGTCCTTTCCATTTTCATCCTGTACAGGCTTTCCATCCGCGTCTACAGCCGGTCCA
>CAUCBQ010000168.1 GCA_958441075.1 uncultured Clostridiaceae bacterium | reverse complement strand
CGGCATTGAATACAGAGGCTTCGGACAGGAGATTGTAGAGGAACTGGCTCATTATGCAGGGGTTCCCGTATGGAACGGCCTGACCAATGAGGATCATCCTACTCAGATGCTGGCTGATCTGCTTACCATCAGAGAACATCTGGGACGTCTTAAGGGAGTTAAGCTTGTGTATATGGGCGATGCGCGCTATAATATGGGTAATTCCCTTATGATTGCCTGTGCCAAGATGGGTATGCACTTTACCGCCTGCGCGCCGGAAAAGTATTTCCCGGACCCGGCTCTGGTAAAGGAGTGTGAGGCATTTGCAGCAGAAAGCGGCGGCTCGGTTACACTGACAGAGGATGTGGCAGAAGCTGTAAAGGGCGCTGATGTAATTGATACCGATGTATGGGTATCCATGGGCGAACCGGACGAGGTATGGGAAGAGAGAATCAGGGAATTAAGTCCCTATAAGGTAACAAAGGAAGTGATGGATGGGGCGGGACCCCAGGCTATTTTCCTTCACTGCCTGCCTTCCTTCCATGATCTTAAGACAAAGATCGGAAAGGAGATGGGCGAGCGCTTCCATGTATCAGAGCTGGAAGTAACAGATGAAGTGTTTGAATCCAGCCAGTCGGTGGTATTTGACGAGGCTGAGAACCGGATGCACACCATTAAGGCCGTTATGCTTGCAACCCTTGGAGAGTAGGCACAGGGCTCTGCGGGGTCTGTATCCGGAGAAATGGAGAATGCAGATATGCAGGGCCAGAGAGGAAGAAATGAGCGCCGTGCCGGGGTATTTCTCGACATGGCGCATTTGATCCTTGGGATCGCCATTGTCATATTCGCCGTGCTGTCTTTTATCAGTCCTCAGGGAAACAGGATGCTGTTTCCGCTGGTATTTTTGCTGGCAGCACTGTTAAATGGGATCAGAGGCATATTTGAGCTTAAGACCTGTGCCAGAGATAAGAAGCGGTTCAGGCTGGGAATATTCCAGCTGCTTCTTGGAGCAGGGCTTGGGCTTCTTGGCGTGTTAAGCGCTGTAAGCCTCTGGTTTCACGGATAGATGATGGGAGAGAATGATGAAAACAAAAATTTTAAAAATGCTGAAGGAAACGCCTGATTTTCTGTCAGGACAGCAGCTGTGCGAAGGTCTTGGCGTATCCAGAACAGCTGTGTGGAAGGCTATCCGGCAGTTAGAGGAAGAAGGATATAGTATTGAAGCTGTGCGAAACAAAGGCTACCGCCTTATGGCCTCTCCGGATGTGGTTACAGCTGCGGAACTTAAAACGGTTCTTTCTACTAAGTGGCTGGGATGCGGGGTGAACTGCTTTTATGAGACAGATTCCACCAACCGTCAGGCCAGAAGACTGGCTGAGGAGGGCGCGCCCCACGGAACCCTTGTGACAGCAGACAGTCAGAGCGCAGGCAGAGGAAGACGGGGCCGGAACTGGGAGTCTCCTCATGGGGTGGGAGTCTGGATGAGCTTTGTGCTCCGGCCGGAGCTGGCTCCGGTTAAAGCTTCCATGCTGACGCTGGTGGCGGGGATGGCTGCAGTGGATGGAATACGGCGCGCTTCGGGCCTTCCTTCCCGGATTAAATGGCCCAATGACGCTGTTATTGAGGGAAAGAAGATATGCGGCATTCTTACGGAGATGAGCACAGAGGAGGATTCCATCCGATATGTGGTAGTTGGGATTGGTATCAATGTAAATACAGAAGAGTTTCCGCCGGAGATTGCAGCTACGGCCACTTCACTTAAGCTTGTTCTGGGCCGTGAATTTAAGCGGGCGCCTCTGATCGGGGCAGTGCTGGAGAGCTTTGAGCGGTATTACGGCCGTTTTATGGAATATGGTGATATGACAGGGCTTATGGATGAATATAACGAAATGCTGGCAAACCGGGGAAGACAGGTCCGGGTACTGGAGCCTTCCGGTTCCTATGAAGGAACTGCTTTGGGAATTGATAAAGAGGGCTGTCTTCTGGTAGAGAGAGAGGACGGCACCGTATCAGCAGTTATTTCAGGAGAAGTATCTGTACGGGGGATATACGGCTATGTGTGACGGAAGGCTGCATTTTTACGATCAGCTCCAGATTTTGGAAGAAGAGCATCAGCCTCTTGATCCCGGAACGCGGCTTCGGGCTGTGGAAAAGCCTCTTTTGGCATGGTACGGTTCCAGAGCCAGAAAGCTTCCCTGGAGGGAGAAGCCTGAACCTTACCGCGTATGGATATCGGAAATCATGCTTCAGCAGACGCGGGTAGAGGCAGTGAAGCCGTATTTTGAGCGGTTTATGGAGGCATTTCCCGGAATCCGGGATCTGGCAGAGGCAGAAGATGACCGCCTGATGAAGCTGTGGGAAGGACTGGGATATTACAGCCGGGCCAGAAATTTAAAAGCAGCAGCCATTCAGGTAATGGAGCGTTTTGAGGGAACGCTTCCCGCCTCTTATGAGGAGCTTTTGACCCTTCCGGGGATCGGCAGCTATACAGCGGGAGCTATTGCCTCGATTGCATACGGCATTCCTGTGCCTGCAGTGGATGGAAATGTACTCCGGGTGATTTCACGTATTTTGGCAGACCCTTCTGATATCAGAAAAGCTTCGGTAAAAACATCTATGGAAGCACTTTTGAAGGAAGTGATGCCAAAGGATCATGCAGGAAGCTATAATCAGGGCCTGATTGAGACAGGAGCTCTGGTGTGTATTCCCGGAGGGGAGCCAAAATGCAGCGAATGTCCCATGGAATCGGTATGTCTTACGGCAAAAAGGGGATTGTGGAAGGAGATTCCGTGGAAGTCGCCGCCAAAGGAGCGGAAGGTGGAGGAGAGAACGGTATTTATGATTGAATATCAGCAAAAGGCCGCTATCCGCAGGAGACCGCCCAAAGGACTTTTAGCCTCTCTTTATGAGCTGCCCAATACAGAGGGAAGACTGTCGCCTGAAGAAGCAGAGAAGTATCTGGCGGTGCCTCCTGATGCCCTGGTATGTCTGGAACCTCTTCCTGAGGCGCGCCATGTATTTTCCCATATTGAGTGGCGCATGACCGGATACAGAGCTGTTCTCAGGAGCCCGTGGCAGGAGCTGCCGGATGGCGCTTTTATGGCATCTAAAGAAGAAATAAAAAAACAGTATCCGCTTCCTAATGCATTTTCCGCTTACAGAGAGATTCTGTTTAAAAAGGAGGATGGAAAATGAAGCAAATGCTCTTTGTGTTGAATCCGCGCTCCGGAAAGGAACAGATCCGGGGAAGCCTTTTGCGGATTCTGGATATTTTTACAAAGGATGGGTATGATATCCATGTCCATGTAACCCAGAGCCAGGGAGATGCCTCCCGGACGGTAAGAGAACTGGGGGAAGAAATGGATCTTATTCTGTGCAGCGGCGGAGACGGAACTCTGAATGAAACCATCTGCGGAATGCTGTCTCTTAAAAATCAGCCTCTTTTAGGCTATATTCCCGCAGGCTCTACGAATGATTTTGCCGTCAGCCTTCAGATCCCAAAGGATATGGAGCGGGCTGCTCTTAGTGTGGTAAGCGGGCTGCCCTTTGCAGTGGATGTGGGGAGCTTCTGCGGGGATCGGAATTTTGTATATATCGCCGGTTTCGGCGCTTTTACAGAGGTGGCCTATGCCACCTCTCAGGACCGGAAAAATCTGCTGGGCCATCCGGCTTATATGCTGGAGGCTTTAAAAAGCCTTTCTTCTATTAAGCCGTACCATATGCTGGTGCAGTGGGAAGAGGGGGAATTGGAAGAGGATTTTGTCTTTGGCATGGTGACGAATACAAGGAGCGTAGGCGGCTTTAAGAATCTGATAAATCAGACCGTCGCACTAAATGACGGAGCCTTTGAGGTGCTTTTGATCCGTATGCCAAAGACTCCCGGAGATTTGAGCAATATCATTTCACATCTGTTTTTAAAGGAAGAACCGAATGAATATGTATACCGTTTTAAGACAGCTTCCATCTGTTTTCAGTCGGCAGCTCCGGTGGACTGGGTTCTGGACGGAGAGTATGGCGGAGCCAGAACCCAGGCTCAGATCGGCTGTTTAAGGGAGAAAATAAGGATTCTTGTCGATAGATGTTGAAATCCCGAAACAAATGGTATATAATGATAAGTTGTGAGAGTTTCCACATTTACCTTTAAATGAAAGGACGTTTATCATTGGAAAAGGACGATTTTTTAAAAAAACTGGAAAAGCTGGTGGAGCATGCCAAATCCAAGCACAATACGCTGGATGCAGGCGAGATCAATGACTTTTTCACAGGGGACAACCTGTCTCCCGAGCAGATGGATCAGATTTACAGTTACCTGGAGAACCGGAATATTGACGTAGTTCCCGTACTGGATGATGCGATGTGGAATGCATATCCGGCTCTGGATGAGATTGGATTGGATC
>CAUCBQ010000167.1 GCA_958441075.1 uncultured Clostridiaceae bacterium | reverse complement strand
ATCAGAATACACAGCCAGCGGCAGGGTCCTTGTCTTTCCCGCAATATTTCCCGCAATCATTGAAGTAGCCCCAAATTCTCCCAGCCCTCTGGCAAAGGCCAGAACGCCGCCGCTCAGGATGCCCGGAACCGCATTGGAAAAGAGCACCTTCCAGAAAATCTCCCATTCGCTCATTCCCAGCGTTCTCGCCGCCGCGGCCAGATCCGGATTCACCTGCTCAAAGGCGCCTCTGGCCGAACGGTACATCAGTGGAAATGACATCACTGCGGCAGCCAGCACCGTAGCTCCCCATGAAAATGCGATCTTAACTCCGAAAAACTCAATCAGAAACTGGCCTATGGGCCGCTTTACTCCGAACAGATACAGTAAAAAGAAACCGGCCACTGTGGGCGGAAGAACCAGAGGCAGAGTCAGTACGCCGTCGCAGATGATCTTTAAGGTTTCATTTTTCAGGCGGACCACCGCTCCGGCGGCAAAAATCCCCAGAAAAAAGGTGATAAAAATGGACAGGCTGGCTGTCTTCATGGAAATCAGGATCGGTGACCAGTCCATAATACGTCCTCCTTTTTATTCACAGTCTGAATCCGGTTCTCAGTTTCCTCTTGAAAAGCCGTAGCTTTCAAATACCTTCATGGCTTCCTCTGTCTTTAAAAACTCCACAAAATCCTCTGCCGCCTCAGCATGGGCGCTGTTTTTTATCACGGCCACCGGATAAATCACCTTCTTTGCCAGGCTTCCCTCGGGAGCCTCGGCAATTACCTCTACCTGACCGGCCATACTGGCTGCATCCGTGGCATATACGATTCCCGCATCTGCGCTGGAAGCCGCTACCTGATTTAATACCTCAGTCACATTGGTTCCGAAGCTTACTTTATCCTGTATTTTCTCCCAGATTCCAAGGCTTGTAAGCGCTTCCTGCGCATACTGGCCCGCCGGTACGCTGGCAGGGTCCCCCAGAGCGATGGAGGATGCTTTGGCGATATCTTCAAAGGCTTTAAGGCCTGCCGCATTTCCCTCCGGAACAATCAGAACAATCTTATTCTCCAGAAGATCGGTCATGGTATCCTCAGCGATTAATCCCTTTTCATTTAAGGCATTCATCTGCTTTGAAGCGGCCGACATAAATATGTCTGCCTCCAGCCCCTCCTCAATCTGGGTCTGAAGCTTTCCGGAGCTGTCATAGGTTCCTGTAACTGTAATCCCCGGATTCTGTTCCTCAAACATGGGGATCAGTTCCTCTTCATAGGCATTCTTTAAGCTGGCTGCCGCCGCTGCAAGCAGCTCTGTGTTTTCTGCCGCCGCCTCTTCCGGTTTCTCTGCTGCCGTCCCTTCTGTTGTCTCTGCTGCCGTTTCTGCCTGAACCGCTGCCCGGGCCTCTGTTTCCTGCTTCCCGCCTGAGCATCCCGCAAGCATCCCCACCGCCAAAGCGGCTGCCGCCACTGCATAAATCTGTTTTCTCATTTCTTCTTCTCCCTTTTCCCTTTAACTGAAGCTTTTATCTGGCGCACTCAGAGGCGCTTCCCCTTAAAATACGGATTCCGTGATCCAGAGCGTCCAGAATATATCCCAGACTCTCCCTTACTGCTTTGGGGCTTCCGGGCAGGTTAACAATCACCGTCTTTTTGCGGATCACGGATACCCCCCGGCTGAGCATAGCCCGGTTCGTCACTGCCATAGACTGGAAGCGGATGGCCTCGGCAATTCCGGGAGCCAGACGGTCTGCCACAGCCAGCGTGGCCTCCGGAGTCTGGTCTCGCAGTGAAAAGCCCGTACCCCCGCTTGTAACCACCAGATCCACCTGCCGCCCGTCTGCCAGACGCACCAGCTGGGTCTTAACAGCCGCCGGCTCATCCGGGAGAATCAGGGTTTCCACTACCTGATAACCTGCCTGCTCCAGTATTTCCCTGGCTGCCGGTCCGCTTTCATCTGCCCGTTCTCCTCTGGCTCCCCTGTCGCTTACCGTAATAACCGCCGCCCTGAAGGGCCTGTCTTCTGACGGAAGTTCTGTTTCCATCCTGTCTCCCGGATGAATCCAGCCTCCCTTTACCACCTCCGCAAATACGCCCTCCTTTGGCATAATGCATTCGCCCATTCTCTTAAAGATCGCACAATGGCTGTGGCATTCCTTTCCGATCTGCGTCATCTCCAAAACCACATCTCCTGCATAGAAACGGGTTCCCACCGGAAGAGAGCGGAAATCAATTCCCTCTACCACCAGATTTTCACCAAAGGCGCCGTCCTCTACGTTTGCTCCCCTGGCATTAAATTCCCTAACCTTATCATAAGAAAGAAGGCTGACCTGACGATGCCATTTTCCTCCATGGGCGTCGCCCTGAATCCCAAAATTTTCCATAAAAAAGCCGCCCTCTACACTGTGCTTTTCCACGCCCTTCCGTTCACTGGTACAGACCGCCCTGACAATCCCTTCCGGACCTTTTCTCTCCCTCATATCCATCTTTTCATCCTCCGATTGAACTCATATTGTGCAATTCCGTAATCCTGCCCGGATTTTCAAAGCAGTGGGCTCCGGGCTTTTTAAGAATCGTATCCTGCATAACAGCACGCAGACGGCTCTGAAGCTCTTCGCCGCGTACGTCCAGCCCCTGAGGCCAGCTGAAATGCCCCTCTCCTTCCGTCCCCGGGCATCCCTCTCTCAGCACCTTCTTCAAATCCGCTCCGTCCTCGTAGCACAGACAGGCCTTCAGATATCCCTGAGCCGTCAGGCGAACCCGGTTGCAGGAGGAGCAGAACTTTCCATGAATGGCGCTGATTAGCCCAACGCTTCCCTTAAAACGTCCGGATTTATAATAGACCGCCGGTCCAAAGCCGCGAACCGTTTCATCCCTCTCCAGATCAGGGTAGGCTTCCTTCAGCTGCAAAAGCAGGGTTCTGTGGTCAATGGTCTGAAACTGCTTTCCGTAACCAATGGGCATCATCTCTATAAAGCGCACATCCACCGGATACTGCTCTGCCAGCTCCGCCATGGCCCTCCATCCACTCTTTTCCTCCGGTTCAGCTTCCGCCCAGCCTTCAAAATCAATGGATACTGCATTAATTTTCACCGGAATGGGAAGGACAGCCGCCTTTTTTATAATTCCCGTCACCCGATCCAGCTCATCTGCTCCGGTAATCGCCTCATAAAGCCGGGGATTCAGGGTATCCAGACTGATATTCACCCCGTCCAATCCCGCATCCAGCAGCTGATCCATATACTGCTCCAGCAGCACGCCGTTGGTTGTCAATGTTACCTTCTCAATTCCGGGGACGTGTTTGAGCATACGGATCAGCTGCGGACAGTCCTTCCGCACCAGAGGCTCTCCCCCTGTGACCTTGATATTGCGTATCCCCAGGCCGGATGCGCAGACCGCAACCGCCTCCAGCTCCTCCAGAGAAAGAATCTCCCGCCGCGGCATGCACCGGATTCCGTGAGGCATACAGTATCTGCATCTTAAATTACAGCGGTCTGTAATGGAAACCCGCATATAATCGATCTCTCTTCCCCAGTGATCCCTCATCGTTTATCCCTCTGCCCTCTTATTTCGTTGTAAAATTCTCCGCTTTTTCCACCGGATTTATGCTCCAGATAGATATGGCCCATTTCCATGGATTTATCCACTGCCTTACACATATCGTAAATGGTAAGAAGGGCAATATTGACTCCCGTCAGGGCTTCCATCTCCACGCCGGTACGTCCGGTGGTCCGCGCCGTGCAGACTGCCTCTATCTCGTTTCTCTCCTCATGGATCGTAAAATCCACCGTCAATTTAGTCAGGTTCAGCAGATGGCACAGGGGAATCAGCTCAGAGGTTCTCTTTGCTCCCATAATTCCGGCGACTCTGGCTACCCCCAGCACGTCTCCCTTTTTCATAGAGCCCTCTTTTACCATTTTCAGGCATTCCGCGCTCATAAAGATGCTGCCTCTTGCAGAAGCCTCCCGTTTTGTCTCTTCCTTTCCGCCTACATCCACCATCCAGGCATTGCCCTGTTCGTCAAAATGTGAAAAGTCCATTTTCCTACACTCCTTTTCCAAAGCCACAGTTAGGGAAGGTACAGACCGGACAGTTCAGGCACAGTCCGCCCTGCCCCAGGGACGCCAGCTCCTCCGGCGTTACCTCATCATCCGCCATCACTCTGGGGAGCACCAGATCAAAAACAGTGCGCTTTGCATACATCACGCAGCCCGGAAGCCCCATCACTGCCGCCGTGCGGCTCCTGTCCCCTTCCTTTACCTCCAGATAGGCCAGCAAAAACATGGCTCCCGGAAGCACCGGAGCGCCGTAGGATACCACTCTGGCTCCTGTATTTTTGATGGCAAGCGGGGTTTTATCATCCTGATCTACGCTCATTCCTCCGGTACAGACCACTACGTCCGCACCCTTTTTTACCATATCTAAAATAGAAGCCTTC
>CAUCBQ010000166.1 GCA_958441075.1 uncultured Clostridiaceae bacterium | reverse complement strand
TTACAATAATTACTTTTCTGAATATGGAAAAGAATACGGCATTCTTTGATTTTCCCAGCCCTACAAAGACCGACTGGCCTGCAAACTGAAGGGACATCATAAAAAAACCGAAAAAATAGATCCGCATGGCCGGTATTCCTGCCTCCACCAGCTCTCCGCTGCGGTTAAACATCCGAATGAAGAAGCCGGGAAACCCATGAACCAGTCCCCAGACTGCCAGAGTATATGTGATCGCAGCCACAGACATAAATACGATAGCCTGTTTCACCCGCCCATACTCTCTGGCACCGTAATTATAGCCCATAACCGGCTGGGCGCTGTTGGTAATACCCTGAGCCGGCATGGAGATCACCTCACGGACCGAATTAATAACCGTCATAATCCCCACATAAAGATCTCCTCCGGCCTTTTGCAGCATGGTATTGTACATGATCTGCACTGAGCTGTTAGTAATCGCCATAGTAAAACCGCTCATGCCCAGACCCATGATGCGGAAAATCCGCTCCCGTTTCAATTTCATGGCAGAAGGCCGCAGCCGCAGAATGGTCTTTGGACCGGTAAGAAAACGGATAATCCAGACAGCGGAAAGAAGCTGGGAAAGGATGGTAGCCAGAGCGGCTCCCTGAACCCCCATATGGAATCCGAATATAAATATGGGGTCCAGTAAAATATTAGCCGCCGCCCCCAAAAGGACTGTCATCATTCCAATGGTTCCAAAGCCCTGGGAATTGATGAAGCTGTTCATTCCAAGGCCGGTCATCACAAATACATTTCCCAGAAGATAGATCGTCACATAGTCATCCGCATAGCCAATGGTCGCATCGCTGGCCCCAAACAGATATAAAAGAGGCCTCTTAAATATAAGACCGGCAGCCGTGAGAAGGATTCCCACTGCCACCATCATTACGAAGGAATTTCCCATGATGGCCTCTGCCTCCTCCTTATTCCCCCGCCCCCGCTCAATGGAGCACAGGGGCGCGCCTCCCATACCAAAGAGATTGGCAAAGGCAATTACAATGGAAATAATGGGAAGGCACAAGCCCAGTCCCGTAAGGGACAGGGTGGCATTCTCCGGAAGCTGTCCTATATAAATCCGGTCTATGATGTTATACAGCACATTGATCAGCTGGGCCAGCGTCATAGGCAGAGCCAGCTTTAAAATATTTAAAATAATACTGCCCTTTGAAAAATCATGCTCTCTCAAAGACGCCTTATCTTTTTCTGTACTCATCTGCATTTCCCCCTTTTAGCTGCGTTCCTGCCCCAAATCCTCAGGCAGATCTACATCCCACAGCTGTTTTTCCTCTGTTTCCATGATCCACAATTCCTCCGGATGGGCCTTCATAACCTGACGGCCTCCCTGATCTCCTGAAATCAATAAAAGCTCTGGCCTAAGGCAGGCTCCAAAGGCTGTAGGGCTTCCTCTGCGCCCATTAAAAGCGGTACAGCCGATCATTTTTCCGCTTTTAAAATAGCCTTCCACAAAGGCTGCGATCATTTTCCCTTCTGTATAGGGCTGATCCGCCACGAAAAAAAGAAATGCATCCGTATCCTCCCAGGCAGCCGCCACTCCAAGGCGGATTGAAGCAGTGATCCCCTCCTCGCTGTATGGATTTTCTACTGTCTTTCCTTCGGGAATCAGACAGCGGGCTGTTTCCAAAATTTTGGGATACTGACTCACTGTGATCACTTCACAGGCAATTCCTGACTTTTTTGCCAGAATCCGGGCCCCTTCCGCCAAAGCTTTAAGCCCGTATGTATAAAGAGGGCGTCCCCCAAGGGACGCCAGAAGCTTATTGGAACCAAACCGTCTTCCAAAACCGGAAGCCATATATATCATCGAAAGTTTCATTGCACAAGCTTACCTTTCCATACCTAAAAGTACCATCAGTATATCACAAAGCTGCCCTGATTTCCATTTAAAACAGCTCAAATGACGGCTCCTTCCACAAATTTCCCGTAATCAGTCCTTCCGGATATCCAGTCCGCTTAAGGACCCTCTTCCCAGCCAGCACAAGTTCCTTTGTATCGGCCTGGTTAAGCACCGGAAGAATTCTGGTGCGGGGAAATAATTGCTTCAAAGGCCTTAGATATCCCTGTTCCATAAGGCAGGCCATGTATTCTTCCCCCATAATCCACTCCCTGTTCTCCTCATCCAGCCCCCGAAACTCTTTCAACATCTTTTTTGCCTGTTCCAGACGGAAACAGTAGTCTTCTCCTCTCTGCCCCAGTGCCTTAAGGCCATATACGCAGAGAATCAGATCCGTGTCCTCCGGAATGACCGGCTCTGCCTGTCCCGGAACCTTCACCGGAAGCCTTTTCGCCCCGTCTGCCTCCACCAGTACAATATCTGCCCTTTCTCTGGCCTGACGGTAAACCTCCCAGTCCCAAAAGGATATCTTTTTTACTCCGGGCTTTTGCTCCTCAAATCTTCCCGTAACCGCAATCCCCCAGCTTCTTAACGCGTTCTCCACCACCTCCGGCGAAGGCTCCGGCACAAAAAAGCGCTCCGGCAGGGCCATATGGGTCGTAGGAATCACAAGCACCTTAAGCCCCAGCTCACGCCCTTCCCAGGCCAGGCGGCGGATCAGAGAGGTTTTTCCTCCCCCGCCTGTAAATGAAATCACAAAGGGATTTCCCGCCCGTCTGTGTTTTTCTATTTCCAGCGCCTCAAAAACCCGGTCAAATGCCTGTGTTAAACGCGCCCCGTAATAATATGCTTCCACTTTTATACCCCCATCTGCTGCATATAAAAGCAGCCCGAATCCTGGGGACAGAAATCTCTGTTCCAAAGACCGGGCCGTTTATTTTCCATACGCAGCTCTGTTACTTCTGCTCTCTGTCTATATCTTAATTGTTTCCGTGATTGCGGATTACACAGTACATATCATAGCCAAGGCTTGCAAATACGATCACTGCAGCAACAAATCCCATTTTTTTCTTCCTCTCTTATTTCTGATGATGGGATCATTATAGTCCATAGCGCATAAAACCGCAATTCGCATAGTTGCCAAAAAATTTTAGTTTATCTAAAACTTTTTGTATTATTTTAGATTTAATAACGCTTCAGTGCATCCACAGCCTCATCAATCTGCACCTCTGTATTAAAATGGGAAAAGCTGAACCGTACTGCCCCCTGCTCTGCTGTCCCAAGAGCCTGATGCATCAGGGGGGCGCAGTGACCGCCAGAACGTGTGGCAATGTCATATTCCTCAGAGAGATAGTCGCTGACCCGGGCAGAGTCCTCTTCCCCAAGGTTTAAGGACACAATCGCCGCCCTGTCTTCCTGAGAGAAATCCCCATAAATGCGGATATCGGGAATTTCCAGAGCCTGCTCGTAAAAACGTCTCATAAGCTTTTGTTCCCTCTTTCTTAAATGATCCATCCCCTGTTCCTTAATATAGATGAGAGCTGCCCGCAGCCCTGCAATTCCATGTCCGTTTAAGGTGCCTGCCTCCAGAGCCACCGGCATGTGGGAGGGATGCTCTTTTTCAAAGGTCATAATGCCGCTGCCCCCGGACAAAAGAGGCCGTATTTTCACGCCTGTCCCAAGACAGAGCCCTCCCGTCCCCTGAGGCCCCATAAGGCCCTTATGGCCTGTAAAACAGAGTACGTCGATCTGATCCCTCTCCATATCAATGGGGAAAAGTCCTGCTGTCTGAGAGGCATCTACGATGAAAAGTGCCCCTGCCCTGCGGCACCATTCCCCCACCTGGGCCAGGTTCTGACGGTTCCCGGTGAGATTGGAGGCATGAGTCATAACCACGGCCTTTGTACCCGGAGTAATGGCTTCCTCCATGGCCTTCATATCCAGCCTGCCTTTCCCTGACACACCATCAGAGGAAGGGTCCTCCTTCTCACAGCCCACAATATGCAGCACAGCGCCCTTTTTCTCCATCTCATACAGGGGGCGCAGTACACTGTTGTGCTCCAGAACCGTCGTCACTACTCTGTCTCCGGGATCAATCAGACCCTTGATTGCCATATTCAGGCTTTCTGTGGAATTAGCCGTAAATGCCACCTGCTCCGGCCCGGGAGCATGAAACAGCTCTGCCAGAAGCTGCCTTGTTTCAAAAATAATCCTGGCTCCCGTTAAAGCCTCTCTGTGAGTTCCGCGGGAACAGTTTCCCATGGAACCCATAGCCTCTGCCACTGCCTGTGCCACCACAGGCGGACGGTAAAAGGAGGTAGCCGCACTGTCCAGATAAATCATAAAACTCCCCCTTTAAAAGCCCTGCTTCTGTTCCAGATATAAAAGAGCCTCAAGTACAGAGCCGCCGATGGCCCTTGCCTTATCTGAAATGGTAAAGCAGTTTTCGTATTCGCCCTCTCTGGGATCAATATCCGCAATCTTAAAGCCCTTTGTCACAGGATAGCCGTCCCGGATCAGTCCCCTCACAAGGCCTGTAAGGGAGACTTCTACTGCTACCTCC
>CAUCBQ010000165.1 GCA_958441075.1 uncultured Clostridiaceae bacterium | reverse complement strand
CCGCAGCCCCAAGGTATTCCTGATGGACGAGCCGCTGTCCAACCTGGATGCAAAGTTAAGAGGCCAGATGCGTGTTGAGATTTCCAAGCTGCATCAGAGACTGGAAACAACTATTATCTACGTTACACATGACCAGACAGAGGCTATGACACTGGGTACCAGAATCGTTGTTATGAAGGACGGCGTGGTACAGCAGGTAGACAGCCCACAGAATCTGTATGACAGACCATGCAACAAGTTCGTTGCAGGCTTCATCGGTGCTCCTCAGATGAACATGATTGACGCTCAGGTGGCAAAGGCTGGTTCTGACGTTACCTTATCCTTCGGTGGTCACACAGTAGCGCTTCCTGCTGCAAAGGGCAAGGGATTAGAGGATGGCGGTTACATCGGCAAGACCGTTACTCTGGGTATTCGTCCAGAGGATCTGCATGATGAGGAAGCATTCCTTGCAGCTAATCCAAAGAGCATCTTCCAGGCTGAGATCCGTGTATACGAGATGTTAGGTTCTGAGGTTCTTCTGTACTTCGATATCGACGAGGCTAACTTTACTGCAAAGGTAAATCCTCGTACAACTGCAAGACCTGGCGATTCCATTAAGGTTGCTATGGATCTGGATAAGGTACATATCTTCGATAAGGAAACAGAGAAGGTAATCATCAACTAATACAGCAGCAGATTTCATAAAAGAGAAAATCTGATTGTAAAAAAAAGCAGGGGAGACGACAACTCTCTTGCTTTTTTTGTAATTTTGCATTAAAATATGAAAATAGAGAAAGTGGCAACTTTTGAAATATGTCAAAAAGGAGAGTATGGAATGATTTCAAATCAGATACTCCAGACTACACTGGATGGATTAAAAGCAATCACAAGAATTGATTTAGGTATTTGCGACACAGAGGGAAAGGTGCTGGCGTCCACTTTTACAGACGCGGAAGAGTCAGAAAGCTCGATTCTGGTATTCGTGGATTCCCCGGCAGACAGTCAGGTGATCCAGGGCTATCAGTTTTTTAAGGTATTTGACGAGCATCAGCTTGAGTATATTCTGTTGGCAAAGGGTGCCAGCGATGATGTATATATGGTAGGAAAGCTGGCTGCGTTCCAGATCCAGAATCTTCTGGTAGCTTATAAAGAGCGCTTTGATAAGGATAACTTTATTAAGAACCTGCTCCTTGATAATCTGCTGTTAGTAGATATTTACAACCGCGCAAAGAAGCTCCATATTGAAACCGATGTAAAGCGTGTGGTATTTATCATTGAAACACACAATGAAAAGGATGTAAATGCTCTTGAGACCGTACGCAGTCTTTTCGCTTCCAAGACAAAGGATTTCATTACGGCAGTGGATGAGAAGAATATTATCCTTGTAAAAGAGGTTCGTCAGGGAGAGTCGTATGGTGAACTGGAAAAAACTGCCAATACCATTCTTGATATGATGAATACGGAAGCTATGACAAAGGTTCGTGTATCTTATGGTACAGTGATCAATGATATTAAGGAAGTATCCCGTTCCTACAAGGAGGCCAAGATGGCTCTGGATGTAGGCCGTATTTTCTATGCCAATAAAAATGTAATCGCTTACAGTAACCTTGGTATTGGCCGTCTGATCTATCAGCTTCCGATTCCGCTGTGTAAGATGTTTATCCGCGAGGTATTTGACGGCAAGTCACCGGATGAGTTTGACGAGGAGACACTGGCTACGATCAATAAGTTCTTTGAGAACAGCCTGAATGTATCCGAGACCTCCAGACAGCTGTATATTCACAGAAATACCCTTGTTTACCGTCTGGACAAGCTGCAGAAGAGCACCGGGCTGGATCTTCGCGTATTTGAGGACGCCATTACCTTTAAGATTGCTCTTATGGTAGCCAAATACATGAAGTATATGGAAAGCCTGGATTATTAAAACGAGGTCGGGGAAATGATAGAACTCAGTCATGTGAGCAAAACCTACAGCGAGGGAAACCGGGCTGTGAAGGATCTGAACCTGACCATAGACGATGGAGAATTTGCCTTTATCGTAGGACGCAGCGGCTCAGGAAAGAGCACGCTTCTCAAGCTCCTTTTAAAGGAGCTTGAACCTACCTCCGGGCGGATTGTGGTCAATGATATGGATCTGGGGAAGATGCCCCGAAGATATGTTCCGAAATATCGGAGAAAATTAGGTGTGGTCTTTCAGGATTTTCGTCTCCTGAAAGACCTTACTGTCTTTGAGAACGTTGCCTTTGCTCAGAGAGTCATCGGGGTGCCGGGACGGGTAATTCGTGACACAGTGCCGGAGATGCTGCGTCTTGTTGGTCTTTCCGCCAAATATAAGGCATATCCGGCCCAGCTTTCCGGCGGTGAGCAGCAGCGGGTGGCTATTGCCAGAGCGTTGATTAATCGTCCGGAGGTTCTTTTGGCCGATGAGCCTACGGGCAATTTAGACAGCTTCAATGCCCATGAAATTATGAACCTGTTGGGAGAGATTAATCAGAGAGGAACCACTATGATTGTAGTAACTCACAGCCATGAGATGGTGCAGCAGATGAAAAAAAGGGTCATTACCATGGAGCGCGGGGCAGTGATTCAGGATGAAGGCAGATTCAGATAAGAAGCTGAGGCAACGGGGCTTCAAGACGGTTCTGCCGGAAAGGCATAATGATTAAAAATGAGTACATTCTGGTATTGCCTGAAACAGGGCATTGCTAATATATGCAGAAATATCCTATTTTCGCTGGCATCTATAGCGACTATTTCTGCATGTATTTTTTTATTCTGCCTTTTTTTCTCGCTGGCAGCCAATGTGATCCATGGTGCCAGGACAGCCCAGGAAACAGTGGGTATCTCTGTCTTTTTCCATGAGGGGATGACAGAGGAGGAAATTTTGGCAGCAGGAGAAGAAATCAAAAGCTGGGAAGAGGTGCGTCAGACAGAGTACACCTCAGCCGAAGAAGCCTGGAATACGTTTAAGGCCCAGTATTTTGAGGGGGCAGAGGATTTGGCTGAAGGGTTTGAAAATGATAATCCCCTGGCACATTCCGCTTCCTTTGAGATTTTTTTAAAGGATATTTCTGAGCAGGAATCAGTTGTGGAGCGTCTGGAGGCTGTGGAAGGGGTGCGCCGGGTGCGCTACTCCAGTACCCTGGCAGCAGGATTTACAAGTGTTGGAAAGATCATCGGCCTTATGTCGGCTCTGATCATCGGCGTACTGCTTGCAGTAGCTGTATTTCTGATCAGCAATACTATTTCAGTGGCAGCTGCGTTCCGCAGGAGGGAAAATGAGATTATGCGGTATATTGGAGCTACCAATTTTATGATACGGGCCCCCTTTCTGGTAGAGGGACTGCTTCTGGGCCTTTTGGGAGCGCTCCTTCCTTTGGGCGGCATATGGGTTCTCTATGAAAAGGGGATTTTATATCTGGAACAGAATTATTCCATGATTACAGGACTGGTTGAGCCTCTTGGGCTGGGAACCATATTTCCGTATATGACAGGTGGAGCTCTGACATTAGGTGTTGGAATCGGCCTTTTGGTAAGCTTTGTGACGATTCAGCGCCATCTGAGAGTTTAGACAGGATAAATGGTGGAAGGCATATGAGAAAAAAGAAGATAGCGTTTTGGGCTGCTGCTGCGGCTTTAACCTTAGGGACTGTATTTTCCTCCTATGCCACCAATAAGGCCATAGAGGATGCAAAGAAAAAGGTTTCTTCTATGGAGGAGGAAAAGAAAAAGATAGAAAATACCCTAAAGGAGCTGGAGGGAAAGAAATCGGACACAGCGGCCTATGTAAAGGAGCTGGACCGGAATTTGTCTGCTCTGGCAAAGGAGCTTACAAAGCTGGAGGGAGATATTTCCGGTAAGGAAGAACAGATAGAGGAAGCGAAAGAGGAGCTTGACGCAGCTAAAGTCACTGAGGATCGGCAGTATGAGGATATGAAGCTGCGGATACAGTATATGTATGAAAATGGACAGACCAGTCTTTTGGAGTCCATGATGCAGTCAGAGAGTATTGCGGAGCTTTTGAACCGGGCGGAATATGCCAGTCAGATTACCTCCTATGACCGGAGGATGTTGGAGGAATACAGAAAAACCAGGGAGGAAGTAGCTTTAAAGGAGGAGACTCTGGAAAAAGAGCATCAGGAGCTTCTGGAGCTTCAGGGTGCTACGAAGGCAAAGCAGAGTTCTGTAGAAACGTTGATGGCTTCCAAGGAGGCGGAACTGGCTTCCTATGAGACAAGGATCGCTTCGGCTCAGGGAGAGATCGACCAGTATAATGCGGATATTAAGGCCCAGGAAGAACATATGGCCCGTGTGGAAGCGGAAATACGGAGAAAGGAAGAGGAGGCCAGGAAGGCAGAGGAGGCCAGAAGGGCTGAAGAAGCCAGAAAAAACCAGTCTTCTTCAGACGGGGATAGTACGGTAAAAAAGGGGAACACTAATTTTATATGGCCCTGCC
>CAUCBQ010000164.1 GCA_958441075.1 uncultured Clostridiaceae bacterium | reverse complement strand
CTTATCCGGATCAGAAGAAAACCTGGAGGGATTTGCTTCAGACCTGTGTGTAGTTGCTGATGAAAGTGCCTTTGATCCGGATTTTCTCACAGCTGAGGCCGGAGCACTTTTTGACGTAGAGGGACGTCAGACCCTTTACAGCAAGGATGCCTTTGAGATTATGTATCCCGCCAGCATTACAAAGGTAATGACTGCCTTGGTTGCCATCAAATACGGCAATCTGGAGGATCGTGTCAGGGTAACGGACGAAGCGGTAATTACAGAATCCGGAGCTACGCTCTGCGGTATTAAACCAGGAGATACCCTTACTCTGGAGCAGCTTCTTTACGGTTTGATGCTTCCATCGGGAAATGATGCAGGCGCAGCTATTGCGGTTCATATGGATGGCAGCATAGAGGCCTTTGCGGACCGGATGAATGAAGAAGCCAGACGCCTGGGGGCAGCAGACAGCCATTTCGTAAATCCCCATGGACTCCATGACAAGGATCATTACACTACGGCCTATGACCTCTATCTGATTTTTAATGAGGCATTCAAATATCCAAAATTCCGGGAGATTATTGAAGCAAAGGCTTATACGGCTAATTACACGAATAGGGCCGGGGAAAATGTATCCAAAACCTGGAAGTGCAGCAACCAGTTTATCACAGGAGAACGGGACACACCGGAGGGAATTACCGTGTTGGGCGGAAAGACGGGAACCACAAAGGCAGCAGGCTACTGTTTAATTATTGCATCAAGGGACAATGTCTCAGAGGGAAATTTTATATCTGTTGTTCTGAAATCAGACAGCCGTCCCCATCTTTATGATAATATGACAAATATAATTTCTAAAATCGTCAAATAGTGATTGCGTTCCGCATGAATTTGTACTATAATCAAGATAATCTTAATTGATTTTTTATACAACATATATAACTCAAGGAGGAGATAGGTATGGTTCAGATTATTGCAGGAAAAAAAGGTAAAGGCAAGACAAAACATCTGTTAGACATGGCCAATGCAGCAATCAAGGGAGCCAGCGGCACCGTTGTATATCTGGATAAGAGCGCTCAGCATATGTATGAGCTGAACAACCGGATCCGTCTTATCAATGTGAACGAATTTCCGATCACACACAGCGAAGGATTTTTAGGATTTATCTGTGGTATTCTTTCTCAGGATCATGATCTTGAGACTATGTATCTTGACAGCTTTTTGAAGCTGGCGTGCTTAGAGGGAGCGGACATTTCCGAGACCTACGAGACATTGAAAAAAATCAGTGACAAATACCATGTTACCTTTGTATTAAGTATCTCCATGGATGCTGATGAACTTCCGGAGAATGCAAAGGGTGATGTGATTATCTCATTGTAATGATACATATTCTGTGATAAAATAGCAGACAGAACTTAGGCTGCCTGCCGCACGAGGTTTTTAAGTACGCCTGGTGCGGAGGGCAGCTTTTTTACGAAACAAGACTTTAAAAGGAGAGCCTTTGTTCATGGCCAGTAAAAAGCACAGGAAAAACAGAAAGGTTATTCCCTACCGGCGACGCCGGAATGATATCGGAAAGCTGATATTTGGTGTTATTTTTCTGTATCTTCTGATCAACATTTTTATCTATATGGGACATGAAAAGATACAGTTCTATGAAGTGGCAGAAGGCGGCATTGTAAATGACCGTCCTTATACAGGGCTGATCCTGAGGGATGAGCAGGTTTATAATGCGGAAAACAGCGGATATATTAACTATTACCTGCGGGAAGGAAAGCGTGCCTCTGTAGGTTCCAGAATCTATTCGTTGGATGAAACCGGTCGTCTGGATGCCCTTTTAAAGGAAAATGGAGTAGAGAACCAGGATCTCAGTGACGAAAATCTGTCTGATTTAAAAAAACAGCTGTCTTCTTTTATGACCAGCCGTTCGGATGAGGATTTTAGTGCTGTTTATGATGCACGATATACTCTGGAAGCGGCAGTGATGGAGTATTCCAGTTTTAGTGCTCTGGATCAGCTGGACCGGATTGCCGCAGAATCCGGCATCGTCTTTGAACAGGTGGTTTCACCGCAGTCAGGCGTGGTATCTTATGGTTTTGACTCCTATGAGACTCTTAAGCCGGAGGACGTGGAGATGGCTTCCTTTGACCGCTCTGCCTATACGAAAACCTTCCATAAATCCGGGGATCTGATTGAAAGCGGAACACCTGCCTATAAAATTGCAGCTTCTGAAAGCTGGTCTGTTATTTTTCCTCTGACCGAAGAAGACAGAGGGCTGTATTCAGACAAGTCCTCTCTGGATGTGGAATTTAAAGATCACAGCATTGAAACAAGGGCTGATTTTTCAATTTTTATGGGAAAAGACGGCGCAGCTTTTGGAAAACTGGATTTCAACAAATATATGGCTCAGTTTATTACAGACCGTTTTGTGAATTTTGAAATCCGCCAGGAGCAGGCCAAGGGCCTTAAGATTCCCGTCAGCGCAGTGACAGAAAAAAATTTCTATCAGATTCCCAGGGATTTTGCCACTCAGGGAGGAGACAGTACAGACAGCGGCGTAAATAAGGAGGTCTATGATGCAAGCGGGACTACAGCTGTTTTTACTCCCATAGAGATTGGATTTGACGATGAAGAGTTTTATTATATTGCCGTCCAGGAGGATGGGCCTTTAAAAGCCGGAGATTATATTGTAAAGCCGGATTCACAGGAGCGGTTCCAGGTGGGAAGCACCAGGGCGCTAAAAGGTGTTTTTAACATTAACAAGGGATATACTGTATTTAAGGAAATTGAAATCCTGGATTCTAACAGCGAATACTATACGATTAAAAAAGGAGCAAGCTACGGCCTGTCTGTATATGACCATATTGTGCTGGATGCATCTCTGGTTACGGAAGGGCAGATCCTTTATCAGTAATATTTACACCAAGGAGGAATTGAACGATGTCAGAGATAAGAGACAATCTGGAAATAGTGAGAAAGCGTATACGGGAGGCCTGCCGCAGAGCAGGAAGAGATGCGTCTGAGGTAACGCTTATTGCAGTAAGCAAGACAAAGCCGGTGTCCATGCTTGAGGAAGCTTATGAGGTCGGAGCCAGAGATTTTGGGGAAAATAAGGTTCAGGAAATTCAGGCAAAATATCCTTCTCTTCCTGAGGATGTACGCTGGCATATGATCGGTCATCTGCAGCGCAACAAAGTACATCAGGTTCTGGGCAAAGCGGTTCTGATCCATTCCGTAGATTCTCTGCGTCTTGCCAGACAGATCGAGGAAGACGCGGCTAAAAAGGATCTGGAGGCCCATATCCTCTTGGAGATCAATGTGGCAAAGGAAGAGAGCAAGTACGGCTTTTTTATGGAGGAGGCTGAAGCTGCCATCCGTGAGATCAGCACTTACCCCCATGTGCATATCTGCGGTTTGATGACAATTGCACCATTTGTTGAGAATCCAGAGGAAAATCGGGAAATTTTTAAAAAATTATATGAATTTGCTGTTGACATAGGTAGGAAAAACATTGATAATGTTACTATGGATGTGCTTTCTATGGGCATGACCGGAGATTATGAGGTCGCTGTTGAGGAAGGTGCTACCATGGTAAGGGTCGGTACCGGTATTTTCGGTGAACGGCATTACGGCGCTGTGTAAGTCAGCGCTGATAGAGAGGAAATGGAGAGAGTAAAATGAGTCTGTTAGGTAAGTTGATGGATACCATGCGATTAAATCCTGAAGAGGAGGATGATGATTACTACCTGGACGATGACTTTGAAGATGAGCCGCCTAAAAAAAGCTTTTTCTCAAGGAAGAATACGGTGGAGGATGATGATTACGATGAACCGCAGGATAAATCCCGTTTTCTGGGACGTCCTACTCCAAAGGTGGTTCCTATGCGCCGTTCCGGTATGGAGGTTACGATGGTAAAGCCTACCTCCATGGAGAGTTCAAAGGATATCTGTAATTACCTTTTATCCGGAAAAGCAGTGGTTCTTAATATGGAAGGAATCCACATGGAGGTAGCACAGAGGATCATTGACTTTGTATCCGGAGCTGCTTATTCCATGGATGGTAATCTTCAGAGGATTTCCAACTATATTTTCATTGTGACTCCCAATTCAGTGGAATTGTCCGGTGATTTTCAGGATATGCTGGCAGCCGGTGATGTGTCCGGTATGGAGATGGCAGGTATGACCATTCATATTTAAACTACATAGGGACAGGATTTGCGGAGGCTGCTGCTACTGGGAGAATATTATTTCCTGCAGCAGCCCCCGTTTTTCTGTTCGGAATATTAAAATTCAGACAGATCAGGAGGAACTTGACGTATGCAGAAGCGTTTAACTGTTTGCAGGGACGGGAATCCCATTTATGATATTTGTATGGAAACATCCTTTGAGGGATTGAAGAAGGAGATGGAAGCCTTTCATCTGGAAAACCGTAAAATCTGTATTGTTACGGATTCCAATGTAGCGCCTCTTTATCTGGA
>CAUCBQ010000163.1 GCA_958441075.1 uncultured Clostridiaceae bacterium | reverse complement strand
GCTCTCCTTGACAACCATATCCAGCAGGGAAATTCTCTGGGATTGATCCCAGACAGATCCTGTGGAAGCGGTGCGAGGATATGAATGACCGTGCGCTGCGAAATATTGTAATCGGTCTGGGGGCAAAGGCTGACGGTATGGTCAGAGAGGATCATTTTGTTATTACCGTGGCGTCTGAGATCATGGCGATTCTCTGTCTGGCTGATGATATGAAGGATTTAAAGGAGCGTCTGTCCCGTATTATTGTTGCTTATAATTTTGCAGGGGAGCCTGTGACCGCAGGAGATCTTCATGCTACCGGAGCTATGGCGGCGCTTTTAAAGGATGCTTTAAAGCCCAATCTGATTCAGACTCTGGAGCACACCGGCGCATTGGTTCACGGCGGTCCCTTTGCAAATATCGCACACGGCTGCAACAGCGTAAGAGCTACCAAAACAGCCCTTAAGCTCTGCGATATTGTTGTTACAGAAGCAGGCTTTGGCGCAGATCTGGGCGCTGAGAAGTTTATGGATATCAAATGCCGCAAGGCAGGCTTAAAGCCGGACGCAGTGGTTCTGGTGGCTACTGTCCGTGCCTTAAAGTATAACGGAGGTGTTCCAAAGGACCAGCTTTCTGAGGAAAATCTGGAGGCATTAAAGAGAGGCATTGTGAATCTGGAAAAGCACATTGAAAATATCCAGAAGTTTGGAGTTCCCGTTGTGGTTACTCTTAATTCCTTCATAAGTGATACAGAAGCAGAGTATGATTATATCAGGCATTTCTGTGAGGAAAGAGGCTGTGAATTTGCTCTGGCCGAGGTTTGGGCCAAGGGCGGCGAGGGCGGACTGGCTCTGGCAGAAAAGGTATTAAACACACTGGAAAACCGTCCTACAGATTTCCATGTGCTCTACGAGGACGAGGCTTCTTTAAAAGACAAGATTGGAACCATTGCATCCCGGATATATGGGGCAGACGGCGTAACATATACCCCGGCGGCTTCTAAGGCATTAAAGCGTATAGAGGAGATGGGATTTGGAAATCTTCCCGTATGTATGGCAAAGACCCAGTATTCTCTGTCGGATGATCAGACAAAGCTGGGACGGCCCTCTGGTTTCGATATCAACGTGAGAGATGCCTATGTATGCGCAGGAGCCGGCTTTGTGGTTGCCCTTACAGGCTCTATCATGACCATGCCGGGACTTCCAAAGAAGCCTGCGGCTGAGGGGATTGATGTAAACGAGGAAGGAAAGATCACAGGACTGTTTTAAGTATGAGAGAGGAAATATAGTTTCATGGTATTGCAAGACTGGTTAAAAGAACTGGATTATACCCTGGTTCAGGGAGATCTTAATACTCAGGTCGGAGAGGTTATCTATGACTCCAGAAAAGCAGGGCCGGGCACAGTGTTTGTGGCTATGACAGGTACGCGGATCGATGCCCACTGCTTTATTCCTGATGTTTTAAAGGCAGGGACAAGAGTTCTTGTGATCGAACGGCCCATTGATATGGAGCTGGAAGCCTGTGAGCTTGATGAAGAGGAGAAGAAAAGGGTTACGATCCTGCGGGTAAAGGATTCCCGCAGGGCTCTCGCCCTGCTGTCGGCGGCCCGTTTTGGATATCCCGCAAAGAAGCTTACTCTGATCGGCGTTACAGGCACTAAGGGAAAGACAACTACTACCCATATGATAAAGGCTGTGCTGGAGGCGTCAGGGAAGAAGGCGGGGCTTATCGGGACCACAGGCGTTGTGATCGGAGATCATGTGACACCTACCATGAACACCACCCCGGAATCCTACGAGCTCCACAGGGCCTTTGCCCAGATGGCAGAGGCAGGCTGCGGCTATGCAGTTATGGAGGTATCCTCTCAGGGCGTGAAAATGCACCGGGTAGACGGGATTCTGTTTGACTACGGGATTTTTACCAATATTTCTCCGGATCATATCGGACCGGATGAGCATAATGATTTTGAGGAATATCTGTATTATAAAACCCGCCTTCTTGACAGCTGCCGTATCGGCCTGTTAAACGGAGCCGATCCCCACGCAGAGACAGTGAAGCAGAATGTTTCCTGTGAGCTTTATACCTACAATGCAGGAAAAGAGAACGGAGTGCCGGACGATTTCGAGGCAGATCATATCCGGTATCTGTCAGAACCTGATTTTGTGGGAACAGAGTTTCACGTTTCAGGCAGGTGTGAGATGAAGGTACGCCTTGGCATACCGGGCCGTTTTAATGTGGAAAATGCCATGGCTGCTGTCAGCCTGTGCAGCTTTTTAGGTCTGGATGCCCGGAGAGTCAGTCATGCACTGGAGCATATCCGCGTAAACGGGCGTATGGAAATCGTACATACATCTGCCCGCTGTACGGTACTGGTAGATTATGCCCACAATGCAGTTAGTATGGAAAGTCTGCTGAAAACCCTGAGGGATTACAGCCCCAAACGTCTGGTGTGTGTATTCGGCTGCGGCGGAAACCGTTCAAAAGACCGCCGTTATTCTATGGGAGAGATCGGCGGAAGGCTGGCAGATCTGTGTATCCTTACAGCGGATAATTCCAGATATGAAAAGGTGGAGGATATTCTGGCCGATATCAGGAGCAGCATTGAAAAGACCGGCGGAGCGTTTATAGAGATACCGGATCGCAGGGAGGCGATTCGATACAGTATATTCCATGCAGAGCCGGGAGATATGATTGCAGTGATCGGAAAGGGCCATGAGGACTATCAGGAAATCAATGGCGTCCGTTATCATTTCCTGGACCGGGAAGTGATTGAAGAAACAGTAAGGGAACTGAGAGAGAAGGAACAGGGATGAGAGAGATAACAGCACAGCAGGCAGCCCGGGCAGCAGGCGGGAGGGTGATTTTTGGAGATCCGGAAAAAAAAATCTGCCATATCAGTCTGGACTCCAGAAAAATGGAAGGAAAGGATCTGTTTGTTCCCATAATCGGTGAACGGGCAGATGCTCACCGGTTTATCTGTCAGGCTATGGCTGCCGGGGCAGAAACGGTGTTTACCAGCCGCCATCACAGTGAAAAAGAGGTAAGGGAGGCCATTGACGGCCAGTGCCAGGAGCATCCTGAATGGAGCAGACAGGCGTTAGAAGGCACCTGGATCTGTGTAGAGGATACAAGAGCTGCCCTTCAGGCATTGGGTGCCTGGTGCCGCAGCCAGACACAGATCCCGCTGGTGGGCATTACGGGAAGTGTGGGCAAAACAACTACCCGTGAGATGGTAGCCTGTGCCTTGAGTGCCGGTTTTACTGTTTATAAGACCCCTGGAAACAGCAACAGCCAGGTGGGAGTTCCCATTACTGTTTTTAATATTCCGTCTGAGGCACAGATCGGGGTCATTGAGCTTGGCATGAGCGAACCGGGAGAGATGACAAAGATCGCCCAGGTGGCTCAGACTGACTGTGCGGTGGTGACAAATATAGGAGTAGCCCACATTGAACAGCTTGGGTCTCAGGAAAATATTTTAAAGGAAAAGCTTCATATCCAGGATGGAATGGCAAGAAACGGGGTTCTTTTTCTCAACGGCGATGATCCCCTTCTGCGTGAGGCAGTGCCGGAAAAGGGCCGGGGCAGGGTGCTTTATGGCCTGTGGGAGGGCTGTGACTGCCGGGGAGAGGACCTTCATCTGGAAAATGGTTTTCCTGTTTTTACTGCGGTCTGCAATGGTGAGAGAGTTCCTGTGCATCTTAAGGTGATGGGGAATCACATGGTAAGCAATGCTCTGGCAGCTCTGGCCGTAGCCTCCTGGTACGGAATACCGCTAAAAAAGGCAGCGTCTGCCCTGGAGCAGTTTGAAGGTTTTAAGGGACGTCAGCAGATTTTAAAGGAAAAGGGTATCACCATCATAGATGACAGCTATAATGCAAGTCCTGTTTCCATGAAAGCGGGGATTGAGGTTCTGTCCTCCATGACAGGAGTGAAGCGGCGCATTGCCGTGCTGGCGGATATGAAAGAGCTTGGGCCTCATACCATAGAGTATCACCGGGAGGTAGGCGGCTTTTTAAAGCGCCAGCCTGTAGATCAGCTGGTACTTATGGGAGAGCTGGCGTGGGAGATTGAAACTGGCCTTGAGAACGCAGGAGGAAAAATCTCATGTGTAAAAACCTCATCCCTGGAGGAAACAGAAAAATGGCTGGCAGATCATGTGAAAGAAGGGGACTGCCTGTTATTTAAAGGCTCCAACAGCATGGGACTTTCTCAGGCTGTGAGCTTTGTGAGAGAAAAACTCACAATTTAAAAAACATTATTTGGAGGAAAAATACATGGAACTGACAAAAGAAATCTGCCGTCAGACGGCAGAGGAGCTGCTGCATTTTCTGGAGAAAAGCCCCAGCAGCTTTCACGCCATTGCCAATATAACTGAGATGCTGGAACACGCCGGTTTTGAGGAGATCCGGGAGGAGGAAAGCTGGAAGCTGCTGCCCGGCGGCTCCTACTATGTGACCCGCAACCAGTCTTCCGTCATTG
>CAUCBQ010000162.1 GCA_958441075.1 uncultured Clostridiaceae bacterium | reverse complement strand
AGCGTGGCTCTGCTGAGGCGGATCGCTGCCGGGACATCCAGAAGGCGGCTCTTCATCAGAACCACATCTGCCGCGTCGATGGCTACATCTGCACCGGCTCCGATGGCAATGCCCATATCAGCCCTTGTGAGAGCGGGAGCATCATTGATACCGTCACCTACCATACAGGTTTTGCCTTTTTCTTTTAAAGTGCGGATCACGCTTTCCTTCCCGTCGGGAAGAACGCCTGCGATTACCTCGTCTACTCCGGCCTGACGGCCAATGGCTCTTGCGGTCCGCTCGTTGTCGCCGGTAAGCATTACAACGTGGATTCCCATGTTTTTCAGTTCTCCGATGGCCTGGGGACTGTCTTTCTTGATGGTATCTGCCACAGCAATTATACCAGCCGGCTGATTATTTTCTGTAAAGAGAAGAGGCGTTTTTCCTTCCTCTGCAAGTGATTCAGCCAGTTGTTTCATGTGTTGGGAAATATGTGTCCGGCTGCTGATAAAGGAAAGGCTTCCGCCGGTGAGCAGGCTTTGATCTCTGGTGCGTACAGCCGAAAGACCGTTTCCGGGAAGAGCTTTGAAATCAGTTACAGCCTCCGGTGTCATCTGATTCTCCTCGGCCTGTTTAAGAACAGCCTTTGCCAGAGGATGTTCGCTTTTTGCCTCCAGAGAATGAGCCAGAGAGAGAAGGGATGCTTTTGTATAGCCTTCTGCCGGGATTATGTCGGTTACTTTTGGCTGCCCTTCTGTGATAGTGCCTGTCTTATCCAGGGCAACGATCTGCATTTTTCCTGTTTCTTCCAGAGAAACAGCAGTTTTAAAGAGGATTCCGTTTTTGGCACCTATTCCATTTCCTACCATAATGGCTACAGGAGTTGCAAGTCCCAGTGCGCAGGGGCAGCTGATTACCAGTACAGAGATGCCTCTGGCCAGTGCAAAGCCCAGAGTCTGGCCTGCAAGAAGCCATACAATGGTGGTGACAATGGAAATGGCAATTACAGCAGGGACAAAAATACCGGATACCCGGTCGGCAATCTTGGCAATAGGAGCCTTGGTGGCTGCGGCATCACTGACCATCTGGATGATCTGAGAGAGTGTGGTATCCTCTCCAACCCGGGTAGCCTGACAGCGCAGGAAACCGGACTGGTTGGAGGTGGCGGCAGATACCCGGTCGCCCTGAGTCTTGTCAACGGGAATGCTTTCCCCTGTAAGAGCAGACTCATTTACCGCACTGTTTCCTTCCAGTACAATACCGTCTACGGGTATATTTTCACCGGGACGGACTACAAATACATCGCCAGTCTGAACCTGGTCGATGGAAACGGTTGTCTCAGCGCCGTTTTTTATAAGGGTGGCTGTTTGGGGAGCCAGCTTCATAAGCCCTTTTAAAGCATCTGTAGTGCGGCCTTTGGAGCGGGCTTCCAGCATCTTGCCTACTGTGATCAGGGTGACAATCATAGCGGCAGATTCAAAGTAAAATTCATGCATATAGGCCATAACGCCTTCCATGTCTCCCTGAATCTGGGCTTCTGTCATGGCAAAGAGGGCATAGGTGCTGTAGACGAAGGAAGCGGTGGAGCCTAAAGCTACCAGAGTATCCATGTTGGGGGAGCCGTGAAACAGGCTCTTAAAACCGTTGATAAAAAACTTCTGGTTAATAACCATCACGATTCCTGTAAGGAGCAGCTGCAAAATCCCCATAGCAACATGGTTATCTGCAAAAAAGGAGGGAACCGGCCAGTTCCACATCATATGGCCCATGGAAAAATACATGAGTACGGTAAGAAAGCCCGCAGAATAGATCAGACGTTTTTTTAATACGGGGGTTTCGCGGTCGGCCAGCATTTCTTCGCTTTCTGCAGCTTTTGCAGCAGCCTTGGAGTTTGAGGCGCCTTTTTCGGCTGCTCCGTATCCTGCCTGTTCTACGGCTGCTATAATAGCCTGGGGATCTGCGTTCCCCTCCACACCCATGGAATTGGTCAGGAGACTCACGGAGCAGGATGTAACGCCGGGAACGTGCTTAACAGCTTTTTCCACACGGGCGCTGCAGGCAGCACAGCTCATGCCTGTTACTGAATATTGTTTCATAAGGGTCTATGCCTCCTTTACTTCATAAGCTTCTGCAGGGTATTCATCAGTTCGTCTACCACCTGGTCATTTCCCTGACGGATGTCATTTACCACGCAGGTATGGATATGGCTGGAAAGAAGGGTACGGCTGAAGCTGTTAAGGGCGGCGGTAACAGCGGCTACCTGTATCAGTATATCCGGACAATAGGCATTTTTTTCAACCATGTTTTTTATGCCCCGTACCTGACCTTCAATCCGGTTTAAACGATGTACCAGATCTCTGTATTCTTTTTCAGAACGTTCTTTTGTTTTGTGACAGCTGCATTCGGCAGAAGCCGTTTCCTGCATAATAAATACCTCCTGTCTGATAGGATATTTTATGGATATATACCCTGATGGGGTATACATGCATTATATACCCTGATGGGGTATATTGCAAGGGAAAAATGAAAAATATCTGACGATCTCTGACGATCCTCTTACGATTTCCTTAGATGCATTGAGAGTGGGAAACGTCTGTGATATGTTAAAAACAAAGAAAGAGAAGGGAGGAGTATTATGAAAAAAAGAATCAGAAGAGTGTGGCTGGCAGTTTTTGCAGCGCTGGCCCTTACGGCGTGCGGGAGCGCTTCCTCCGGAGCAGGGGCAGAGAAAATGGAGATGGAAGCGGAAACCGCGGCTGACAGCTCAGGGACGGATGGCGGCCTGCATCTGTCTCAGGTGTCTGCCCCTCAGGCTGCCGGACAGGAAGCGCCGCAGGCGGAGAACGGAGAGGGGGCTGAGAATCTTCTTCAGTCCAGAAAACTGATCCGTACGGTAACGCTTCATATTGAGGCGGAGGATTTTGACGGGATTCTCCGGCACATTGGAGAAAAGACAGAGGCGTTGGGAGGCTATACGGAGCAGTCGGAGGCAGGGGGGAGGCAGAGGGACAGCCGTGGAGAGCCCATTCCCCGTCATGCCAGCCTTACGGTCCGGATTCCCTGCGACCATCTGGATGAATTTATTGCCGGGACAGAAAGTCAGGGGAATGTAGTCAGCCGTTCGGAGAATACCCAGGATATTACGCTCCAGTACAGTGATGCCGAGAGCCGGAAAAAGACGCTGGAGATGGAACAGGAGAGAATATGGGCGCTTCTGGAAAAGGCGGATACTCTGGATGGAGTGATTGCGCTGGAAAAGAGGTTATCAGAGATCCGCTATGAACTGGAATCCATGGAATCACGGCTGCGCCTGTACGATAATCAGGTGGAGTACAGCATCGTACATCTGTATATATCTGAGGTGAAGGCATACAGCCCGGACAGTCCTCAGAGCATGGGACAGAAAATCAGCGCAGGCTTCAAGGAAAATATGCGCACGGCGGCAGGCTTTGTTTCAAACCTGTTTGTGGGAATTATTGCATTTATGCCCTACTGGGTTCCTATGGCGGCGCTTCTTTTTGTTTTCCGCTGTCTGGGAAGGAAATATGCGAAACGGAATCAGGACAGGAAGTAGGTTTGCAGTTTTCGGCGTTTTAAGGTATAATAGATTCCTACTTAATTAAAGGAGGAATCGGCTGCCTATGGCATCATTTACAAAATTTGCGATTATGAGAGCATTTGGCGATCTGGCAGTTTCCAAACCAGTGGATAAAATTACGGTAAAGGATATTACAGACCGGTGCGGTATTTCAAGAAATACATTTTATTACCATTATCAGGATATTTACCAGGTGCTGAAAGCCTATGTGCAGTATGCGGCGGAACAGGTAATCGGGATGATGGCAGAGGAGGCGGACGACGCGAAGGCGGGATTAACGGGGGTCAGATATCTGGAGGCCCACAGAGGGCTGCTGTGCAACCTTTACCGTTCCGCAGCCAATGAGGAGGTGCGCAGCTGCCTGCAGTCTGCCAGCCAGGTTATTTTTGACCGGTTTATTGATACCATATCAAAAGGAATGGGGACAGGCGAAAAGGACCGGCAGATTTTAAGTTCGATCTGTCAGTACATGGTTCAGGGGATTATGACCAGCTGGCTGGATTCGGATGGTATGGTAAATGGAGAATCACTGGAGGAGGTTTTGGTCCGGATTGACTATCTCCTTGGAGGTATGATGAAGGAGGCGCTGTCAAGGAGTGCTTCCAGAGAAGAAAATGAGTTTCCTTCCGGTGATGAAGGTTTGTGATTCGTGTAAAGAAATTGTGAAATAAAAGTGAAAATTAGTACATTCAACAATCAAATGCACAAATTTTGTGCATTTGATTTTATTTTGCCTATTGTCAATTAGACAAAAGCCCATATAATGGTTAATGGTAAAGGAGATGAAAAAAATGCCCACAGAGAAATTCATGAATCTGGGTGATTACAAAAAACAGGCGATCCTGGATGCAATGCGCGCAGAATTCATGATCACGCCTTACTCGGAGATCCGGA
>CAUCBQ010000161.1 GCA_958441075.1 uncultured Clostridiaceae bacterium | reverse complement strand
CAGATGGGAACACTTCTCTCTCCATCCGGTCCTGCCAGGATGACTTTTGCATTTAAGGTCCACATGGTAGAAGCAGAATCTGCGGAGGTAGCTCCATTGCAGATATTTCCGCCAATAGTTCCCGTGTTGCGGATCTGAGGTCCGCCCACCATATCCACTGCTTCTCCCAGCATGGGGATCAGCTTCTGAATCAGCGGATCGTTTGTAATATGGGAAAATGAAGTTGCTGCTCCGATCCAGAGATCCCCGTTTTCCAGAACCTTTATACCCTTAAGTTCCGGAATATTGTGAATGGATACCAGGGCTCTTCCCGCATCCTTTCCCTCTCTGACCCGGATCAGTACGTCTGTGCCGCCGCTGATTACCTCTGCATCAGGCTCATTTACCAGAGCGCGAACGGCGTCCTGCACATCCTTTGCCTCATAAAATGATTTTATATCAAACATGCTTTATTTCTCCTTCCCTCTCAGATAAGTCCCTTTTCTTTAAATGCTGCAATCAGACGCTGGGCTGTCATAGGCGCTGTATTCATATGAACGCCGGTTGCATGAAGGATGGCGTTTCGGATCGCCGGAGCAACCGGAATTGCCGGAGGCTCGCCCAGGGATTTATTTCCATAAGGGCCTGTAGGATCATCTAACTGGATAAATTCCACATGAAGCTCCGGTGCGTCCATAGCTGTAGGAATCTTATAATCCAGAAGGTTATTATTTAACGGTTTTCCGGTCTTTTCATCCACCAGAAGCTCCTCTGAAAGCCCAAATCCAAGACTCATACTCATACCGCCGTGTACCTGTCCTGTAGCTGTCTTTGGATTAATCAGAATACCGGAGTCATGGACATTAATCACATCCTTTACCGTCACAAGACCCAGAGGCATATCAATTTCCAAATCTACAAAGCAGCAGCCGGAAGCAAAGGTATTATCCTTGCACTGATTGGTCACTTCTGCCGTAATATGAATGGAACGGTCCAGAGAATAGAAAGCCGTATCAGCTACTACCGCTACATCAAAGAGCACCGGATCACCGCCGCTTACTACTACCTGGCTGTCAACAATATCCAGCATCTCCCAGGTGATTTCCTCCTCTTCATGAAGTCCCAGAGCCTGACGTACCTTTCCAGCAGCCTCCTTTACAAGCTCCGCATAAACGGTCTTGGAAAGATCTGTTACATCATGGTTCAGCATATAGGCTGCATACTCCAGCACCTTCTGCCTAAACTCCTGGGCACACTTTTTGCAGGCCATACCGGATACATAGGTCTGACGGGAAGCATAAGCGCCCGTGTCAAAGGGGGTTACATCCGTGTCCTGGGTAGAATTGATATATACCCGGTCTACGCAGATACCTGTAGTCTCTGCCGCCATCTGGGTAAATACCGTATCCGCTCCCTGTCCGATCTCCGTAGCACCCATGGAAAGCTGGATGGAACCATCCTGATTCAGAGTGATGCGGGCGGAAGCTGTTTCCAGAGAAATGGGATAAACGCCTGTTTTGTAAATAAACATTGCCATTCCCACGCCTCTTCTCACCGGACCGGTCTGGTTCTTATAGGCTTCTCTCTTTTCATCCCAGTGAATGTACTCCCGGCCCTTTTTAATACATTCTGTCAGGCCGTATGTATGGAAGGTAATGCCATTGGCCGGGTCTACAAAGCCTTCGCCCAGACAGTTCTTTAAACGAAATTCACAGGGGTCCATACCGATGGCGTCTGCCATATCATCCGTCAGACACTCTGCAAACCAGTCTGCCTGAGGGATTCCATAGGCTCTCATGGCCCCGGCAGTGGGGGAGGAGGTGTAAACAGTCCAGCAGTCTACCTCTGTACCCAGCCGGTCTCTGTACAGATCCTTAAATACGTTTCCGCAGTTGGCGCAGATAGCGTGACCGTGAGAAGCGTAGCCGCCGTTGTTGGCAAAGGCTTCCAACTGTCTTGCAAGCACGGTTCCATCCTTTGTGACAATGCCCTTACATACTCCCTTTATGGCATGACGGGTACGGGTGCCGGAAATCGTTTCCTCACGGCTGATCTCCATACGGACGGCCCTTCCTCCCACGCTCATGGAAAGAAAGGCGTTTAAGGGCTCATACAGTACATCCTGCTTATTTCCAAAGCCGCCGCCGATATAGGGTTTAATCACACGGACCTGCCCAACGGGAAGCCCAAGGGCCTGGGCCGTAACGCGGCGGACAATATGGGGAAGCTGGGTAGAGGATACGATGGTCACTTTTCCATTTGTATCCACATAAGACCAGGAAACAGGAAGCTCAATATGGCAGTGGGAAATTCTGGGTGTATCGTAGGTTTCATCAATCTCCACCAGATTTTCCTCTCCGTATTCTTCAATAGCCTTCCTTCTTCCTTCCTCAAAGGTAAAATCAGAAGGACCCATGGTCATGTGGGAATGAACCACTACATTATCCTTTCGAAGATCCGGATGAAGAGGCGTCGCATCCGGCTTCAAAGCCGCCTCTACTGTAACAATAGGCTCATACTCCTCATACTCAACCTTTATCAGACGCGCTGCCTGAGCCGCTGCAACTTCATTTTCAGCCACAACCGCCGCAATATCATCCCCATAAAGGCGGACTCTCTGATTTAAAAGCTTTCTGTCGCAGATATCCTGATGCTTTAACTCCACGCTCCATGGATGACCTGCGGTGGGAAACTGAATATCCGGCACATCGAAACAGGTGACGATCTTTACCACCCCCGGTACCTTTAATGCTTCCTCAAGATCAAAGCTTTTTACAAGGCCGTTTGCAATTGTGGAATGAATCACTTTTCCATGAAGGATATCTCTGGGTTCCAAATCTGCGGTATACTTGGCTTCACCGGTCACTTTACCGAAAGCGTCCACACGTTTGATTTCCTGACCAACAACTTTCATTGTATTTCCTCCTTTTCATGCCTGCCGTCTGCATCCTGCTGTTTTTATACCCGCATAAACCAACAGCTCCTTTTTATACCCATTCCGCGAAACCGGCTTTAAAGGCAAAATAACCGGCAAAATCCAATCGCATTCATCATGTGAAGGGTTAAAAAAAGAGCTGACTACATAAACATATGTAGTCAACTCTTAAGGTAGTTGGTAGAGACTCTGGGCCGATCCCCAGGATATACATATCAGACAATTTGTTTTATTGAATTGTCTTTATTATATACCCTAAAAAAATTTTAGTCTATTCGCAAATCTCTCAAATTTTTTTTATTATTTTGTGCACTTTTCACAAAATTAACCTAAAAATTTTTGTGATTTATCGTTATATTTTTACGAGAATAGCGTCCTATTCCTCCAATGCCTGACGGATATCCTCTATAATATCCTCCGCATCCTCAATACCAACGCTGAAACGGATCATGGAGGGGTCCACTCCCGCCTCTACAAGCTGCTCATTTGTCAGCTGTCTGTGGGTATGGCTGGCGGGATGGAGAACCGCTGTGCGGGAATCTGCCACATGAGTTTCAATGGAACAGAGCTTTAACCGGTCCATGAATCTGGCAGCTCCCTCCCTGCCTGACTTTAAGCCAAAGGAAATGACGCCGCAGGTGCCATGAGGCATATATTTCTTTGCCAGTCCGTAGTATTTATCTCCCTCCAGACCGGGGTAATTCACCCAGGCTACATCCTCTCTGGATTTTAAATAGGAAGCCACTTTAAGGGCATTTTCACAGTGTTTGGGCATTCTCAGATGAAGGGTCTCCAGGCCAACGTTGATCAGAAATGCATTCTGAGGAGACTGAATAGAGCCAAGATCACGCATCAGCTGAGAGGTGGCCTTTGTGATATATGCCAGCTTTCCGAATTTCTGTGTGTAGATTACGCCATGGTAGGATTCGTCCGGCTCTGTCAGGCCCTTAAACTTATCGTGATGGGCCTCCCAGTCAAAATTGCCGCTGTCCACAATACAGCCGCCTACGGTCATGGCGTGGCCGTCCATGTACTTTGTCGTGCTGTGGGTCACAATATCTGCTCCCCATTCAAAGGGACGGCAGTTAATGGGGGTGGCAAAGGTATTATCCACAATGAGGGGAACACCGTGATCATGAGCTGCTTTTGCAAATTTTTCAATATCCAGAACCGTTAATGCAGGATTGGCAATGGTTTCTGCAAATAACGCCTTGGTATTGGGACGGAAGGCAGCTACCAGCTCCTCCTCTGTAGCATCCGGGCTTACCAGAGTACACTCCACTCCCATTTTGGGAATTGTAACCGTAAAAAGGTTCGTTGTGCCGCCGTAAATAGCAGCAGAGCTTACCACATGGTCTCCTGCCTGACACAGATTCATCACCGCATAGAAATTAGCCGCCTGACCCGAGGAAGTAAGCATGGCTCCCACACCGCCCTCCAGCTCGCAGATCTTGGCTGCTACCGCGTCATTGGTGGGGTTTGCCAGTCTTGTATAGAAATATCCGTTTTCTTCCAGATCAAACAGACGTCCCATCTGTTCGCTTGAAGTGTACTTAAAGGTCGTG
>CAUCBQ010000160.1 GCA_958441075.1 uncultured Clostridiaceae bacterium | reverse complement strand
AGGCAACGGACTCTGACTCCGTCATTTCAAGGTTCGAATCCTTGTAGCCCAGCTTCTGTACAGTCCGGTTTCTGTTAGAGATTCCGGGCTGTTTTTTTGTCATAGGACGTAATTTCCCGTGACATAAAAACACTTCGCAGGTTTTAGCCAGAATGTTCAGAATCTGCCACCTTTTTTCGGGAAATTGTTCTATTGCATATTTTCTGAAATCACTTATAATGGTAAACAGATAGGACTGTTTGATCTTGTCAGAAAATGAAATGTATGGAGGATTGATACACATGGATATTCGTTATTCCGCAAATCAGAAAGATTTTAAGCGCTATACTACAGAGGAAACCAGAAAAGAATTCCTGATTGAAAATCTTTATGTTGCGAATGAAATAGTAGCAGTATACTCTCACGTTGATCGTATGGTAACTTTGGGCTGTATGCCTACCACCGAGACTGTTTCCATTGATAAGGGTATTGATGTATGGAAAAATTTCGGAACGCACTATCTGCTGGAGAGAAGAGAGATCGGTATTTTCAACATCGGTGGTTCAGGAACCATCGTAGCAGACGGCGAGACCTTCAAGATGGGATATAAGGACTGTCTGTACATTACCAAGGGAACCAAGGAGGTTACCTTTGCCAGTGATGACGCAGCAAATCCGGCTAAGTTTTACATGGTAAGTGCTCCGGCTCACAAGGCATGCAAGACCACTTTTATCTCTATTAATGATGCAGCAAAGAAGCCATTAGGCGCTATGGAGACCTCCAATAAGAGAACCATCAACCAGTTTATTCATCCGTCTGTACTGGAGACCTGCCAGCTGTCTATGGGTATGACTGTGCTGGAGCCAGGCAGTGTATGGAACACCATGCCGTCTCACACCCATGAGAGAAGAATGGAGATCTATATGTACTTCGAGATTCCGGAGAACAACGTAGTATTCCATATGATGGGTGAGGGAAATGAGACCCGCCACATTGTAATGCAGAATGAGCAGGCTGTTATCAGCCCGTCCTGGAGTATTCATTCCGGCGCAGGTACCAGCAACTATACTTTCATCTGGGCTATGGGCGGCGAGAATCAGGAATTCGACGACATGGATGTGATTCCGACCACTGAGCTGAGATAAGAGCAGTTCATCAGAAATATACAGTGCCAGACGAAGAGGCTGACACAGGAATATGAAACAGAGGAGGATGCTATCATGATTTTTGATCAGGCAAAGAATTTGGATTTTTATCGCAATCTGGGAATTGAAGGACGTTATGCAAAGGCAGTGGACTGGCTGAAGAGTCAGGATCTGGCTTCTCTGGAAAACGGCAAATATGAAATTGACGGCAAGATGGTTTATGCCAATGTTATGAGCTACACAACAATTCCGTGGGAGGAAGCAAAGTTTGAGGCTCATGAGAATTATACAGATATTCAGTACATTATCGAGGGTCAGGAAACCATGACCTACGCTCCGGTTGAGGATCTGACAGTGAAGACTCCGTACAATCCGGAAAAGGATGTTGTGATTTTCGACAACAGCAATCCTGGTCTGAAGGTGGTTGTAAAAGCCGGCGAGTATATGATTTTTAATCCCTGGGACGGCCATAAGCCCAAAGCAGCAGCAGGCGAGCCTTCTCCGATTAAAAAAGTAGTTGTTAAAATTTGCGAAAAATAAAACAAATCAGACAATTTTAAATAGGAGCCGGAATTTTTCCGGCTCCTCGCTTATTTTCTGCCTGTAAAATCATAACCGTCCTGCTGTACAAGGAGTCAGACAGGAAAAAATGGTGAAAGCAGGAAGCTGCATGGCTGAATTGTTATATAAAATCAGGCCGCACAGATAAAAAACAGTTGTGATTCCGCAAGGAATATGAGATAATAACAGGAAATGAGTTAATAACACAGGAGAAATCATGTATTCGTTTGAAAGCAGGATCCGCTACAGTGAGGTGGATCAGAATCAGGAGCTGTCTGTAACAGGGATTATCAACTACCTGCAGGACTGCTCTACCTTTCAGTCAGAAGACCTGAATCTTGGCATTACATATCTCCAGGAGCATCACCGCGCATGGTGGCTGTCTTCCTGGCAGATTGTGATAGAGAGGTATCCAAGACTGGGAGAGGAGATTGTTGTCAGTACCTGGCCTTATGATTTTAAAGGGATTTATGGATACCGCAATTTTACCATTTGCGATAAAAAGGGAAATTATCTGGTTAAGGCCAATTCCATCTGGTTTTTCTTTGATACAGAAGCAGGACGTCCGGTTCGCGCTCAGGAGAGTGATATCCGAGGCTATGGAAGCGGGGAGGAAAAGCGGTTGGAGATGGACTATGCGCCCAGGAGAATCCTTATTCCAGAAAATGCGGTGAAGATGCCGGTGATTACAGTGCTGCCCCACCACATTGACACGAACCGCCATGTAAACAATGCCCAATATGTGGCCATTGCCAGGGAGGCGCTTCCGGAGGATATTCGTATCCGGGAGCTGCGGGTAGAGTATAAGAAGGCAGCAGTGCAGGGAGATGAGATGATTCCCTGTATCAGCCGAGAGGGAAGCGATTATACGGTAGCCCTCTGTGACAGAGAAGGAACGGCCTATGCAGTTGTCTGGATGAAGGCCGAAAGCGAAGGACCACGGTTGTGAAGGAACAGCCAGAAAGAGAGTATATATGATAGAATTAGGAAAAGTTCAGACCCTGACAGTACAGAGAGAGAAAGACTTCGGTGTATATATGGGAGAGCCAGGAGATGAAAAGCGTGCAGTTCTTCTTCCCCGGAAACAGGTTCCCGAAGGAACAAAGGTAGGAGACAGCCTGGAGGTATTTGTCTACAAGGATTCCGAGGATCGCCTGATTGCCACTTCCGGAAAGCCCAAGCTTCAGGTAGGAGAGACGGCAGTGCTGACTGTTAAAGATGTAGTAAAGATCGGCGCTTTCCTGGATATGGGACTGGAAAAGGATCTTTTGCTTCCTTTTAAGGAGCAGAATCATAGGGTACGTCCCGGAGAGGAATGTCTTGTGGCTCTCTATATTGATAAGAGCGGACGTCTGGCTGCTACCATGAATGTATATTCCTATATGAGCGCAGAGTCTCCTTATCAGAAGGATGACTGGGTAAAGGGTGTGATTTATGAAATCAGCGAAACCCTGGGCGCCTTTGTAGCTGTGGATAATCGGTACTACGGTCTGATTCCCAAGAAGGAGCTTTATGGCAATTATCATCCTGGAGATTTGGTGGAAGCCCGGGTTATGAAGGTCAGAGAGGATGGAAAGCTGGATTTGTCTCCCCGTCAGAAGGCCTATATGCAGATGGATGAGGATGCGCAGCTGGTTTTGAAGGTGATTGATGAATTTGACGGAGTTCTTCCATTCAATGACAAGGCAAGACCAGAAACCATTCAGAGAGAGTTTCAGATGAGCAAGAATGCATTTAAGCGGGCGGTAGGACGCCTGTTGAAAGAAAATAAAATCCGGATTACGGAAAAAACCATTGAGAGAATATAGGAGGAGCCAATTGGACACGATAGGATACTACAATAAATATGCATCCGCAATTTTTGAACAGACAGTGGAGCAGGATATGGAGGAGCAGAGGAAAACCTTTACGGAGTATCTGGAAGAGGGCGATACGATTCTGGATCTTGGGTGCGGCTCTGGACGTGACAGCCTGGCCTTTTATGAACAGGGCTTCGATGTGACCCCTCTGGATGCCTCTGAGGAAATGTGCAAGCTGGCAGAGATTCATACAGGCCTGGAGGTCTTGAATATGGCCTACGAGGATATGGAGTTCGATGAGGTTTTTGACGGAGTCTGGGGCAATGAAGCGCTGATCCATGTGCCGGAGGATGAGATCGACAGTGTAATGGAGAGGGTGATTGAAGCACTCTGTCAGGGCGGAATTCTCTACCTTTCTTTCCAGGAGGGAGATTTTGAGGGAATTCAGAACGGTCGATACTTCTGCCAGTATACACAGGAAAAGCTGGAACGGCTTCTGAAAGAAACCGGCCGCCTGGAGATCCAGAAGATCTGGGTGACTGATGGAAATGGACATGATGAGGACGAGCATCTGATCCATGTCCTGGCAAAGAAGATATCCTGACCGGTTCCTCAGAAAGGGAGAAGGTATGAATTTCAGACACAAATCTGCGGCCCGTGATTATGCGCTGATTCTGCTTGGCGCATGTATCATGGGCTTTGCCATTAAAAATATTTATGATCCGATTGGCCTTGTTACAGGAGGGGCAGCCGGTGTTGCCATTATTGTCAAGGAAAAGTTTGGGATCGATCTGTGGATCACCAATACAGCAGTGAATATTCCCCTGTTTTTGGCGGCGATCCGCCTGAAAGGCTGGCGGTTTATCAAGCGGACACTGACTGCAACTGTGGCTCTTTCCATTTCTCTGTATCTGATTCCGGAAATTCCATTTCTTATGGATGATTTGCTGCTGACAGCTCTGTTTGGTGGTCTGCTTACGGGAGTAGGGGCCGGACTGGTATTCCTGTGTCAGGCAACGA
>CAUCBQ010000159.1 GCA_958441075.1 uncultured Clostridiaceae bacterium | reverse complement strand
GGACTGCCTAAAGACCTGGATGAATCTGCTTATATTGATGGATGCGGTCCTTTCCAGTGCTTTGTGAAAATCCTTCTTCCATTATTGAAACCGGCCCTGTTTTCTGCGGGACTATTTCAGTTCCTTTGGACATGGAATGATTTCTTCAATACCAACATTTATATTAACACTGTATCTAAGTTTCCGTTGTCTCTGGCACTTAGAGTCAGCATTGATGTGACCTCTAATATTCAGTGGAATCAGGTTATGGCTATGGCGCTGGTATCCGTAATCCCGTTGATCCTTCTTTTCTTTGCAGCCCAGAAGTATTTTGTAGAGGGAATCGCTACCTCTGGTCTGAAGGGATAGAAGAATACAGGAGGACTGAGGAAAAGGAGAATATGGGATCAAGATGGAATATAGGGACTGCTTACTTCACAATATAGATCACATCGTCCTGAAAAAAGGGAGAGAAAAGGGACTCCTGTGTCGCGTCCCGGAGGAGGTAAGAGAAAATCTTAATCCAAAGGCCAGAAATAATATCTGTTTTACCAGCAACAGCGAGATCCGGTTTGTTATGGAGGGGGACGAGGCGGTAATCTGTATCAGGCGTATGCCAGTAAAGGAACCGATCCGGCCCCAGGGGGTTCTGGAAGTGTTCCAAGGAGATTATCAGGGAAGCTATGAGATCAGTCCATGGCCGGTATCCACAGAGGGAACAAAACTGGTGATCCGGCGGCAGGACTGGTCTTTTATCCGGAAAACGGAGGAAATAGGATATACCTTCCATCCGTCTGTGACCCGGATACTTCTTCCCTACGATTGGGGCTGTTGTCTGGAATCCATCGAGGGAGCTATGCGAAAGCCCGAGGCGTGGGAAATGCCTGGAAAACGGCTTTTGGTTTATGGTTCTTCCATTACTCACGGGGGGAATGCTTCCCTTCCATCACATACCTACGCTTTTTGGCTGGCAAGACGGCTGAGGATGGATCTGATCAATCTGGGTTGTGCCGGAAGTGCGTGGATGGACCCGGTGATGGCGGACTATATTGCGTCCAGAAATGATTGGGATTTGGGATTTTTCGAACTGGGAGTCAATGTGGTGGAGCTTTGGGATGGAGACACCCTTTATGAACGTGTCTGGAAATTTTTGGATGCGATTTTAAGGAGACGGCAGAAAGTTCCAGTGGCAGTCACAGATATGTATTTTAACCATTATGATTATGAGGAAGATCCCAGAATACAGGAATTTCGTGACAGTATCCGAAGGTGTGTGTTCGATCTCAGACAGATTTACGGCCCCAGAGTGTCCTATATAAATGGAAAAGAGATCATGGGGGATGTCCGGGGACTCTCTTCTGACGGGCTGCATCCCTCAGATCAGGGTCATGAAACTATCGGAAAAAATCTGGCCGCCTGTCTGAAGGGAATGGTCATCTGACAAAATTACAGGGAGGACGTTGAATGATGCAACAATATAAGAATCCGATTTTATATGCTGATTATTCTGACCCGGATGTAATCCGGGTAGGAGAGGATTATTACATGGTATCATCTTCCTTTACCTATCTTCCGGGAGTGCCTTTGCTGCATTCCAGGGATCTGGTACACTGGGAGCTGATCAATCACTGTGTTTCTTCTCTTCCTTTTGAAAAATATGATTTTCCATCCCATGGCTCCGGCACATGGGCACCCTCCATCCGGTATCATGAGGGAATCTTCTTTGTATTTATCCCTTTGGTGGATGAAGGAATTCTGGTAGCACGCTCCAAGGATCCTTACGGGGAGTTTGAGCTGAATCTCCTTTGCCAGTCCAGGGGGTGGATTGATCCTTGCCCTTTTTGGGATGAAGATGGGAAAGCATATATGGTTTTTGCCTACGCTAAGAGCCGCAGTGGGATCAAACACCGTCTTTCAATGGTAGAGATTGATCCAGACTGTCGCGACCTGATTTCCCAGCCGCAGATGGTCTTTGATGGGGAGCAGACAGCTCCTACCACAGAGGGCCCGAAGATGTATAAAAAGAACGGGTATTATTATATTCTCATGCCCTCCGGCGGAGTGGAGCATGGATGGCAGTCTTGCCTCCGTTCCCGCTCCGTATATGGTCCATATGAGTATAAGATCGTGATGCACCAGGGGAATTCAGAGGTGAATGGCCCTCACCAGGGGGGGTGGGTTACTTCGCCGGATGGACGGGATTGGTTTATCCATTTTCAGGATGTGATCGAGTTGGGACGTATCGTCCATCTCCAGCCCATGTGTTTTGTAGATGGCTGGCCATTCATTGGACAGGATCAGAATGGGGACGGAATCGGAGAACCGGTGGAGAGCTGGAATATTCCGGCAGAGGGAATGCCGTTATACGAAATTGCCCAGTCTGACAATTTTAAGGGTGACAGCTTGGGACTGCAGTGGCAGTGGCAGGCTAATCCAAAGGAAAACTATTATTCTCTGACAGATCGTTCAGGGTATTTAAGGCTTTTCTGTCTGGTGAACCCGGAGAGGGAAAATTATTTGTGGTATGCCCCCAATGTACTTACTCAGATTCCTCAGAAAAAAGAACTGACTATGACCGTCAAGCTGGAGCTGACGGGAAAGGGGGCAGGAGATTTCGGCGGAATGGGAGTGGAAGGCCATATGTATGGGTATGCCGGACTTTACTATACAGGTGAGGGAATGGAGATCCGTTGCTACAGGGGAACCGTTACGGAAAAAATGTTCCTCGGAGAGGCAGAGGAGGAGCTTGTGTTCTCAGAAAGTATGGAAGGAAATGTATTATGGCTTTCCATGCGGCTTTCGGAGAATAAAACATATGGATTTTCCTATTCCACAGACGGCGTTCATTTTACACAGATTCAGGAGACATTTCCCCTGAGCAGGGCTACCTGGACCGGGGCGAAACTCTGTCTTTGGGCTTGCTCCAGGGAAAACAGATGTGCGTCTGGATATTGCGATTATGAATATGTGTCCATCGTCTGACAGAGGAATAAAATAGAAAGAAAAAGAACATAAAGAAGGCGGTTGCTTTACCCTGCCTTTTCACCTTTGGTGTTACAGTGCCCCACTTATGCTCAACATCATAAACTTAACTTAAAAGAATCTGCTTTGAAATATGCAGGTTCTTTTATTTATAATAAAATTTAGAGAGGCTGTATATAATGGAAATTTACGTTAAAGGAACTCCAGACCTATTTGAGAGATTATCAGATTCTGTTTGAGGAGAATCTGTAAAAAATAGATAGCAATAAAAGGAGATGAAAGGAAATTTCAAAAAACAGTTGACAATTCATCTATTCTGCTTTATAATAACATTCGTTCGTGCAGGTGTAGTTCAATGGTAGAACACTAGCCTTCCAAGCTAGATACGTGGGTTCGATTCCCATCACCTGCTTTTTTGATGCCCAAAAACGGATTGACTAAATGCTCTGACAGGAGTATACTGATACCAGATACATTCTTCGGGGCAGGGTGAGATTCCCTACCGGCGGTAGAGTCCGCGACCCGCATATGGCGGCTGATCCGGTGTGATTCCGGAACCGACAGTTACAGTCTGGATGAGAGAAGATGGGCAGAGCAGATCTGGATGCAGATTTGCTGTACACATGCGTATTTTATCCCGGAGGGTCCACGATCAGCCGGGATTTTTTGCGTCGGCAGGAGACAAAGCAGCGCTGTTTTAACCGGTCCTGCTGCCAGCCTTTATTCCCGGCAGATCAAAAAAAAGGAGGATCTGACAATGAAAATGAAGACAAAGCAGGTAGTGTTGATGGGGATGTTTGGGGCTCTGGCGGCAGTTCTTATGCTGTTTGAGGTGCCTCTTCCTTTTATAGCCCCCAGTTTTTACGGGCTTGATATTTCTGAGGTTCCGGTGCTTGTGGGTACCTTTGCCATGGGGCCTGCGGCAGGCGCTGTGATGGAGGGAGTAAAGATTCTTGTAAAGCTTCTCATCAAACCGACCTCTACAGGCTTTGTGGGAGAATTTGCCAATATTGTGATCGGCTGTTCCATGATTGTGCCGGCAGGAATGATTTATCGCCGCCGTAAAACGAAAAAAGGTGCGGTAGAGGCCATGGCAGTGGGAACGATTTTGATGGCCACGGTGGGAGCTGTGATCAATGCGTTGGTGATGATTCCTTTTTATTCCCAATTCATGCCTCTGGAAAATATTCTTGAAGCCGGAGCTGCGATTAATCCGGCGGTAAGCAGTGTCTGGGGCCTGGCGGTTTTCTGCGTAGCGCCGTTTAATTTACTAAAAGGCGTAATCGTTTCTCTTTTGACTGCTCTGGTATATAAGAGAATCAGCTGTATGATTCACAGCGCAGACCGGGAGATATGCGGAGAAATGTAAGAGAAATCCCGGCTTAAATTCAGTAAAAAAAGCCGGGATAAAAAAACTTAAAAAATATAAAAAAAGTGCTTGCATTTCTTCCGGAAGTATGATAAAGTATAACACGTTGATGCGGTAAGCATCGCGGATGAGTCTGTAGCTCAGTTGGATAGAGCAACGGCCTTCTAAGCCGTGGGTCGGGG
>CAUCBQ010000158.1 GCA_958441075.1 uncultured Clostridiaceae bacterium | reverse complement strand
ATAGTCCTTAAAACGACCAGGAATAGGCTTATACATCTCATGGATCACACCCAGGGCCGCATAGCAGTCCTTTACTGTATCTACCATGATCCGCACGGCAAAGAGATCATAAATCTGATCCAGTGTCTTATTCTGCTTAATCATCTTTTTGTAGATACTGAAGAAATGCTTTACCCTGCCGCCTACACTGGCCTCAATACCTGCCTCGTCCATATGATCCTTCACTTCGTTTACAATGGACTGGACAAAAGCTTCTCTGGCGTCCTTGCGTAAATCCACCTTTTCCACCAGATCGTAGTACACATCCGGGTGAAGAAATTTTAAGGACAGGTCATCCAGCTCAATCTTAATCTTGGAAATACCCAGACGGTCTGCAATGGGAGCATAGATCTCCAGCGTCTCTCTGGCCTTTTCCTTTTGCTTCTCCGGCTTCCAGTATTTCCCAGTCCGCATATTGTGAAGACGGTCAGCCAGCTTGATGATGATAACGCGGATATCCTTTGCCATGGCAAGGAACATTTTCCGCAGGTTTTCCGCCTGAATCTCCACTTTATCCTTATCCCAGTTTAACTGGGTCAGCTTGGTAACTCCGTCTACCAGAAAGGCTACCTCGGGGCCGAACTCCTTCGTCAGCTGTTCAAGGGTCATAATGGTGTCTTCAACCACATCATGGAGAAGGCCCGCCGCAATGGTCTCCTTATCCATCTCCAGATCAGCCAGAATAATCGCCACGCAAAGCGGATGGATAATATAGGGTTCTCCTGATTTACGCTTCTGCTCTTTATGAGCTTCATCTGCGATTTTATATGCCTTTTCGATCATGGTAAGATCATCAGACGGGTGGTACTTGCGGATAGCGCGGATCAGATCCTGATACAGTACCTCCGGGCTGGTAAAATCAGCCGGCGCTTCCAGTTCAATATCCAGTTTTTCTTTTGTTCCCTCTTTTCCCATATGTGCGGTCACCTTTTTCTTAGAAATAATTAGTTATCATTATAATTTTATTTCGGTGAAAAAGCAAGGCCCGCCTTGAAAATATGCCCGCCTCCCTGCCAGATCTCCGGCGGATTCTGCCCGGATTTCATCCCAAACCTCCCTGAAATGTGATAATTTTATGCCTCATATGGTATGAACTGTAAAAAATACAGGGATATCTGCCCCACGGTTCCTGCACAGATATCCCTGTATTCATATCTTATTTCATTATGACAGCTCCAGTTTTCCTGTATAAAGCTGATAATAGGTTCCCTTTAAGCGGATCAGGTCCTCATGGTCGCCCCGCTCGATAATCCGTCCGTGATCCAGCACGATAATCGCGTTGCTGTTTCGGATGGTAGACAGACGGTGGGCAATGACAAATACCGTCCTCCCCTTCATCAGATTATCCATACCCTTCTGCACAATGCTCTCCGTTCTGGTATCAATACTGGAGGTCGCCTCATCCAGAATCAGTACCGGCGGATCTGCCACAGCGGCCCTTGCAATGGACAGAAGCTGTCTCTGTCCCTGAGATAATTCCTCTCCATCGCCGCTTAACATGGTATCATAGCCTTTGGGCAGCATACGGATAAACTGATCCGCATGGGCCAGTCTGGCAGCCGCATATACCTCCTCGTCCGTCGCATCCAGCTTTCCGTAACGGATATTTTCCCGGATGGTTCCTGTAAATAAATGGGTATCCTGGAGAACGATTCCCAGAGAACGCCTTAAATCATCCTTTTTAATCTTTGTAATATTGATGCCGTCGTAACGGATCTTTCCCTCCTGAATATCGTAGAAACGGTTAATCAGATTGGTGATGGTAGTCTTTCCGGCTCCGGTGGAGCCTACGAAGGCCAGCTTCTGGCCAGGCTTTGCAAAAAGGCTGATATCGTGGAGAATCACCTTTTCCTCATCGTAGCCAAAGGTCACGTTCTCAAACCGTACGTCGCCGGTCAGCTCCGTATAGGTCACGCTGCCGTCGCCATGGGGATGCTTCCAGGCCCACATTCCTGTACGCTCCTTACATTCGGAAATTACTCCCTCTGCATCCTTTCTGGCATTAACCAGAGTAACATAGCCCTCATCCTTTTCCGGCTTCTCGTCAATCAGGGCAAAGATACGCTCTGCTCCCGCCAGAGCCATAATGATGGCATTAAACTGCTGGGCTACCTGCATAAAGGGCTGTGTAAAGCTTTTTGTAAACTGCAGATAAGAAGCCATAACACCCAGGGTAATACCGCCGATTCCCATAACGGACAGGAAGCCTCCCAGTACCGCTGTGAGCACAAACTGCATATTTCCAATGTTTCCGATCACAGGCCCCATGATGTTTGCAAAGGTATTTGCCTGAGAGGCGCACTTAAAGAGCTCTTCATTTAACCGGTCAAACTCTTCCTCCGATTTGCGCTCATGGTTAAATACCTTAACCACTCTCTGGCCGTTCATGCGCTCCTCTACAAAGCCCGTTATGTCTGCCAGGGCCACCTGCTGGCGGACGAAATACTTTCCGCTGTTTCCGCCGATCATTCTGGACACAAGGAGCATAACAAAAATAACCAGTACAGCCAGCACAGTGAGAATGGGGCTTAATACCACCATGGAAATAAAAGTCACTGCGATGGTGAAAAAGGAGGTAAGCGCCTGAGGGATAGACTGGCTGATCATCTGGCGCAGGGTATCCGTATCGTTGGTATAAAGGCTCATGATGGAGCCGTTGGTATTCTGGTCAAAATACCGGATGGGAAGAGTCTGCATATGCTCAAACATATCGTCCCTGATCCGCTTTAACACGCCCTGCCCGATATAAACCATCAGTCTTGTGTAGGTAAAGGTAGCCAGCACTCCTGCCGCAAAGATGCAGGCCAGGATTCCCAGAGCCCGGTACAGTCCGGCAAAATCCGGCGTCTGCTGCCCAATCAGCGGGATAATAAAGTCGTCCAGCAGAAATTTCAGGGACAGCGATACGGAAATGCTGGCTCCGGCGCTGATAAAAATACAGATAAACACCAGAAGGAACCTCAGCTTATAGGTTTCTGTCACATATTTCAGCAGGCGCTTTGCAGTCTGAACCGTGTTTTTGGAAATTTTTGGTTTCTTGTTATTCATTGTCTTCGCCTCCCTTCATCTGAGACTCATATACTTCCCGGTAGATCTCATTGGTGCCAAGAAGCTCCTCAGAGGTTCCCACGCCCACGATCTGCCCTTCGTCCAGAACAATGATCTGATCCGCATCCTCAATGGAAGAAACTCTCTGGGCAATGATAATCTTTGTGGTATCAGGAATTTCCTCCCGGAAGGCCCTGCGGATCAGAGCGTCCGTCTTTGTATCTACCGCGCTGGTGGAATCGTCCAGAATCAGGATTTTAGGCTTCTTTAACAGCGCCCTGGCAATACACAGACGCTGCTTCTGACCGCCGGACACATTATTTCCGCCCTGAACGATCATTGTATCATAGCCATGGGGAAATTCCTTCACAAACCCGTCGGCCTGAGCCAGACGGCATACGCGCTCTACCTCTTCATTGGAAGCATGTTCATTGCCCCACCGGATATTATCGTAAATGCTTCCTGTAAAAAGTACGTTTTTCTGGAGCACCATGGAAACCTGATCTCTCAGAACCTCCAGATCATACTCCCTGACGTCGACGCCTCCTACCTTTACGCTTCCCTTTGTCACATCATAAAGTCTGGGAATCAGCTGCACCAGCGTGGACTTGGAGCTTCCCGTTCCTCCGATAATGCCTACGGTCTGTCCCGGCCTGATGGAAAGATTCACATCCTTTAAGGAAAGAGGGTCGCCCTGACCGGCATAGCTGAAATCTACATGTTCAAAGGTAATGCCTCCATCCGGAACCGCCTTAACTGCCTGCTCCTTTTCCTGCATCTCAGGCACTTCTGTAAGAACACTGGCAATACGGTCTGTGGACGCCTCTGCAATCATAATCATAACAAACACAAAGGTAACCATCATAAGGGACATCATAATCTGCATGGCATAAACCATCACGCTGGTCATCTCACCTGTTTCCATGGTTCCAAAGACAATGCCCTTTCCGCTGATCATCACCAGAAGAATAATCACCGTATATACTACTGTCTGCATCACCGGGGCATTCCACGCCACAATTCCTTCTGCCTTTGTAAACAGACGATAGACGTATTTGGAAATACCGTGAAATTTGCCGGTCTCATGGTCCTCCCTTACAAAGGACTTGACTACTCTGGAAGCGTTTACATTTTCCTGTACAGAATTATTTAAAATATCATACTCATCAAAAACCTTTACAAAATGGGGATGGGCCTTTTTCGCGATAAAGATCAGGGCTCCGCCCAAAACAGGAATCACAACTAAAAACAGCATGGCAATCTCACGATTGATTCTCAATGTCATGATCCATGACAGGGCTACCATAAAAGGCGCTCTTGCCAGCAGACGCAGGCTCATCATATAGGCCATCTGAACATTTGTGATATCCGTCGTCATACGGGTCACAAGACCTGAGGTGGAGAAATGGTCAATATTTTTAAAAGAAAACTCCTGTACCTTATAAAATATA
>CAUCBQ010000157.1 GCA_958441075.1 uncultured Clostridiaceae bacterium | reverse complement strand
TCTCAGGAGCCTGCTCACCCTCATAAACGTAACCGCAAACTGTACAAACCCATTTCTTCATAGTCTTGATCTCCTTTTTATATAGTGTGTGGGAGCCGGGGACATCCCGGAGCCCGATTAATATTTCCGAATCAATAATAGTAATGATTACTGATATTAATATAAACGATTTATGCTGATTTGTCAACAGGTTTTTTCAAAAAGTCAGGAAAATTATAACAGTTCAGCCCGACGCCTTATGAAGATTCAGACAGAAAAATTCTTATGAAAACAAGCTTTCAACGCTTTTTTCTGTCTGAATCTTCGCATGGCTGAATTGTTACGGAAAATTTTAAATTTGTCTTCATAGTCTGGCGGCGATTTCAATATTATGGTAAAATTTAAGAAGAAAATGGATGAAAGAGGAGATGAGGCAGGTGAAAACAGAAAACACATTGGCAAGAAATCTGGATTTTGCTGCCGATAAGGCATCCTATGATGCAGCCTGTAAAAGGCTTCTGGCAAACAAAGAGATTCTAGCCTGGATTATGAAAAGCTGTATTGACGAGTACAGGGGGTGCAGTATTAAGGATATAGCAGAGCGCTATATTGAGGGAGAACCTCAGATTGCCCATACAGCGATAAATGCGGATGAGCGGCCTGAGAATAGTTCCGATACGATTCGGGGGATGAGTACAGAGGATGCCAGACTGGAGGAGGGAACAATTACCTATGATATCCGCTTTCTTGCGTCAGCGCCCGTCACAAGAGCGCCGATTCGTTTGATTATCAATGTGGAAGCGCAAAATGATTTTTATCCAGGTTATCCGATTATAAAAAGAGGTATTTACTATTGTAGCCGGATGATTTCTTCGCAGTATGGGTCTGAATTTACAGATGGGCATTATGAGAAGATCTGCAAAGTGTACTCTATCTGGATCTGTATGAATCCGCCTAAATGGCGTAAAAATACTATTAATCGATATTCGATTGCAGAAGAGTGCATGGTGGGGGAAGAACGGGAGAAGAAAGAGAATTATGACCTGATAACAGCGGTTATGATCTGTCTGGGTGATTCGGAAGGCGAACATTATTCAGGAATCATAAAACTCTTAGATGTTTTGCTTTCCGATGAGCAGAACCCACAGGAAAAGAAGCATATTTTAGAGGAAGATTTTTCGGTAAAGATGACAAGGGATTTAGAACGGGAGGTGTCATTGATGTGTAATCTCAGTAAAGGAATTGAGGATAGGGGAATTGCAAAGGGCCTTGAACAGGGGGTGGAAAATGGTCTTCTTTCCTCCATCCGCAACCTGATGGAAACCATGAACTGGTCCTGTACCCAGGCGATGAATGCCCTTAAGATTCCGGAACAGAACCGTGAACGGTACGAACAGATATTAAAAAAAATGTAGTCAGATAAATACGGTATAAAAGAATCAGCCCTGGCGGATCTCACTGTCTGCCAGGGCTGAAATTTATTTTATGGCGTTGTTTGATGCTCCATCTGTTTCATCCGTCCGAGCTCTCTGGTTACAAAAAAGACCGCTAAAATTGCAGCCATCAGATCCGCTACCGGAGCCGAGTACATTACGCCCTCAATTCCAAAGAACATAGGAAGGATGAGGATCAGAGGCAGAAGAAAGATAATCTGGCGTGTCAGAGATATAAATATACCGGTAGGCGCCTTTCCAATGGAGGTGAAAAAGTTTGCTGTAATGGGCTGAAGGCCGTTTAAAAAGGTAAAAAAGAGAAAAATGCGGAAATACTGTTCTGCAAAACGGAAATATTCTTCACTGCCGGAGCCGAAAACAGCGATAATCTGTCTGGGAATCAGCTGAAAGCATAAAAAGGAGACTATGGAAATACAGGTGGCAATGGAAACTGCTTTCAGATAAGCAGACCGCACACGGCGGTATTTTCCGGCTCCATAGTTAAAGCTGACAATAGGCTGCAGCCCCTGGGAGAGGCCGATTACCAGGGAAAAGAAGATCATGTTTACTTTGCTGATGATCCCCGCACAGGCCAGAGGGATTTCACTGCCGTAGTGAGACTGTCCGCCGTAATAGCGGAGTACATTGTTCATAACGATCTGTACTACCATCATAGCCATTTGGTTAAAAAGGGGAGCCATTCCCAGGGATATAATAGCTTTTATATGGGATGGAATGGGATGCAGGTCATGTAAGCTCAGGCGGACCGTCTTAAAGTGGGCTAGATAGAAAATTACCATGATGCCGGATACGATCTGACCGATGATGGTTGCCAGAGCAGCTCCTGCCATTCCCATATTAAAGGTGAAGATAAACAGAGGGTCTAAAACGGTGTTGATCAGCGCCCCGGTAAGAGTACAGATCATGGAGAAACGGGGGCTTCCATCTGCCCGGATCAGGTTGGAACCTCCGGTTGCCAGAATCAGGAACGGGAAGCCAAAGGAGGTAATACCTGTGTATACAAGGGCGTGCTCCAACACTTCTGGGGTAGCTCCAAAGGCGATCATCAGAGGGTTTAAAAATAACCTTACGCCAAGACAGAGGACTGCTCCTGTAAAAAACAGCATAAAAATTGCATTTCCCGCATAGTGTGTGGCCTCTTCTTTTTCGCCGCGTCCCATGGAAAGATTGAAATTTGCTGCACCGCCGATACCAAACATCAGGGAAAGGGCGGTACAGGTGATGGTCAGAGGAAACGCAACATTGGTAGCGGCATTTCCCAGCATCCCCACACTGCGGCCGATAAAAAACTGGTCTACAATGTTGTACAGGGCGCTGACCAGCATGGCAATAATGCTGGGAATGGCAAAACGGGCTAAAAGCCGGTTGACAGGAAGAGTACCCAGAGGATTTTCAGAGACAGCTTCCCCGGATGTTATATGTTTACTGGATTGAAAACGGTTCATTCAGATACCTCTCTTTTGTATCAGCCAATGCCTCCGAAGATGATTCCCAATATAAATACTGCTATGGTAAGTCCGCAGAAGACATAGGCGGTCATAAAGTGAAACCAGGAACCAAGGGGAGTTGGGCGTCCTTTTTCTGCTTCTTTTTTAGCAAAATCTCTGCCATATACCCAGAAAAACATAATTCCTGCCAGCCCGGCGCCCAGAGGACAGATGTAGATTGATACAAAATCCATCCAGCCGGATACTACCCCCTGAATACACAGGCCAACTACGAGAGCCAGCGAGGTGGCGGTGGTTACAGCCATTCGGCGGCTCAGCTTAAAATGCTGTTCCAGAGTGGCAATGGGAGCTTCAAACAGGTTGATAATCGATGAAATTCCGGCGAAAAATACAGCGGCAAAGAAGATAATTACCAGAATCCGGCTTCCGGGCATGGATTTAAACAGGTTGGGCAGATAGATAAAAATAAGCCCGGGCCCGCCTTCGTTAAGCTGGGAGCCTGTGGTTGCCATAGCGGGAATAATTACAAAAGCTGCCAGAAGTGCTGCCATGGTATCAAAAAAAGCTACTTTTCGTGCTGCGCTGGTAACATCTTCTGTATCCTTTAAGTAGGAACCATAGATCAAAGTGCCGTTTCCTGCAAGAGACAGGGAAAAGAATGCCTGTCCCAGAGCGAACACCCAGGTCATGGGATCTGCCAGTCCCTCCGGTTCAATACGGAAAATATATCTGTACCCTTCTGCTGCTCCCGGCTGAAAGGCCATATATACAGCCAGTCCCAGAAAAAGAAAGAAGAACAGGGGCATGATGACTTTATTGATCTTTTCGATGCCGCCGGAGATTCCGCATACCATGATGATGAAGGTTATTACAATTCCCGCGGTCTGCCAGAGATTGTTTCCAAATGGAGCAGCCATCTGACCGAAGGCCTGACCAAAGCCCTCTATATCTTCCGGAGCCAGTACAGAGCCTGTAAGGGAGCCGGCAGCGTATTTAAGAATCCAGCCTACGATGACAGAGTAGCCGATTGCCAGAGCCAGCGATCCAATTACAGGGAGATAACCGATTGCCTGGCCGATCCGGGGATCTTTTCCCCGGCTGGCTACGGCCTGTCCGAAGGCTCCGATGGGGCCGGAGCGGGTGGCGCGGCCAAAAGCCATCTCACCGATTACACCGGAGAGACCGATAATGATTACAAACAGAAAATAGGGCAGCAAAAAGGTGCCGCCGCCGTACTTTGAGACCCTGGTGGGGAACATCCAGATATTGCCCATGCCTACGGCAGAACCGATACAGGCCAGAACAAAGCCCCAGTTGGATTTCCAGGAATCCCGGTGGATTGTACTTGAGTGACTCACAAAAAACCTCCTGTAGCGCTGTCATATGATAAGGAAGCGCTGAAAATGATATGTGCAGCGGAGTGTGAATTTACAGTCCGCTGCTCCTATTGTAAACCCAAACCGGAAGTTTGTCTATCAGGGGATGACAGGAGAGAGGGGATAGACAGATGAGAAAGGAAGGAGGATGGAAGAAGGCGTCAGGCAGCGGAAAATAAAAAGAGGGAAAAGATTTCTCTCTTCCCTCTTAAGTATTCTGACTTTATCAGATTCTAATTAGCCAAAGTATCTCTTTAACAGGCCCTCGAATGCTCTGCCGTGTCTTGCCTCGTCCTTAGCCATCTCATGAACGGTGTCATGGATTGCGTCCAGGTTGGCAGCCT
>CAUCBQ010000156.1 GCA_958441075.1 uncultured Clostridiaceae bacterium | reverse complement strand
CGGCAAAATTATGGCAGCGCTGTGACTTCTACAGCAAAAGACCTTCAGGAGGTTATCCAATGGCTTTTGAAAGCTTATCCGATAAATTGCAGAATATTTTCAAAAACCTGCGCGGCAAGGGCCGTCTGTCTGAGGCCGATGTAAAAGCTGCCTTAAAAGAAGTAAAAATGGCTCTTCTGGAAGCCGATGTAAGCTTTAAGGTGGTAAAACAGTTTATAAGCTCCATTCAGGAACGCGCCGTAGGCGAAGAGGTATTTGGAAGCCTGACACCGGGCCAGACGGTAATCAAGATTGTAACCGAAGAGCTGATCAAGCTTATGGGATCTGAGACAACGGAGATTGCCTTAAAGCCCGCAGGTGAGATCACAGTCATTATGATGGCAGGTCTTCAGGGTGCAGGTAAGACGACCACGACGGCAAAGATTGCAGCCAAGCTGAAGGCAAAGGGAAGAAAGCCTCTTCTTGCAGCCTGTGACGTATACCGTCCCGCAGCTATTAAACAGCTGCAGGTCAATGGCGAGAAGGTGGGAATTCCTGTTTTCACCATGGGCGATAAGATAAACCCGGTGGATATCGCAAAGGGAGCCGTCGAACACGCTTCAAAAAATGGTTTTAATGTGGTAATTCTGGATACTGCAGGCCGTCTTCATATTGATGAAGGTATGATGGACGAGCTGGTAGGCATCCGGGAAGCAGTAGACGTATATCAAACGATCCTGGTAGTAGATGCCATGACCGGTCAGGATGCGGTAAATGTAGCCGGCACCTTTAATGACAAGGTTGGCATTGACGGGGTAATCCTTACCAAGCTGGACGGTGACACCAGAGGCGGTGCGGCTCTTTCGATCCGTTCTGTTACAGGAAAACCAATCCTCTATATCGGTATGGGTGAAAAGCTTTCTGATCTGGAACAGTTTTATCCCGACCGTATGGCTTCCAGAATCCTTGGAATGGGTGATATTCAGTCGCTGATTGAAAAGGCGGCAGCCGAGGTAGATGAGGAGCAGGCAAAGGAGCTTTCCCAGAAGCTGAGAAAGGCAGAGTTTGATTATAATGACTTTTTAACCCAGATGCAGCAGATTAAAAAGATGGGCGGTATGGGAAGCATTCTCTCCATGATGCCCGGTGTGGGAAGCCAGCTTTCAGGTATTGATATGGATGAAGGTGAGCGCTCTCTGCGCCGTGTGGAATCCATTATTCTCTCTATGACAAAGGAAGAACGGGCCAATCCTGGTCTTATGAATCCTTCCAGGAAGCAGCGCATTGCAAAGGGTGCCGGAGTGGATGTCAGTGAGGTGAACCGTCTGGTAAAGCAGTTCGACCAGATGAAGAAAATGATGAAGCAGATGCCGGGCCTTATGGGCGGCGGCAAAAGAAAGGGCCTGGGAGGTCTTGGCGGCCTCATGGGCGGGAAGCTTAAGCTTCCGTTTTAAACCAGCTAGTCACACAGGAAAGCTCCTGTATGTCTAATATAGAAAAAACAAAACAATCAATAGAAAATAATTTTACGGAGGTAAGAACAATGGCAGTAAAGATGAGATTAAGAAGAATGGGACAGAAGAAGGCTCCTTTTTATAGAATCGTAGTAGCAGATTCCAGATCCCCAAGAGACGGAAGATTCATCGAGGAAGTTGGCTATTATGATTCCACAAAGGACCCAAGCGTAATCAAGTTTGATGAGGAAGCTGCTAAGAAGTGGCTGGCAAACGGCGCTCAGCCAACTGAGACAGTTGCAAAGCTGTTAAAGATCGCTGGCATTCAGTAATATTCTTTGCAGACGAGGTGGAGAGATGAAGGAATTAGTCGAAGTGATCGCAAAGGCATTGGTCGATAATCCGGACGAAGTAGTCGTTACCGAGTCAATGAAAGGCGAAGATACATTGATCGAACTCAAGGTAGCTCCTGCCGATATGGGCAAAGTCATTGGCAAGCAAGGCAGGATCGCTAAGGCAATCCGTTCCGTAGTCAAGGCCGCTGCCTCTAAGGAAGACAGGAAAGTAATTGTTGAGATCCAGTAAGAGGACGGACCGTCGGCTGTTTGGCCGGCGGTTTGTTTTGTTACAGGGCCATAGAGCATAAAAGACGATATATAAACAGAAAGAGAGTTTTCAGATATGGAACAGATGCTGCGAGTAGGTGTAATTACTTCCACCCACGGCGTAAGGGGAGAAGTAAAGGTATTCCCTACAACGGATGATGCAAAACGGTTTAAAAAGTTGAAAAAAGTGATTCTGGATGGGAGAGAGCCTCTGGAGCTTTCTATCGAACAGGTAAAATTCTTTAAAAATATGGTGATCTTAAAATTTAAGGGTTATGACAATATTAATGATGTGGAAACCTGGAGACAGAGAGACCTGCTGATTACCAGAGATCAGGCTGTGGGATTAAAGGAAGATGAATATTTTATTACCGACCTGATCGGCCTTACGGTTGTAGATGAGAAGGAAGAGCTCCTTGGCAGTGTAAAGGATGTGCTGAAAACAGGAGCCAATGACGTGTATGTGGTAGAGTTAACCAGCAAAAAAGAGCTTCTTCTTCCGGCTATCAAGGACTGCATTCTGGATGTGGATCTGGATAACGGTCGTATGAAGGTTCATGTTCTGGATGGTCTGATGGATCTGTAAAGGAGGTTTGTCATATGGCTGTGATTTCAGTTCTGGATCAGACAACTATCAATCAGATTGCGGCAGGAGAGGTGATTGAACGGCCTGCTTCTGTAGTAAAGGAGCTTCTGGAAAATGCCATTGACGCCCGGGCAACTGCAGTGACAGTAGAGATCCGGGATGGGGGATGCAGCCTGATCCGCATTACGGACAATGGCTGCGGGATTCCAAAGGAAGATATCCCCACTGCTTTTTTACGCCATGCAACCAGCAAGATCCGCTCAGCTGAAGATCTTACTACCGTTGCGTCCCTGGGGTTTCGGGGGGAGGCTCTTGCCAGCATTGCTGCTGTATCACAGGTAGAGATGATTTCCAAAACAGCGGACAGCCTTACCGGAACCCGGTATCAGATCGATGGCGGGACAGAGCGGGGAATGGAAGAGGTGGGGGCTCCTGAGGGAACAACCATTATTGCCAGAAATCTTTTTTTTAATACGCCTGTGCGGAAAAAATTCTTAAAAACCCCTATGACAGAGGGGACCCATGTGGCTGCGGTAGTAGAAAAGATAGCGCTTTCCCATCCGGACATATCCATCCGTCTGATTCAAAATAACCAGAACAAGCTGCACACCTCGGGAAATAATAATCTGAAGGATCTGATTTATACTGTGTTTGGCCGGGAAATCACATCAAATCTTCTTTCCGTAGATGCAGTTTACGAGGGGATTCATATCACCGGCTTTATCGGAAAGCCGGTAATTGCAAGATCCAACCGGAACTATGAAAACTATTTTGTCAATGGCCGTTATGTGCGCAGCAATATCATTTCAAAAGCCATAGAAGAGGCATATAAGCCCTATATGATGCAGCATAAGTATCCCTTTACCATGCTGCACTTTTCCATTGACCCTGAGACTCTGGATGTAAACGTACATCCTACCAAGATGGAGCTGCGGTTCAGTGATGGAGAATATGTTTTTAACCGGACTATTGAGGCAGTTGGGGAAGCTCTGGCCCATAAGGAGCTGATCCCTCAGGTAACCCTGGATGAAGGGATTAAAAAGCGGCAGGAGGATGCAGAAAAAAGAAGAGAAGAGAGCCGGTCCAGACAGCCGGAGCCCTTTGAGATTCACAGGCAGAGCCGTCTGGAAGCGGGCGGCCCTTTTAGCGAAAACCGCCCGCAGGCCGATTCTGAGGCAGTTTTCAGGAAAACAGCGCCAGTACGGGCCTCCGGTTCCTCCCAGCCATCCTTTCTTCGCGAGGAAGTTCCTGGATGGAAGAGTTCTGGTGGAAAAAGCCCTGTACCTGTTTCCGAACCGGTGCAGCAGCTGGAGCTGTTTGACGGAAAGCTTTTAGATCCAGAGTCCCGATTAAAGCATCGACTGATCGGTCAGCTGTTTGATACCTACTGGATGGTGGAATACAATGACCAGCTTTATATTATTGACCAGCATGCGGCCCATGAAAAGGTACTTTATGAAAAAACAGTCCGCTCCCTAAAGGATAGACAGTATGATTCCCAGCTGGTAAATCCCCCTGTAATTCTTACCCTGAATCAGGGAGAAGCCTTGCTTTTAGAGCAGTATCTGGAGTATTTTAAGGGAATTGGTTTTGAAATTGAGTCGTTCGGGGGTCGAGAATACGCAGTGCGGGCAGTACCGGCCAATCTTTTTTCCATTGCAAAAAAGGAACTTCTTCTGGAGATGATTGACGGTCTTTCCGAGGATATGAGCATACACAATCCGGATATTATTTATGAAAAGATTGCATCTATGTCCTGTAAGGCAGCTGTAAAGGGGCGTCATGCCATGTCAGCAGCAGAAGCGGATCGGCTGATTGACCAGCTTTTAGAGCTGGAAAATCCATATGCATGCCCTCATGGCCGGCCAACCATCATTTCCATGAGCCGCTATGAACTGGAAAAGAAGTTCAAACGTATCGTATAACAGCAAAGGAGAGAGCATATGTTTTCTGAGAAAAAACCTCTGATCGTTCTTACCGGCCCTACGGCT
>CAUCBQ010000155.1 GCA_958441075.1 uncultured Clostridiaceae bacterium | reverse complement strand
TGGATTTTAAATTGATCCGGTCGCCGTCAGGGGATACCAGCTCTACGGTTCCCTTACATTCATCAATCACTTCGAAAAATTTCTCTACATCTGTAATATTCTGGATTTTCATATACTGTATCCTCCCTTTATATTTTCAAACCTCTTCCTCCGGCTGGGAAATCCGTGACTGACGGACACGGCTCCGGATATCATCTAAAAGAAGCTCTGATACCCGCAGGCCGCCGCGGCCTGTACCGATGGAAATATCCGGCTTGCATGAACCGTGAAAATCAGAGCCTCCCGTAGGAAGAAGCTTAAGGCTGGCTGCTATTTCCTGCAGTTTGCGGCTTTCCATAGGATAATTGGAAGAGTGATAAACCTCTAACCCCTGCATTCCGGCATCAGCTAACCGGGTAATGAGGACGTTTGTTTTTTTATCCCCAAGCTTGTATAAAAACGGGTGGGCCAGAGCTGCAAAGGCGCCGTTTTTTAAAAGGATTTTTATAACGGACTCAGGTTCGGTGTACTCTTTAGGCGGACAGTAGCGTCCTCCATATTCCAGATATTTTTTAAATGCCTGATTTACAGAAGAGCAGATCCCCTTCTGAACCATGGCCCGGGCAACATGAGCTCTTGTGATTACAGACTGCGGATTGGAACCGGAAAGCTCTTCCTCCGTAAATGTGATTCCGTTTGACGCCAGACGAAGAAGCATCTCCTGATTGCGCCGGTCTCTGCGGCTTCTCATATCTTTCAGAAATGATTGAAGTTCAGGGGCATCCGGATTGATAAACAGCCCCAGAATATGGATTTCATGTCCTTCGAAACTGCTGGACACTTCAATACCGGGAACAACCTCTACCCCCAGATTTTTTCCTGCAGCAGCGGCATCAGCAATTCCGGCGGTGGTATCATGGTCGGTGAGGGCGATGGCACAGAGGCCGGACTCCTTTGCCAGATGTACCACCTGGACGGGCGTGAAGCTGCCGTCAGATGCGTTGGAATGTGTGTGTAAATCAACAAAACCCATGGGCGTTCACTTCCTTTTTTTGTATATATAGTAGCACAGAAGATGGAATTTTGCTATACTGAGATATATATTTCCCGACATAAAGGAGGACATACAGATGATGAAGCAGCAGTGGATGAAACCGCCGGTGGAGATTCGGTATAAAGAAGAATTAAAGGCATTAAAGGAAAATGATACAGGCCCCAGACCCTTAAACTGGCAGCTTTCCCCCAGGTCTGTGCGGACCTTTATTTTGGGAAGTTCAAAGGATATTCCCTACTCTGGAGGGCTGTGCCGGATTCGGAAGAAATATTTTGGAAATGATGCCCTGGTGGAACGCTGCATCGTTACCCTTGCAGGAAACAGAGGCCTGATGCTTGTGGGAGAACCGGGAACGGCAAAAACCATGCTGTCGGAGCTTCTCTCCGCAGCCATCAGCGGAATCAGCACAAATACTATTCAGGGGACAGCCGGAACCACAGAGGATATGATTAAATATTCCTGGAATTATGCACTGCTGCTGGCAAAGGGACCGGTGCGGGAGGCTCTGGTGCCGTCTCCTTTATATACGGGCATGGAAAGGGGGATTCTTACCCGCTTTGAGGAGATCACCCGTACCCCCGCAGAGATTCAGGACAGCTTAATCAGCGTTTTAAGCGACAAGCTCTTAAATATTCCGGAGCTGGGAGATGAAGGCTTTCTTTTTGCTGCTCCCGGTTTTAATGTGATCGGAACTGCCAACACACGGGATAAGGGGGTAAATGAGATGAGCAGCGCTTTAAAACGCCGTTTTAATTTTGAAACGGTTCAGCCGGTGCGGGAGGTTTCCATGGAAAAGCAGATCATTTTAAATGAGGTGGAGAGCCTGGCCAGAGAAAGCCATATGGAAATGGAGCTGGATGAGAGTGTGGCAGAGCTTTTGGCCTCCACTTATCATGAATTGCGGGAAGGCGTTTCTTCCATGGGGCACCGGATTGACCGCCCGGGCGCGGTGATGAGTACGGCGGAGGCTGTGTCTGTCTATTATCAGACCATGATTTCAGGCTATTACTATGGAGATAAAACCATGGATATTGACTGTCTGGTACAAAATCTGACCGGAGCGGTTTCAAAGGAAAACAGGGACGATCTGGAAAAGGTAAAGGCCTATTTTGGAACAGTGATCCGTGACAAAAGCAGCAGAGAGGGCGGAATATGGAGCAGATACTACGATGCAAGGAAATGGCTGAAATAATTCTTCTTCCCATACGCCATCACAGTCCGGCCTGTGCCTGGCACATTGTGAACACGATAGAGAAATTAAAGCCGGATGCGGTTCTCATCGAAGGGCCTGAAAATGCAGGTTCTCTGATCCCGGCCATGGTTCATGAAGAGACGAAGGCGCCCTTTGCCGTATATTATTCCTATCAGGATCAGGCGGGAGAGATCGGCGGAGGCGAAGGATATTATAAGTGCTATTATCCCTTTTTGGACTATTCGCCGGAGCTGGCAGCTCTGCGGACATGCAGGGATCTGGGGATTGAGAGCAGCTTTATGGATCTGCCCTACAGGGAGATTCTGGCGGCCTGTGAAAAAAGCCGCAGTGAAGGCATTGGAGGAGACCGGCTTCTGTCAGACGGCCGTTTCTGGCAGCGGCTCTGCCAGAGAACCGGTCTGCGTTCCTTTGAGGAATTCTGGGAGAAATACTTTGAGATTCAGGGGTTGTGTATAGAGGCTGAAAAATGGTTTGAAATGCTTCTTGAATACTGCCGGATCATCAGAGAGGATACGCCCCCAAAGCAGCTGCGGGCGGAAGGCTGTGAGGCCAGAGAGCAGTTTATGGCAGAACGGCTCAGACAGAAGGCCGGGGAAGTGGGAGAAAAGGGGCTTGTAATTGGAATCACAGGCGGATTTCACACACCGGGACTGGCAGCTTATCTCAGAGAACAGACCGGGCGTAAGGAATGGAAGGAATATGCGAAAAAGGGTGAGGAAGGCATTTACCTGATGCCCTATTCTATGGAGGAGACAGATGCCTGGGGCGGCTATGCCAGCGGTATGCCTTTTCCTGGATTTTATCAGAAGGTATGGGAGAAGCTGGAAGAAAATAAAGGAAAAGAGCAGCCTCAGCAGGGAGCGTATGAGGGGACGGTTCTTGATTTTCTGATTGAAACCGGAAGAGAAGGGAGAAAAAAGGACGGCGTTCCCACAACCTATGATGAAATCTGTGCCCTGGATCAGGCAAGGGGACTTGCATCCCTTCGTGACAAAAGGGAGCCCGGAGCATGGGAATTAAAGGATGCGGTGCTTTCCTCTTTTATTAAGGGCGAGTGCTCCCTGTCATCAGACAAACCGCTCCGTATTCTTAAAAGGCATATGACGGGAAGCCGGCTGGGAAAGCTGTGCAGACAGGCTGAGGTACCGCCTCTGATTCAGGATTTTGAAAAACAGTGTGCCAGGTTTGGAATCCGCAGCAGGTCTGCTATGGAGATAAAACGGGTGCTCACTCCATTTTCCAGTGAAAAACACAGAGAAGAGAGCAAATTTCTGAATCGGATGGTGTTTCTTCATACCGAATTTGCTAAAAAGACAAGGGGACCGGATCTGCGTTTGGGAAGGGACCGGAATATGATGCGGGAAACCTGGATCTTCAGATGGAAGCCCTCTGTGGGAGCGGCACTTATGGATGTATCTGTCCGGGGAGCAGCGATTGAGGAGGCTGTAATCAGTCTTGTAAGAGAAGAATTGAAGACGGAAAATGATGCGGGAAAAGCAGCTCTGTTACTTACCTCTGTGTTTGAAATGGGGCTGGATCATGAGATGGAGCCCGTTTACGAGGCAGTCAGCAGGATCATTTTGGAGGATACCCGTTTTTTTACAGTGGCAGAGGCTTTGTCACGCCTGCGGATGCTTAAGGAACTCCAGGGACTTTACCGGGCCAGTCTTCCTTTTGAAATGCTGATTGCAGGCTGCTATGAAAAACTGGTGATTCTCCTTCCGTCTATGGCTCAGATTAAGGATGAGGACCTGGAACGTACAATGAAGGCTATGAAGCTTCTCTATCAGACCGGAGGCCAGACAGGCTGCAGCCGGGAGGCATATTTTGAAGCTCTGGAACGGATGCAGAAGGATGGAACGCTTCATCCGGGGCTTGATGGCTGTATTCACGGTATCCTTTTTGGCTGCGGAAGGGAAGAAGCCGGTGAGGCGGAGGCTGCGGGCCGGGGATATCTCACCGGAACCAGGGATCAGCTTCTTAAAACAGCTGTTTTTTTAAGAGGACTTTTTTTTACAGCCAGAGATCTTGTTTTTATGGGGCAGGGTATTATTCCCATGCTGGATGTATTTTTCGCCCAGGTGGAGGATGAGGAATTTTTGGAGCTTCTTCCTCAGCTGCGTCTGGCCTTTAGTGCGTTTACTCCGGGAGAACTAAAACGGATCGGTGCTCTGGCAGCCGGACTTCACCGGGAAAAAAGTCTGGAAAAGGAGACGCTTCCGGTACTTCCGGGTGTGTTTGCCTACGGAAGAGAACTGGAAAACTTTGTAAAATTATCCATGGAGGAAAAGCCGGATGAGAGATGAGAAGGAGATACTGAACCGCTGGCGTCTGGCTCTGGGCCGGTATGCTGAGGGCCCCGTACATTTTTCCAAAGGCAGGCTGCCTTATGGTGAAATGGATCAGGTTCTGGAGTTTCTGTATTCCAGAGA
>CAUCBQ010000154.1 GCA_958441075.1 uncultured Clostridiaceae bacterium | reverse complement strand
GAAAATACCACGCATTAAGCGGGTTGGATATGAATGTGGAGGACGGTGCGCTCTATGGCTTTGTAGGGCCAAACGGAGCAGGAAAGACAACAACCCTGAAAATTATGACAGGGCTTCTGGGGGCTGAAGAGGGAAGCATAACCATTGATGGAAAGGATGCGCTTAAAGATTCCAGAGCATTAAAGGGCATGATTGGCTATGTACCTGATTTCTTTGGTGTTTATGATAATCTTACAGTAGCAGAGTATATGAGCTTTTTCGCCTCCTGCTATCAGATAGACGGCCTGATGGCAAGAAAACGGTATACTGCCCTTCTGGAGCAGGTTGGTTTGGAGGATAAGCTGGAGTTCTATGTAGACGGCCTTTCACGGGGGATGAAGCAGCGGCTCTGCCTTGCCAGGGCGCTGATCCATGATCCGGCGATCCTGATCCTGGATGAACCCACCTCAGGGCTGGACCCGAGAACCCGGTTTGAATTTAAAGAAGTTCTCAGTGAATTAAAATGTACGGGAAAAACGATTATTATCAGTTCCCATGTACTTTCAGAGCTGGCGGAAATGTGTACGGATATCGGTATCATTGACCAGGGACGGATGGTGCTGGAGGGAAATATAAAGGATATTCTTTCCAGAGTCAATGCTTCCAATCCGCTGGTGATTTCTGTGTACAGCAATATGGAGCAGGCCATGGCTGTGCTGCGCCGCCATCCCTGTGTCCAGACCATTTCCATACGGGAAAAGGATATCTGTGTCCGTTTTGCAGGAGACAGTGCCGATGAGGCCATGCTTCTTCAGCAGCTGATTGACGAGGGGGTTTTGATAAATGGCTTTGTCCGTGAGAAGGGCAGTCTGGAATCTGTTTTTATGCAGCTGACAGATCATGAAGAAGAAAGGGTGGTGACGTCTTATGAGGCAGAATCCGGTTTACAGCCGTGAGATGAAGGTTAGCGCCAGAAGTCCCAGATTTCCTTTTATTGTTTCTCTTTTTAATGGAATCCTGTGTTTGGCAGCTCTGATTAATATGTACTCTGTGGTACTGCGGGTCCGTGCCAACGCTACTATTCAGTACAGCAATTTTATGGATATCTATGAATTTGTCACAACCATTGAGTTTATCCTTCTGATGTTTATTGTACCTGCTGTGACAGCAGCCAGCATCAGCGGGGAGCGGGAGCGGCAGACGCTGGATCTGATGCTTACCACCCAGATGACAGCGGCGCAGATTGTGACTGGAAAGCTGATGGGCGCCTTAAGCTCCCTGTTTGTGCTGATCCTGTCCAGCTTTCCTGCGGTAGCCATGGTGTTTGTCTATGGAGGTATTACCTGGTGGGATGCTCTGTCTCTGATTTTCTGTTATGTGGCAGTGGCCTTTATGGCAGGAAGCCTGGGAATCTTTTTTTCATCTGCATTCCGCAGATCAACGGTTTCCACAGCAGTAACCTATGGCACACTGATTGCAATTGTAGCGGGAACTTATTTTATTAACCGTTTTGCCCTGTCGCTTTCTGCTATGAATCTGGATCAGACGGTAGCGGCCTACGCTATGGAGACGCCTGCTGTCCGGGCTTCTTCCGGAGGCGCCTTTTACCTGTTTTTAATGAATCCGGCATTTACATTTATGGCAGTGCTTGGAAATCAGGCCGGACGCAGTACCTCCTTTGCCAGTGTCTGCAATTATTTTGGAATGGAAAATACAGGCCCTGTGATGGAACACTGGGTAGCTTTAAGCATTCTTTTGCAGCTGGCAGCGGGAGCGCTTCTTTTGTGGGGAGCGGTACGGCTTCTGGAACCGGTAAAAAGGAAACGAAACGGAAAAGCCTGAGAAAATGGGGCACACATTTTCGAAACAGACGTATACTGTCAATATAAAGATCCCCCGGCGCATCCAGCTGGTGCTTTATCATAGATACAGACCTTCAGGTCCGGGCGGTGATGGCGCGTCCTGCGCAGTCGCCGTTTACATAGAAAATGGATGAAAGAAAATGAATGAGAATTATACCTATATTCTGCGGTGTGCAGACGGAACGTATTACTGCGGCTGGACCAACGATCTGGACAGGCGTCTGAAGGCTCACAATGAAGGAAAGGGTGCAAAATACACCCGTTCCCGCAGACCGGTGGCTCTGGCCTATTATGAAACCTTTTCCACAAAGGAAGAGGCCATGAGACGGGAATATGAAATAAAACAGCTCCCCCGAAAGAAAAAGGAGGAGCTGATTTTTAAGCAACAAATTGATACATCATCATGTAGTGGCAGAGACTTCCTCCCATGACAAAGAGGTGGAAGATCTCATGGGAGCCAAAATACCGGTGTCTGGAGTTAAAGATCGGCAGCTTCAAAGCGTAGATGACTCCTCCAAGGGTATAAATAATCCCTCCGGCCAGAAGCCACAGAAAGCCTTCCCTTGGGAGTGCGGTCAGAATCTTTGAAAAGGCCAGAATGCATATCCAGCCCATGGCAATATAGATCATGGAAGAAAACCATTTGGGACAGGTGATCCAGAATGCGTTGATACAGATTCCCAGGACAGCAATGATCCAGACCAGTGCCAGAAGGGACCAGCCTGTCTGGTCGCCCAGAACAATCAGGCACACAGGGGTGTAGGTTCCCGCAATGAGCACAAAGATCATCATGTGGTCGATTTTCCTCAGCAGCCGGTTGATCTTTGGGGAGATATCCAGTGTGTGGTAGATGGTGCTGGCTCCATAGAGGCCGATCATACTTAAAATAAAAATAGCCAGAGCTGCCAGATGAAACTGCTCAGGGGAACGGGAACCCTTAATGAGAAGGGGGGCTGCCGCTGAGGCCGCCAGAACCATGGCAATAAAGTGGGTCAGGGCACTGCCCGGATCTTTTACTTTTCGCAGACGTTCTTTTATTTTCTGTGTCATCAATGATACCTCCTTTGAAATAACAGAGTTGAGTTAACTATAATATGTAGTATTAATAACTATATGTCAGTGTAATATATACTATACACTGAACCGGTAAAATATGCAATACGTTGGAAAAAAATTGTGGCGTAGGGGTCAAAAGATTTCTGATTATCAAAATAAATGCGAAGAAGGGACTAAGATATGCTTTCTGTATTATATGAAGATTCGGATATTCTGGTAGCGGTAAAGCCGGCAGGAGTGGAGGCTCAGGCTGCCAGAGGCTTTGCCAGAGATATGGTTAGTGAGATCCGGCGGTATCTCACTGCCAGGGCCAGAAATCCACAAAATATCCACAAATTAAACACATTATCCTCAAAAGGTCAGGGGAAAAGTCAGCCGCCATATGTGGGAGTTATCCACAGGCTGGATCGTCCTGTGTCGGGAATTATGGTGTATGCCAGAAATCAGAAGGCTGCCGGAGCCCTTAGTTCCCTGATGCAGCAGGGAAAAATGGAGAAATGGTACAAAGCTGTGGTTTGTGGAAAACCTGTGGATAATCAGGGAGTATATGTGGATTATCTCCGGCAGAATCAGGGAGAGAACCGGTCTGAGATTGTGGATAAATCTGTTCCGGGATGTAAGCGGGCAGAGCTTTCCTACACGGTAGAGGCAGTGACAGAGCGCCGGGAGGAGAATGAGATCAGAGAATACAGCCTGGTAAAAATCCGCCTTGTTACAGGCCGCCATCACCAGATCAGGGTGCAGTTTTCCGGTCATGGGACTCCCCTTTGGGGAGACGGACGGTATGGCAGACAGCCGGAGGCAGGATCATCTGCGCTGGCTCTGTGCGCCTTTCATTTGTCATTTCCTCATCCTGTAACCGGGAAGAGGCTGGAGTTTGAGATGGAGCCGTCAGGGGGAGCTTTTGAGTGGTTTAAGGAAAATCTGTCTTAAAAGTGCTGAAAAAATGGTACTTTTGTGGAATGACGCTGTATCTGTTTTTTGTTATAATTACCATTAGTGAACAGGAAACCGTGTATTGTACCATTAGTGAATTGATTAAAAGGCAGGTAACGGGAAAATGGAACGGAAATCAGAAGCAGAGCTTGGACGGCTCCTTCATTACAGTATGACCTGTATAGGCGGTTTTATGGGAACCTATGCGGTCTGCGGTTTTGGAGGAAATTTCGCCTCAGCCCAGACGGGAAATATCATGAGTCTTACAAAGGATCTGGTGGGAGGCGATTTTATTCAGACAGGGATTCGGCTGGGAGCGCTGGTTTTGTTCAGCCTTTCCATTGCAGCGGCCTATCTGGTAAAGCGTATTTTAGATCCTGATATGGAACGGCTCTGTCTGTTTGTGGATGCAGCAGGGCTTCTTTCCTGCCTGCTTCTTCCAAAGGAGCTTCCGGATCTGGTTCGGCTTTACCCTGTTTTTATTGCATCAAGCTTTCAGTGGGGAACATTTTCCGGAACAGACGGATATAACAGCTCTACTATTTTTACAACCAATAATCTGAAGCAGTGTGTTTTAAGCTGGACTCAGTATTTTTTAGATCATGAAGAAACCATGCGGCGCAGAGCATGGTTTTACACAATAACTGTGGGAGCTTTTACAGCCGGGGCTCTGATCGGCTGCATGGCTGTGCTGAAGCTGGGATATACAGGAGTCCTGTGGGGCCTTGCATTCATTGCAGCTGCGGGAGTTTTGAGCTTCCTTAAAAAGAGGGAGCTCCAGAAGCAGGGATTTCAAAATCAGAAGCTTCTCAAAAACGGTGCAGCTTCTGTGAAAGAGAAAGAACTTCATGCTCCGGCT
>CAUCBQ010000153.1 GCA_958441075.1 uncultured Clostridiaceae bacterium | reverse complement strand
TAATTCCTTACTGGCTGTAAGGGATATTAACCATAAATATATTGTAGTAGAGGAGAATTGTTATGAACCAGACAGAACGCTATGAATCAGCAAAACAGATGTATAAAAGCCTTGGAATCGACACGGATCAGGTGATTGAGAGGTTAAAGGAAATTCCCGTGTCCCTTCACTGCTGGCAGGGAGACGACGTAAAGGGCTTTGACCAGGACGGCCCTTTAACCGGCGGCATTCAGACTACGGGAAATTATCCGGGAAGAGCCAGAACGCCTCAGGAATTGATGGATGACATGGAGATGGCTATGAGCCTGATGCCGGGCAAAAAGAAATTAAACCTTCATGCAAGCTATGCCATTTTTGAGGATGGGGAATGTGCGGACCGGGATCAGTTGGAGCCAAGACATTTTGCAAAATGGGTAGAATTTGCCAAAAAGCACAAAATGGGAATCGATTTTAATCCTACCTTTTTTTCACACCACAAGGTAAAGGACGGTCTGACCCTGTCAAGTCCTGATAAGGAAACAAGAGAATTCTGGATTCGTCACGGAAAGGCATGTATCCGTATTTCCCAGTATTTTGCCCGGGAAACAGGCATTCCATGTGTTATGAATATCTGGACCGGAGATGGCTTTAAGGATGTGCCCGCAGACCGTATGGGCCCCAGAATGCGCTATAAGGAGTCCATTGAAGCAATTTTAGCAGAACCTCATGATCCGAAGCTGGTTAAGCCCTGTGTAGAGTCAAAGGTATTCGGTATCGGAGTTGAGTCCTATACAGCCGGCTCCGCTGAGTTTGCCCTTTCCTTTGCCGCAACTCACGAGGGTGTGCTTCCTTTAATGGACAATGGCCATTATCATCCTACGGAGATGGTATCAGACAAGATTCCGGCACTTCTTTGTTTCTTCCCGGAGATCGCCCTTCACGTAACCCGTCCGGTGCGCTGGGACAGCGACCATGTAGTGCTCTTTGATGATGAGACAAAGGAAATCGCAAAAGAGATCGTAAGAAATGATTCTCTGGACCGCGTATACATTGCTCTGGATTATTTTGACGCCGGCATTAACCGTATTTCTGCCTGGACTGTAGGCTTCAGAAGCTTCCAGAAGGCGCTGTTATCCGCTCTTTTGACGCCGGCAGCCATGTTAAAAGGACTTCAGGATGAAAACCGCATGACAGAGCTTATGATGATGCAGGAGGAATTAAAGCTGTATCCGGTTGGCGACGTATGGAGCGAATACTGCCGTCAGTGCGGAGTAGAAGGCGGTCAGAGCTGGTTTGAAAAAGTAAAGAAATATGAACAGGATGTACTGTCACAGAGAAAGTAAGGGGGAAATTGAAAATGAGATTTTTAGATGCAGAATTTGTTCAGGGCTTTATCCGTATGGCAAATGACGGCTGGGAGCAGGGCTGGCATGAGAGAAACGGCGGCAACTTATCCTACCGTGTAAAGGATGAGGAAGCAGAGAGTATAAAGGAAGAATTAGAGCCAAAGGAGTGGCGGCCAATCGGAACCACCGTTCCTGCTCTGGGCGGAGAGTACTTTCTTGTAACAGGCAGCGGAAAGTATTTCAGAAATGTAATTCTAAAGCCTGAGGATTCCATCTGTATGATTGAGCTGGATGAGGCGGGAGAGAACTACCGGATTGTCTGGGGACTTGTAAACGGAGGCAGACCTACCAGTGAGCTTCCTTCCCATCTGATGAACCATGAGGTAAAGAAGCTGGCGACCAATGGCGCATACCGCGTGATTTACCATGCCCACACTACCAATGTAATCGCCCTTACCTTTGTTCTTCCGCTGACAGATGAGGTATTTACAAGAGAGCTTTGGGAAATGGCAACGGAGTGTCCGGTGGTATTCCCCTCCGGGATCGGCGTAGTGCCCTGGATGGTTCCCGGCGGACGGGATATTGCAGTGGCTACCAGTGAGCTGATGAAGCAGTATGACGTAGCCATCTGGGCACATCATGGAATGTTTGCCGCAGGAGAGGACTTTGATCTTACCTTCGGACTGATGCATACCGTAGAAAAGTCTGCGGAGATTCTGGTTAAAATGCTTTCCATGCGCCCGGATAAGCTTCAGACCATTACTCCTCAGAATTTCAGAGATCTGGCAGTGGATTTTAAGGTAACTCTTCCCGAAAAATTCCTGTATGAGAAATAGTAGGAGGTTTTAAAATGATTCGAAAAGCCTTTAAGATGTTTTTGTATCCGGGAATGGAAGAGGAGTATGAGAAACGCCACAATATGCTCTGGCCGGAGATGAAGGAAATGATTCATGCCCACGGAGGCCGTAATTATTCTATCTATTTAGACCGGGAGACACATGTGCTTTACGGCTATATTGAAATTGAGGACGAAGCTCTCTGGGCCGCTTCCGCGGATACGCCCATCAATAGAAAATGGTGGGATTTCATGGCGGATATTATGGAAACAAATGAGGACAACAGTCCTGTGAGCGCAGATCTGACCCCTGTATTCCATCTGGATTAGGGAGAACGGGCTGAAAAAGGCATAATGATATCTTTTTCGGCATAGGATACAGAAAAATACCTGCTTTGAGACAGGGGATTTAAGCCTGCCGGGAGGAACAGGATTGGATGCAACAGATCAAAAACGGGAAAATCTTTTAAATCTGGCCTTAAGTGCCTCGGATGAGGAGCGGCTTAAGTCGGAGAATCTGGAGATTGGATACAATCCTCAGGACAAGACGTGGGAGCTGATTTTGCGTTATTCTGGAAATCTGGACCGCCTGACAGAGCTTTCGGATCAGGGTGTTACAGTGAGAGAGCTTTTTAACGGATACGCCATTGCCAGAATTCCCCAGAGACTGTTGGATCAGGTCAGTGATCTTCGTGAGATTCAGTATATAGAAAAACCAAAGAGGCTGTTCTTTGCCGTGGATATGGCAAAGGCAGCCTCCTGTTTTTCCGGGATTCAGCCGGGGAAAAGAGTTCAGGAGCCGGCAGGGCTTATAAAGGGGTTAAAACAGGGGCTTACAGGACAGGGAGTTATCCTTGGGATCATTGATTCGGGAATCGACTATCTTCACCCGGATTTCAGAAATGAAGATGGGGGTACCCGGATTTTGTATCTGTGGGATCAGGATCAGGGACAGGTGTATGACAGAGAGGATATAAACCGTGCCCTGACTGCGTATAAGGAAACAAATGACAGGACAGCGGCTCTTGCTATCGTGTCCTCTGTGGATGCCAGCGGACACGGAACCGCAGCTGCAGCGATTGCCGCAGGAAACGGCAGGGGAAGCGAAGGGGTTTACCGGGGAGCAGCCTATGAAAGCGAACTCATCGTGGTAAAGCTGGGAACTCCGTTTGAAGACAGCTTTCCCAGGACAACGCAGCTTATGGAGGGACTGGATTTCATATTAAAGAGAGCCGTTTTACTGGAACGTCCTGCAGCTGTAAATATCAGCTTTGGGAATACCTATGGTTCTCATGACGGAACAAGTCTTTTGGAAACCTTTATGAATGAAGCTTCCAATTACAGCCGGAATGTGATTGTGACCGGTACGGGAAATGAGGGGGCTGCGGCTGGTCATACATCAGGGCAGCTTATTATGGGAAAAACAGAAAATATTGAGCTGTCGGCCGCTCCTTTTCAGACCGGCTTTGGCGTACAGCTCTGGAAATCCTATGCGGATCGGTTTTCCGTCCGCCTCACAGCGCCTGACGGACGAAGTCTGGGGCTCATTGAGGAAGAGCTGGGGACTCAGAGACTGAAATATGGAAACACACACATTCTGATCTATTATGGAAAACCAAGCCCTTACAGCCGGGCTCAGGAGATATATTTTGATTTTATTCCTGCGCGAGATTATATAGACAGCGGAATCTGGAGTTTTCAGCTTATTCCGGACAGACTTGTCACAGGACGTTACGATTTCTGGCTTCCCTCAGGCCGGATTTTAAATCCATCCACCCGATTTCTCCGTCCGGTGCCGGATACGACGCTGACGATTCCTTCTACTGCATCAGGGGTTATTTCTGTAGGGGCCTATAATGATTCAAATCAGGCATACGCCGATTTTTCCGGCAGAGGCTTTACAAGACAGACCAGACAGGTAAAACCGGATCTGGCTGCTCCCGGAGTGGATATTATTACAGCAAAGGCCGGGGGAGGCTATGAAGCAGTGACAGGAACCTCCTTTGCAGCACCCTTTGTCACAGGGAGCGCGGCTCTTTTGATGCAGTGGGGCATTGTGGATGGAAATGATCCCTTTCTTTATGGAGAGAAGGTAAAGGCTTATCTCATCCGCGGCGCCCGCCATCTTCCCGGCTATGCAGAATGGCCCAATGAGAAGCTGGGGTATGGGGAGGATGTTATAATAAGGTTACATTGAAGAAAGTCAGTAAAATCAAGTGTTTTCGTTCATTTTCCTAACACTGAAACGAAGCACTTTTATCATGATTTTGAAGAAAATCTGCCCGGGTTGGATTCAAAATGATGTGGAAAGAAAGATTTGTAGCAATGACGTAACATGATACAAGGGGCAGTGAGAGTGCGTAGCACGGAACAGCCCGTATTGATTGAAAGGAGTAGTAAAATATATGAAACTGACTTATACAAATGTAAATGGATACCTGATTCCTAATCTCACCTATAAATCTGGTGAACAGATGGAACAGCTTGGCAAATATGGATTCTTAAGTGGAGATTATCTGAAGAATCATCGAAATTCAACCTATCAGGTGATGCTTCTGCAGGA
>CAUCBQ010000152.1 GCA_958441075.1 uncultured Clostridiaceae bacterium | reverse complement strand
GGCAGTACCTTAAAATACGTAAGCCGCGGAGGGCTGAAGCTGGAAAAGGCCATGGACCGTTTCGGCGTCCGGCTGGATGGAAAGATCTGCATGGATGTAGGCGCATCCACCGGCGGTTTTACAGACTGTATGCTGCAAAATGGGGCGGTGAAGGTTTATTCAGTAGATGTGGGCCATGGACAGCTTGCCTGGAAGCTGCGCAACGATGATCGGGTAGTCTGCATGGAAAAAACCAATATCCGTTATGTGACGCCAGAGGATATTGCAGACCCCATCGGCTTTGCCAGCATTGATGTGTCCTTTATCTCTCTTACCAAGGTTTTGGGGCCTGTGAAGGCTCTTTTGGAGGATAACGGACAGATCGTCTGTCTGATCAAACCTCAGTTTGAAGCAGGAAGGGAAAAAGTGGGAAAAAAGGGTGTAGTCAGAGAGCCTGCCATTCATCTGGAGGTAATTGACATGGTTATCAACTATGCCCTTTCCATTGGATTTGAGGCTCTAAATCTGGAATTTTCTCCTATTAAGGGGCCGGAGGGAAATATTGAATATCTGCTCTACCTTCAGAAGCATCCAGAGGATCAGGAAGCAGAATATGCGGTGCGCCGGGAAGCGGCGGCTGATCCAAAAGCAGTGGTAGATGAGGCCCATCAAGCCCTGGATCGTTCATAGGAAATGGCGGGGAGTGGCAGATGAAACGATTTTTTTTAATTGCCAATTTGGCAAAGGATTTTGTCCCTGAAACCAGGGCGTATATAAGGGAATGCCTGGAAAAGAGAGGGGCTGAGTGCCGTTTTCTTACTCTGGCCCAGCAGAATAAATATGGAAAGCATACGCCCTCTGAGCTGGTGCCGGAGGATACAGAGTGTGTGATTACCATAGGCGGCGACGGCACCCTGATTCAGGCTGCCAGGGACCTGGCAGGCAGAAATATCCCGCTTTTGGGGGTAAACCGGGGCCATCTGGGATTTTTAAATCAGATCAGTTCCCAGGATGAGATTGAAGAAGCAGTGGTTTCTCTGATCGAGAACCGCTATGAGCTGGAATGCAGGATGATGATCCGGGGAACGGTGTTTCATCAGGGGAAGCCAGTTTTTCAGGATATTGCCTTAAATGAAATTGCCGTTACCAGCCGGGTTCCTCTGCGGGTGCTCCGATATCAGGTCTCAGTCAATGATGAATACTTAAACCACTACAGTGCGGACGGAGTTCTGGTGGCGACGCCCACAGGCTCCACTGCTTATAATTTATCCGCAGGCGGACCGGTGATGGCCCCGGCAGGCCGGATGATGGCGCTGACGCCGGTGTGTCCGCACTCTTTGAATGCCAGAAGTATTGTACTGGCATCAGAGGACCGAATTCGAATTGGGGTATCGAACAGCGGCAGAGTTTCCTTTGACGGGGATTCCTGGGCAGATCTGGAAACAGGAGATTTCCTGATTGCAGAGCGTTCGGGGCTGGAGACAGTGATGATCCGAAGAAAAAAGCAGTCGTTTATGCAGAATTTAAGCGACCATTTAAGCGGAATCTGAGAAACAGGCACAAAAAAGCTCTGCAGTCCGCAGAGCTTAACAGGCAGGAGGAGATATAGATGAAGGTAGAACGCCACAGCAAAATTGTGGAACTGATCGGAAAATATGAGATTGAAACCCAGGAGGAACTGGCTGAAAAACTCAATCAGGCTGGATTTAATGTGACTCAGGCTACTGTTTCCAGAGATATCCGTGAATTAAAGCTTACCAAGATTCAGGGAGAAAACGGAAGACAGCGGTATATGGTTTTGGAAAGTCCCAGAGGAACTTCGGCCATCAAATACATTCGCATTTTAAAAGACGGCTTTATGTCCATGGATATGGCGCAGAATATTCTTGTGATTAAAACCGTAGCCGGCATGGCAATGGCTGTGGCAGCTGCTTTGGACGCGATTCATTTTCAGGAGGTAGTAGGCTGTATTGCAGGGGATGACACCATCATGTGCGCGGTCCGCAGTGTGGATGACACGATCATCGTGATGGAAAAGATCAAAAAGATGGTGGAGGACTGATTGATATGTTACTGGAGCTGCACGTTAAAAATTTAGCTCTTATCGAAAAGGCAGATGTAGAGTTTGGCGAAGGCCTGAATATTCTTACCGGTGAGACCGGCGCCGGAAAATCTATTATAATCGGCTCCGTAAGTATGGCTCTGGGAGGAAAAGCTTCCAGAGACAGCATACGCCACGGAGCCGATTATGCCTATATAGAACTCGTTTTTTCCGTCAGGGAAGAAGATAAGATACGGGCTTTAAGGGAGCTGGACACAGAACCTACAGAGGATGGACTGGTTATTATTTCAAGAAAAATCACTCCGTCCCGCAGCATCAGCCGGATCAATGACGAAACAGTTACTGCAGCAAGGCTGAGACAGATAACCGGCCTGCTTTTAGATATTCATGGTCAGCATGAGCATCAGTCTCTGCTGTATAAATCAAAACATCTTGAAATCCTGGATGCCTATGTCAAGGCGCAAACCCAACCGGCAAAAAAGAAGATCGAAGAGGAGTACAGAAATTACTGCGTTTTAAGAGAACGGCTGTCTTCGTTTCAGATGGATACGGATGCCAGACTCAGAGAGGCGGATTTTTTGCGTTTTGAGATTCAGGAGATTGAAGAGGGCAATATAAAAGAGGGGGAGGAGGAGAAGCTTACTGCCCGTTACCGCCGTTTTTCCCATGCGAGGCGCATTGCCGAAAACTTGAATGAAGCCTATGACAGTATTCAGGCAGATGGGGTTACAAGAGCCCTGCGGCTGGTGGAGCAGGTGACAGAGTATGATGAAGCGATGCAGGGAATAAGAGATCAGCTTTATGATGCAGAGGCCATTTTAAGCGATGCCGGAAGGGAAATTTCAGGTTATCTGAGCAGCATGGAGTTTAATGAGGAAATCTGGAGACAGACAGAAGAACGGCTGGATCAGATCCACAGCCTTCAAAGTAAATACGGGGCCACTGTTCAGGAAATACAGGCCAGTCTGGAAGAAAAAAGGAAACGACTGGAAGAACTGGAGCATTATGATGTATTCAGGCAGGAAACGGAAAAAGAACTGAAAGCTTCCGCGGATTATCTCTGCCATCTCTGCACAGACTTATCAGAAATACGTAAAAAAGCATCTGTGGATCTGGTAAAGCAGATTCGGACAGGACTTCTCGATTTGAATTTTCTGGATGTGGAATTTGATATGGAATTTGAAACGCTGGATCATTTTACGCCCTGCGGCTGGGATGAGGCGCAGTTTCTTATTTCCACCAATCCGGGACAGCCCATGCGTCCTTTAAAGGATGTAGCTTCGGGAGGTGAGCTTTCACGTATTATGCTGGCTATTAAGACCGTATTGGCGGATTCGGATGAGATTCCCACGCTTATTTTTGATGAAATCGACACAGGTATCAGCGGACGTACGGCCCAGAAGGTATCGGAAAAGCTTTCCTATATTGCAGGAAGCCATCAGGTGATCTGCATTACCCACCTGCCTCAGATTGCAGCTATGGCGGATATTCATTTTGAAATACGCAAATCTGCCAGTGAAGGCTCTGCCGCTACCACCATTGAAAGACTGGGACGGGAAAATGAGGTAAGGGAACTGGCCAGACTTTTAGGCGGCGCACAGATTACAGAGGCAGTTCTTAAAAATGCCCGTGAAATGAAGGATCTGGCAGATCAGACAAAAAAGCCATGGATGGAAAGATAAAACCAGATTGAAACATGCCCTGCAGGCCCATACTAATGACAGGATCATTAGAAATGGAGGCAGGGCATATGAAAAGGAAAACAGGGGGATTTTACCGGAAGCTGGCTCTGTGGTTCTGGCTGTCAGCCATAGCCGGAGGAGCCTTTGTGTGGCAGCTTGCATACCGGGCAGTGCCGGACCGGATCAGCATGATTGAAAACCAGAAAGAGGAATTTTCGTTTTCTCTGCCCTGGCGGGCCACACTTTCCAGTGAAAGCACAGAGGTAGCTCTGGGAAATGAGAGTAATATTCCGGGGGATCAGATCACAGTAAACAGCAGCGAACCTTTTCAGGTTTTTGCCGGTGAAAAGGGAAGCTATGAAGTAAATTTAAAGCTGCTGGGAGTGATTAAGCTGAAGGACATCCGTGTGGATGTAGTGGACACCAGATACGCCATACCCTGCGGCAGCCCCATAGGTATATATTTGAAATCTCAGGGGATTATGGTTATAGGAACCGGACGGATTACCGGAGAAGACGGTCAGGAGACCGAACCGGCTTATGGTAAATTGAAATCAGGGGATTACATCGAGGCTTTTAACGGAACGCGGCTGTCTACCAAGGAGGATCTGATTCGGGAAGTAGAGAAATGGGATGGGGGAGAGGCTCATCTTACCATACGCCGGAGGGGAGAAAACATGGAGCTGGCCCTGGCTCCGGTAAAGGGGGAAGACGGCAGCTACAAGCTGGGAGCATGGGTCAGAGATGATACTCAGGGAATCGGCACCATTACCTATGTAGATCCGAACGGGCGCTTTGGCGCTCTGGGCCATGGAATCAGCGACAGCGATACAGGAGAGCTGGTGGAAACAGAAACAGGCGCTCTTTATACCACTAAAATTATGGGGGTAGAAAAGGGAGAGGCGGGAAAACCGGGACTTCTTTCCGGCGTGATTTACTATGGCCCTCCGTCCTGTATGGGAGAAATTACCGCCAATACGGAGAACGGTATTTTCGGAACTGTTA
>CAUCBQ010000151.1 GCA_958441075.1 uncultured Clostridiaceae bacterium | reverse complement strand
TGACCTGTTCCTCTACAGCCGTGACAGGGGAACTATCTGGGGAGCAGATGAGGCATTTCTTTCCTGCGGACGTCTGGATGACCTGCAGTGCGCCTTTTCTTCCATTAAGGGACTGCTGGCAGGAGGCCATCCGTCCTGTGTATCCGTTGCAGCTGTGTTTGATAATGAGGAAGTGGGAAGCGGCACCAAGCAGGGCGCAGACTCTACTTTCCTGGAGGATACCCTGCGCCGGATCAACCGCAGTCTGGGACGCAGTGAGGATCAGTATCTGATGGCGCTGGCTTCCAGCTTTATGGTATCTGCGGACAACGCTCATGCAGTTCATCCCAATTACGGTGAATTTGCAGATCCAACCAACCGCCCTGCCATAAATGAAGGAATTGTAATAAAGTACAACGCTAACCAGAAGTATACCACAGACGCTGTATCCGCAGCTATTTTCCGTGCAATCTGCAAAAAGGCGGGCGTTCCCTGCCAGACCTTTGCCAACCGGTCCGATATGGCCGGAGGTTCTACTCTGGGAAATATTTCCAATGCTCATGTTGCCCTCAATACAGTGGACATCGGCCTTCCTCAGTTGGCTATGCATTCCCCTTATGAGACAGCCGGAGTAAAGGATACCTGTTATCTGATTCAGGCAGCAAAGACATTTTTCAGCACCTGCTTAAAGGCAGAAGGAAAGGGCTGCTACCGCGTAGAACAGGAATAAAATCATAAGGGAGCTCCCCTGATACAGACGGCCTCTGGCTTTGCATTATAAAGCCCAGAGGCCGGAGTGCGTTCGGGCGGGGGGCTGTTCCGGATACGGGACATATGAACACTTAGAAAAAGGAGATGAGAAGAAACAATGCAGAGAGATCTTACTGAGGGAAGCATTACAGGCACCATGCTGCGCTTTGCCCTGCCGATGATATTGGGAAATCTTTTACAGCAGTGCTACAATGTGGCTGATACGCTGATTGTGGGGCGCTTTCTGGGGGCAGATGCCCTGGCAGCAGTAGGTTCGGCCTATACTCTTATGACCTTTCTTACATCTATTCTTCTGGGACTGTGTATGGGAAGCGGCGCTGTTTTTTCCCTGCGGTTTGGAGAGAAAAACAGAGCCCGCCTGAAAAACAGCATCTATGTTTCCTTTGTAATGATTGCCGCCGTGGCTCTGGCAGTAAATCTGGCTGTGATGGTGTTTACAGATCCCATTATGAGCCTTTTGTGCGTGCCGGCGGAGATTTATGGAATAATGCGGGAATACCTCCGGGTGATTTTTACAGGGATACTTGCCGTATTTCTTTATAATTTTTACGCCTCGCTGCTGCGGGCTGTGGGAAATTCTCTGGCGCCGTTAATCTTTCTGGGAATTTCAGCAGTCCTTAATATTATCCTGGATCTTCTGTTTGTTCTGGTGCTGCGCCGGGGAGTTGCAGGGGCGGCGGAGGCCACCGTGATCTCCCAGTTTGTTTCCGGTATGGGCATTGGCATTTATACGCTGGCAAAAATGCCCGATTTCCGCGTGGGACGGGAGCATATGAAGATAGACCGCCAGGTTTTGGGAGAAATATCCCAGTTTTCCTTTCTTACCTGCATCCAGCAGTCGGTGATGAATTTAGGCATCCTTATGGTGCAGGGACTGGTAAACAGCTTTGGAACTGTAGTTATGGCTGCCTTTGCAGCAGCGGTAAAAATTGATTCCTTTGCCTATATGCCGGTTCAGGATTTTGGAAATGCATTTTCCACCTTCATTGCCCAGAATTACGGGGCGGGAAAAAGGGACAGGATTCGTGCCGGAATACGCAGCGCAGTAACTGTATCCGTGCTGTTCTGCCTGATTATTTCCTTTGTGGTATGTGTATTTGCAAAGCCGCTGCTTCTGGTCTTTGTCCAGCCCCATGAGACAGAGATCCTTAAGGTAGGAATGGGGTATCTTCGGATTGAAGGCGCATTTTACTGCGGAATTGGCTGCCTGTTTCTGCTTTACGGCTTTTACCGGGCTGTGAGAAGGCCGGGGATGTCAGTGGTTCTGACCGTGATCTCTCTGGGTACACGGGTGGTTTTGGCCTATGCCCTGTCAGCCATTCCGGCTATTGGAGTAACCGGAATCTGGGCTGCCGTGCCCATTGGCTGGTTTTTGGCCGATCTGGCGGGCTTTGTCTATTATAAAAGAAAGTTGGATGAGATTTGACCGGATTATATGCCAATGTAATTATTGATATTTCTCATGAAAGCGTGGACCGGACCTTTCAGTACCGGGTTCCGCCGGACCTTCGCGGTAAGCTTAAAGCAGGCCAGCAGGTTTATATTCCTTTTGGGGCGGGGAGCCGCAGAAGAAAGGGGTATATAGTGGAGCTGACGGACCAGCCGGAATACGATGTGGCAAAATTAAAGGAAATAGCCGGGACTGTAAAGGACAGTGTCACAGCCCAGTCTCAGCTGATCTGGCTGGCCTGGTGGATGAAGGAGCGCTATGGTTCTACCATGAATCAGGCATTAAAGACCGTCCTTCCTGTGAAGCAGAAGATAAAGGAGGCTCCCAAACGGCAGATTCGTCTTGTTGGCGGTGAGGAAGCGTTTCGGGAGGCAGAAGCACTGGCAGTGCGCAGAGGATATAAGGCCAGGCTGCGTCTGTTTTCCCTGCTGAAAGAGAAAAATCCCGTTCCCTACGATCAGGCCATGAACCGGCTGAACCTGACTCCGTCGGTTCTTAAGCCTTTAGAGGAAATGGGGTTAATCAGGGTAGAGGTCGTGGAAAAATACAGAAATCCCCTTCTTGAGATGAAGCGGCTTCTTACAGGGGAAAATGGAGCGGAGTCTTCTCTGGATTTTTCTGAAAGCAGTCAGTTTCCTGTTTTAAATGAGGAGCAGCAGGCTGTTTCCGACCGTATCTGTCAGGAGTACGATATGGGGATCTGCTCCACCTATCTGCTTCACGGTATTACAGGCAGCGGAAAAACAGAGGTTTATATGGAGCTGATCCGTCATGCTGTGGAAAAGAAAAAGCAGGTGATTCTTCTGATTCCGGAAATTTCTCTCACCTGGCAGACGGTAATGCGCTTTTATAAGCGTTTTGGAAACCGTGTTTCCCTGCTTCACTCCAGAATGTCCGCAGGAGAGCGCTATGACCAGTATGAGCGGGCGAGGACCGGAGATATTGATATTATGATCGGCCCCCGGTCCGCTCTGTTCGCCCCCTTTGAGCGGCTGGGGCTGATCATTATCGACGAGGAACATGAAAATTCCTATCAGAGTGAACTGTCTCCCCGCTACGATGCCAGGGAGACCGCGAAAGAGCGTGCCAGAATGAATAAGGCCAGCCTTATTCTGGGTTCAGCCACCCCTTCTCTGGAATCCTATACAAAGGCGCTTCTGGGCGAATATACCCTTCTTAAGCTGACAAGACGGGCAAAGGCACAGGCGGTTCTCCCACAGGCAGAGGTCATAGATCTGAGAGAGGAATTAAAGGCGGGAAACCGTTCTATTTTCAGCCGCAGGCTGAAGGAGCTTATAGAAGACCGATTGAAAAAGAGGGAGCAGACCATGCTCTTTATCAACCGCCGGGGCTATGCAAGCTTTGTATCCTGCCGTTCCTGCGGAGAGGTCATCCGGTGTCCCCACTGTGATGTGACCCTGACGCTTCACAGAGACGGACGCCTGATGTGCCATTACTGCGGCTATACGGTCATGCAGCCAAAGCACTGTCCCTCCTGCAGCTCTCCCTATATTGCACCCTTTGGGACAGGAACCCAGAAAATCGAGGAAACGGCTGTGAAGATGTTTCCTCAGGCAAGAATTCTCAGGATGGATCTGGACACTACCTCAAAAAAAGGGGGGCATCAGGAGATCCTTTCTGTTTTTGCGAGAGGGGAGGCGGATATTCTGATCGGCACCCAGATGATTGTAAAGGGGCATGATTTTCCAAGGGTTACTCTGGTTGGCGCACTGGCGGCGGACCTTTCCCTTTATGCTCCGGATTACCGCTGTGGGGAGGAAACCTTTGATCTTCTGACTCAGGCCGCAGGCAGGGCGGGAAGGAGCCATATTCCCGGAAATATGGTGATTCAGACCTATCAGCCGGATCACTACAGCATCCGGACTGCAGCCAGCCAGGACTATGAGAGCTTTTACAGTCAGGAGATGAATTTCAGGCGGCTGTTGGGATATCCGCCTGCAGTGGGGCTTTTAACCCTCACACTGTCAGACCGCTGCGAGGAACGTCTTACAGGGGCGGCAGAGGCATTGGAGAGGATGGCAGCCCTTCTGCCGGAACATTTTCCAGGGAAAAAGCTTGCCTGTATCGGCCCTGTAAACGCTCCTGTGTACAAAGTTAATGATATTTACAGAAAAATTTTATATATTAAGAATGAAAACTATGATATACTGATACAGATCAGAAAAATGGCGGAAGCCTGTTTAGAGGGCATGGAAGGCATTTCCCTTCAGTCCGACCTGGTTTTATAGGTCCAGGGCAGCAAAAAATATGGCTGCATATCCGCCGGATGGTATGGTTTGAATATGAAAAAGGAGAGATAATAAGAATGGCAGTTCGTCAGATTCGTGTAATTGGAGATGAAGTTTTAAATAAAAAGTGCAAGCCTGTAAAGGAGATGACGCCCCGTACGGCAGAGCTCATTGAGGATATGTTTGAGACCATGTACGAGGCAAACGGCGTAGGTCTTGCGGCTCCGCAGGTGGGAGTATTAAAGAAAATTGTAGTAATTGATGTAGAGGACGGCAATCAGTATGTTCTGATTAATCCGGAAATTATTGATCAGCAGGGTTCC
>CAUCBQ010000150.1 GCA_958441075.1 uncultured Clostridiaceae bacterium | reverse complement strand
AGGAGGGCCTGAAGGCATAAATGAAGGATTCATACGTAATTACCATATCGCGGCAGTTTGGAAGTATGGGAAGACCGATTGCCTGTGAATTATCACAGCGGCTGGGAATTCCTTTTTATGACCGGGATATTGTAGAGGAAACGGCAAAGCGCATGGGACTTCCGATTTCCGTTGTCAGTGACAAAGAAGAGGTTTCCAATTTTCCCTACCTGCGGTATCTGTATCCTTTGGGAATGGTGGTTCCCAGTATGCAGGATGAGATTTTTCAGATTGAGAAAAATATTATTATGGATCTGGCGGATAAGGGGCCGTGTATTCTGGTAGGCAGATGTGCGGACAGTATTCTGGCAGAGAGAAAGAATCATTTCAGCATTTATATTTACGCATCTTATGAAAACAGGCTGAAAAACTGCTGTGAATATTTTGAGATGGAAAAGGCTGCGGCAGAGAAGATGATTGTAGACGCAGATCATTCCAGAACCCTGTATCACAAGAGATACAGCAAGGGATATCACAGTGAGCTGGATTATAAGGATGTTGCCTTAAACAGCGGTTCCTTCGGGGTGAAAGGAAGCGCGGAAATCCTGGAGGCTATGATTCGAAACTGGCTGAATTGTTGAAGTTCATAAAAATCGTTAAAGAGAATCCTGCAGATCGGGATTCTCTTTTCCTATGAATTGCCTTTTTGAGGTTCCTATGATATAGTTTAGTTATAAAAAAACGGTGTGGAAACCGAAGAATCTGAGGGAGAGAAAAGATGAAAGATACGACGTTGGTAATTATGGCAGCTGGTATTGGCAGTCGTTTTGGCGGAGGAATCAAGCAGCTGGCTCCGGTGGGTCCTAATGGCGAGATTATTATGGATTATTCCATTCATGATGCGTTGGAAGCAGGCTTTAATAAGATTATTTTTATTATTCGCAAGGATCTGGAAAAGGATTTTCGGGAGATTATCGGCAATAGAATTGAAAAGATTGCCCGTGTAGAATATGCTTTCCAGGAGCTGGAGGAGCTTCCGGCAGGGTATCAGGTTCCGGCAGGCCGGACAAAGCCCTGGGGTACCGGACAGGCTGTGCTGGCTGTAAAGGGCATGGTTCATGAGCCGTTCCTGGTAATCAATGCAGATGACTATTACGGCAAAGAGGGCTTCTCCAAAATTCATGATTATATGGTTCATGAGATGGATACAGAGTCTGACGTTTATGATATGTGTATGGGCGGATTTATTCTGGAAAATACTTTAAGTGAGAACGGAACCGTGACCCGCGGTGTGTGCCAGGTGAATGAGGACGGTACTCTTCGGGATGTGACAGAGACCTTTGACATTGAGTGGAAGGACGGCAGCTTAAAGGCCAATGATGAGCAGGGAAATCCCGTTTCTGTAAATCCGGATCAGCATGTATCCATGAATATGTGGGGACTTCCGCCCCGTTTCCTGGAGGAGCTGGAGACAGGCTTTCCGGAGTTTCTGGACAATATTCCAGAGGGAAATTTAAAGGCAGAATATCTGCTTCCCAGAATTATTGATAAGCTGATCAAGAGCGGCAAGGGCAAGGTAAAGGTGCTGGAAACCAGAGATAAATGGTTCGGCGTTACCTACCAGGAGGATAAGGCTGCTGTCGTGGATTCTATCCGCCGTCTGATTGAGGAAGGTGTTTATAAGGAGAAATTATATGACTAAATTGATTTCCTGGAATGTGAATGGAATCCGCGCCTGCGCAGGCAAGGGCTTTCTGGACTTTTTCCGTCAGGCAGATGCAGATGTGTTCTGCCTGCAGGAGACAAAGCTTCAGGCAGGGCAGCTGGAGCTGGATTTGCCTGGATATTATCAGTACTGGAATTATGCAGAGAAAAAAGGCTATTCCGGCACTGCGCTTTTTACCAGACAGGAGCCCTTGTCCGTGACTTATGGGATCGGGATTCCAGACCACGACAGGGAGGGACGGGTGATTACAGCAGAGTTTCCGGATTACTATGTGGTAACCTGCTATACGCCCAATTCCCAGAACGAGCTGGCGCGTCTGGATTACCGTATGGAGTGGGAGGACGCCTGGCTTGGTTATTTAAAAGGGCTGGAGGAGAGAAAACCGGTGATTTTCTGCGGAGATCTTAACGTGGCCCATCAGGAGATTGATTTAAAAAATCCAAAGACAAACAGAAAGAATGCAGGCTTTACTGATCAGGAGAGGGAGAAGTTTACCCGGCTTCTGGAAGCGGGCTTTGTGGATACCTACCGATATTTTTATCCGCAGCAGGAAGGGGTGTATTCCTGGTGGTCCTATCGGTTTAAGGCCCGGGAGAAAAATGCAGGATGGAGAATCGATTATTTCTGTGTGTCAGAGACATTGAAGAGCCGGTTGGAGAGCGCGGCGATTCACACGGAGATACTGGGCTCGGATCACTGTCCGGTAGAGCTGGTGATTTCTTAGGTCATAGGAAATTGTGTCCTGTGACATAAAAACGCTCCGCGGGGATCGCCATGCGGCGGCAGAGAATTTTGTCACAGAAGCGACTGGCCACAGGCGGAGAAGCTTGCTTGCAAGCTTCTTTCTTTGGTCCTAGGATATTCCTGCGGCAGATTGGGGGCAGCTGCGGGAATAGGATTTCTTCTTTGTAACTTAATAACGGGGACGTGAAATGGAAAGGTGGAAGGATGAGACAGTATCAGATTTGCATTGACAGCACAGGGGTATATCCGATGGGGCTTACACCAACGGAGAAAGGAATTCACGTATCGGTTGCAGCGGCTGCAAAGGAGTGCAGCCTGCTTTTGTTTTCGCCGGAAAAGGGCAGGGGCGAAAAACAGGAAGCGGCAAGAATCAGATTTCCGGAAGCAGGACATCATGGTCAGGTATGGGAGATGACAGTAGAGGGAGAGGGATTACAGCAGTATGAGTATGCTTTTGAGGCGGATGGAAAACGGTTTTCGGATCCCTGCGGCAGAAGCTTTTTGGGAAATGAAGCATGGGGATGTCTGGAAAATGGAGAGAGACTTCTTACAACGCCGGTCAGTCAGCCGGAGTTTGACTGGGAGGGGGATGTTTCTCTGCAGATTCCTTATGAGGATTGTATTGTATACAGGGCTCATGTGCGGGGGCTAACAAAGGACGGCTCCTCTGGTGTCCGGAATAAAGGGACTTTTGCAGGCGTTGTGGAAAAGATTCCCTATCTGAAGGAACTGGGAATTACGACGCTGGAGCTTATGCCTGTCGCGGAGTTTCAGGAGATTGAGATGCCGGATGTAGCGGACGGCAATCCCTATGGAGACGGCCCGAAGCCTACGGGAAGATTAAATTACTGGGGTTGTGGAGCTGCTTTCTATTATGCGCCGAAGGCCTCCTATGCAGGTACGGGAAGAAATCCGGCGATGGAGTTTAAGCAGATGGTAAAGGCCCTTCACCAGGCAGGAACGGAAGTGGTTATCGAACTGTTTTTCACAGGCAGGGAGACGCCAGCGGCAGTTCTGGATGTGGTGCGGTTCTGGGTTCGGGAATTCCATGTAGACGGAGTTCATCTGACGGGACAGGCACCTGCCTGGATTCTGGCAAAGGATCCCTATCTGACGGACACGAAGCTGTGGGCTACCTATTGGGATGACGGAGATAAGGAACCGGGATATCAGAAAAATCTTGGCGAATTCAATGATGGTTTTCTGGTGGATATGAGGCGGGCCTTAAAGGGAGATGAGGATCAGATGAAAAATCTGATTTTCCGCAGCCGCCGCAATCCGGCTGGTCACGGCGTGATCAACTATATGGCTACCAACAATGGGTTTACGCTGATGGATATGGTTTCCTATGACAGGAAGCATAATGAGGCCAATGGAGAAGAAAACCAGGATGGGACGGATTATAATTACACCTGGAACTGCGGGGAGGAAGGCCCCAGTCGGAAGAAAAAGCTGGTTCAAATGCGCAGACAGCAGCTTCGCAATGCCCTTTTGATGGTATTTTTAAGCCAGGGTACGCCGCTGCTTCAGGCAGGAGATGAATTTGGCCACAGTCAGGGCGGCAATAATAACGCATACTGTCAGGATAATGAGATTTCCTGGCTGAACTGGAAGCTCCAGAAAACCAACCGGGAACTGCTGGCCTTTGTAAAGCATCTGATTGCTTTCAGAAAAGCCCATCCTGTATTTCACATGAAGGAAGAGCCCAAGGTAATGGATTATCGGGCAGTAGGAAAGCCGGATATTTCCTACCACGGAGTCAATGCCTGGAAGCCGGAGTTTGAGAATTTCCGTCGGCAGATCGGCATTATGTATTGGGGACCTTATGGGAAAAAAGCAGACGGAACCGCGGATGAAACCTTTTTTGTCGCATATAATATGCATTGGGAGCCTCATGAATTTGCCCTTCCTCATTTGCCCAGATCCCAGCAGTGGAAGATTGCCTTTGATACCAGCGACAGCAGCGGAAGCGGGTATTATGAAGCGGGGCAGGAACGGGAACTGGAAAATCAGAAGCGGTATATGGTACCCTACCGTTCGATTATTGTATTTGTAGGAAAACCGGCGCCGGATCAGGGGAAAGAGGAGAGGCGCAGGAAGAACGCAAAGCCGGGAAAAACGGGAAAGCCCGCAAAAGCAGAAGAACCTGAGAAAACGGGAAAGTTCGCGAAAGCGGAAGAGCCTGAGAAAACGGAAAAGTTCGTGAAAGCGGAAGAGCCTGGGAAAACAGAAAAACCCGTGAAAGCGGAAGAGCCTGGGAGAACAGAAAAACCCGTGAAAGCGGAAGAAGCTGCGAAGGCGGAAAAGCCTGTGAAGATGGAAGAAGCTGTGAAGGCGGAAAAGCCTGTGAAGATGGAAGAAGCTGTGAAGGCGGAAAAGCCTGTG
>CAUCBQ010000149.1 GCA_958441075.1 uncultured Clostridiaceae bacterium | reverse complement strand
CAGGAAAGCGTGGAGTCAGCACAGAGCCGTCTGGAAAGCACTCAGGACAGCTATGACAACTATACCATTACAGCGCCTATTTCCGGTCAGGTTATCACAAAGAATTATAAGGTTGGGGATAATATTACAAAGAACACCAGCAATACGACCGTTCTGGCAGTGATTTATGATCTGTCCAGCCTTACCTTTGAAATGTCCATTGACGAGCTGGATATCAGTAAGGTAGAGGTGGGGCAGAAGGTAACGGTAAATGCTGATGCATATGAAGGACAGACCTTTTCTGGTACAGTTACAAACGTAAGTCTGGAAAGTACCTATTCCAATGGGGTCAGTACCTATCCGGTGACTGTAACCATGGATGAGGCGGGAGAGCTTCTTCCGGGTATGAATGTGGACGGTATTATTACTCTGGATCAGGCGGAGGATGTGCTTTCAATTCCCGTGGACGCCCTTATGAGGGGAAATCAGGTTTATGTAAAAGACGATACGGTGAAGGAAAAGCAGGGGCCGGTTCCGGCAGGCTTTAGAGCCGTAGAGGTAGAAACAGGCCTTATAAGCGACAGCTTCGTGGAGATCAAAAGCGGTCTGTCTGAGGGAGACACGGTTTATGTAGCAGAATCCAGCCAGAGCAGCGGTTTTATGATGATGATGCCTGCCGGCGGAATGGGAGGAGGCCCCGGCGGCGGAATGGGAGGAGCACCCGGAGGAGGCCCCGGTGGCAGACGCTGACAGAAAGGGTGGAAAAGCTTATGAAGGTAAATGAACAGCTGTCAGAGGAAAATCATCCCCTGATTGAATTAAAACATATATCCAAAATTTACTGTCTGGGCGGAGAAGAGGTTCGGGCAAACGACGATGTGAATATTTCCATCCACAAGGGTGAGTTTGTTGCCATTGTAGGAAAATCGGGAAGCGGAAAATCTACCCTGATGAATATTATCGGCGCTCTGGACGTACCTACCATGGGGGAGTATTATCTGGGCGGAGAGGACGTAAGCAAAATGGGAGATAAGCAGCTGGCAGGGATACGCAACCGGATGATCGGTTTTATCTTCCAGCAGTATAATCTCCTTCCCAAGCTTAACCTTCTGGAAAATGTAGAGCTGCCTCTTCTCTATGCAGGAATAGGTACAGAGGAACGTAAAAAGCGTGCCATGGCCTCTCTTGAAAAGGTAGGATTGGCGGAAAAATGGAAAAATATGCCCAATCAGCTTTCAGGAGGCCAGCAGCAGAGGGTTTCCATTGCCAGGGCTCTGGCGGGAAATCCATCCCTGATTCTGGCTGACGAACCCACGGGAGCCCTGGATTCCAAAACCAGCCGGGATGTGCTTAACTTTTTAAAGCAGCTCAATGAGGAGGGAAACACCATTGTTATGATTACCCATGACAATTCCATAGCCGTGGAGGCAAAGCGGGTGATCCGCATTGCAGACGGGCGCAAAATTTTTGACGGAGATGTAAAAGACTATGCTGCAATCCTTTAAACTGGCTCTTAAAAGCATATGGGGCAATAAAATGCGGTCCTTTCTCACCATGCTGGGAATTATCATTGGCGTGGCGGCGGTTATTATTCTTGTAAGCCTTGTAAACGGCTATATGGGAACTGTTGTGGAAAATTTTGCCAGCATGGGAGTAAACCAGATCAATGTAAATGTAACCAATCTGGCTTCCCGTACCGTAAGCCCGGATGAAATGTATGAATTTTTTGAAGAGCACACAGACGTATTTGAGGGCTTAAGCCCCAACGTATCCATTTCCACCACCATCAAAAAGGGAAGTGATTCCATGACCTCTACCAGCGTGGCAGGACGCAGCGAGCAGTATCTGGAGATCAAGGATTATGACCTGCAGCAGGGGAGAAATATTACATATTCGGATATTATTTCCCGGCAGAAGGTCTGTGTGATCGGAGCCTATGTGGCTCAGGAGCTGTTTGGAAGCGCAGAGAAGGCTTTGGGAGATACGCTGAAGGTGGGCGGATATGCCTATAAGGTAGTGGGCGTAGCTGAGGTTCAGGATGAGGACGATATGAGTGATGGCGGAACAGATGATTTTGTATGGCTTCCCTATACCACATCCGTCAGTCTGGCAAGAAGCGCCAACATCAATAATTACACCTTTGCTGTGGCAGATACGGATGATGCCGATGAGGCAAAGGCGCTTATTGAGGAGTTTCTTTTTGAAATTTTTAAGAATGACGATTACTACAGGGTCTCTGCCATGAGCGAGATGCTGGACTCCCTGAACGAACAGATTGCCATGATGAGCAGTATGCTGGGAGGGATCGCAGGCATTTCTCTTCTGGTAGCCGGGGTGGGCGTAATGAATATCATGCTGGTGTCTGTGACTGAGCGGACAAGGGAAATCGGAATCCGAAAATCTCTGGGGGCGGACAAGGGAACCATTATGCAGCAGTTTGTCATTGAGGCGGCAGTTACCAGCTCTCTGGGCGGAATTATCGGCATTCTTATCGGCTGCGGGGCTACTGCCTTAGTGGGAGCTGCCATTGGTATCTCTGCCTCACCTACATTCTCTGCCATTGTAATTTCATTCAGCGTGTCTGTTGGAATTGGCCTGCTCTTTGGCTATATGCCTGCCAGCCGTGCGGCCAATTTAAATCCCATCGATGCCCTGCGAAGCGAATAGCCGGCTGTATATCCCCATCTGCCTGATCTGGTATGGTGGGGATTTTTGTTGACATCTTTTCCTGAGGGGTATAGACTGAATGAAATAATATGTAAAAATTTACACAGATTTTACATTCCATTGGTTCGGATTTTACTTCATTTTGGTATGCTGTTTACATGAAGCTGTAAAATATGTAAGGTGTAAATTCAATAAAAGGGAAAGGGCGGGAGCCGGCATTATGGAAAAGATTTATATTATAGAAGATGATGAAAATATCAGAAATCTGTTAAAGATTGCATTGGAAGGCTTTGGTTATGAAACAGAAGGCTTTGAAACGGCGGAGGAAGGGCTGGAGCGTATCCGTCAGGACTGTCCGTCTATGGTAATCTTTGACTGGATGCTTCCGGGAATGGACGGAGTGGCTGCGATCCGGCAGATCCGGCAGACGGAAGGCATAAGCAGCCTGCCCATTATGCTTTTAACAGCAAAGGAAAAGGAGCTGGATAAGGTGGTGGGACTGGACTGCGGGGCAGATGACTATATGGTAAAGCCCTTTGGCGTGCTGGAGCTGTCCGCCCGGGTCCGCAGTCTCCTGCGCAGGGTAAGACGGGAAGAAAATAAAGATACCCTGTCCTATCAGGGAATCAGCGTCAATAAAAAAACCAGAGAGGTTTCAAGCGGCGGCCGTATTTGTGAGCTTACCTTAAAGGAATTTGAGCTTTTATGCTACCTTCTGGAGAATCAGGCCAGAGTAGTAACAAGAGACGAGCTGTTAAACCAGATCTGGGGCTATGAGTATGACGGCGAGACAAGAACTCTGGATATGCATATCCGCACCCTGCGCCAGAAGCTGGGAGAAGAGGGGGGAAGCTGTATCAAAACAGTCCGCGGCGTGGGCTACCGTCTGGTGCGCCCGGAAGCAAAGGAGGAGAAGTAATGAGAAAGGCCATACTGAAAAAGTTTATACTGGTACTTCTGGCGGCGCTGTGTATTAACAGCGTCATCTTTTATCTGATCAGCAGCCATATGATCTTAAATATGGCAAGACAGGATATGACCTATACCATAGAGATGATTGACCGGCTGCTGAACTATGAGGATGGGGAAGAGCTTGCGCTTCAGGTGGAGCGCATGGAGGAGTTTACCGGGGCGGACGATACCAGAGTTACCCTGATCCATGCAGACGGTACCGTTGTGTCTGATACGGATACCTCCACTGAGGGTCTGGACAATCATTTAAGCCGCAGGGAGGTTAAAGAAGCTCTTTCGGATGGAATGGGATATGCCAAGCGGTATTCGAAAACCATGGGAAAGCATTTTCTCTATGTGGCCTGTCAGTCTCACCGGTCAGATATGATTCTTCGGATTTCGGTCCCCTATTCAGGGCTCAGCGAGTATGTGCCCATGCTGCTTCCGGCTGCCCTTGTCAGCTTCCTTGCCGCTCTGGCCTGCGCCTTTGTATTTACAAGACGTTTTGTAGATTCCGTTATAAGGCCCCTGCAGGACATTGTATCAGAGCTTCAGAAGGTGAAGGGAGGCAGCGGAGAGCTTCGTTTTTCTCCCTGTCCCTATCAGGAGCTGAATGTGATTGCAGAAACGACCATGGAAATGTCAAAAAATGTAAAGGACTATTTGAACCGTATTGAAAAGGAAAAGCAGATCCGTCAGGAATTTTTCAGCAATGCGTCCCATGAGCTGAAAACGCCCATTACCTCTATTCAGGGCTATGCGGAGCTGATGGAAAGCGGAATGATACAGGACGAGGCTATGAAGCTGGATTTTATCCGGCGCATAAAAAAGGAGGCCTCCAATATGGCAGGACTGATCGGGGATATTCTGATGATTTCCCGGCTGGAGGCAAAGGATGCGGAAATTGTGCTTTCAGATGTACGGATCAGCCCTCTTCTGGAGGACATTGTAGAAAGCTTAAAGCCTGCAGCAGCTCAAAGTCAGGTTTTTGTCCATGTGGACTGCCAGCCTTTATGTATAAAGGCCAATATACAGCAGATGAAGGAGCTTCTTACCAATCTGATTGGAAATGCGGTTAAGTACAATCATCCGGGGGGACAGGTATGGGTAACAGTGAGAGAGCAGGACGGTCAGATGGTGATCCGTGTCCGTGACAACGGCGTCGGAATACCGGAGGAAAGCCTGGATCGCATTTTTGAGCGTTTTTACCGGGTAGATAAGGGACGCAGCCGTAAGCAGGGCGGCACGGGGCTGGGGCTTTCGATTGTAAAGCATATTGTAAATTTCTATC